>NZ_BAAARV010000029.1:0-114669 GCF_039532525.1 Dactylosporangium salmoneum
AGTTCTTGCTTGGTCGCAGAACCACTTACCGGAGACCTCTTCAGTTATCGATCACCGCCACGCCGTGGCCTCAACCGGGCGACCGCCTTTTGAAACACGCCTTAGATGAGAGCGCTGTCCAAACCCCAGCAGTCACACGGTCATCGGCACGTCCGCATACCGAGCCGCCGGGTGGGACTGTCACGCTGCATAGCGAGCTGATCGCGGCATCCGGATGGTGGCCAGCGAACTCGGTTGCCGCTCTGTCGCTGCCTGTGACACGGTGCAGATCCCCGACCCCCGCTCCGAGGCCCAGATGACGATCTACTTCTACGGTGCCGACGAGGTTCCGTACGGCTGCTTCTCCAACTTCTCCGGCCACGGCTTCGACCTCGACGGCCACTGGTGGACGACCTCCGAGCACTATTTCCAGGCCCAGAAGTTCCCCGGTACCCGCCACGCCGAACTCATCCGGCGGACGGCGACCCCGTTGCGGGCCGCCGAGCTGGGCCGCGACCGGTATCGGCCGCTGCGCCGCGACTGGGAACGGGTCAAAGACGACGTGATGCGCCGGGCCGTGACGGCCAAGTTCACCGCCCACGCCGACATCCGCGCCATCCTGTTGGACACCGGCGACGAGGAGATCGTCGAGGACACCAGCACTGACCACTACTGGGGACGCGGCCGGAGTGGCACCGGCAAGAACATGCTCGGACGGATCTTGATGCGCACCCGCACCCAGCTACGCGCCGACCTCACCCAGAACGCCAACACCCAGGGCCGCCGACAGCGGCGATAGCACTGAGCGCAACCATCGCGAACGCGCTGTCCGCGGCATGTGCGGTGCGCCGCGAAGCGCCCTGTTGTATCCCCAGCGCAGCTGGGAGCAACTCGAAGGGAGGTTCCTGGGTCTGATGGCTTACCTGGATCGAAAGGTGAAGGGGACAAGAGCATGCCACGATGTCCCGCCTCGGCGAGAATGGACACCGCGGAGCCCAACTAGCCTCAAGGAACTCGCACGCTCATGATCGCACTCCTTGCTGAGGACACAGATTTCGAGCCGTCGCCTCCGTATCTGTTTGAGCCATCGCAGCGCGGGTCGGGCGACGTGCTGAGCGAAACGGACCTGCACTACACGGTCTTCCGCTCGTACGTGACGCTGGCCTTGTCCGGCACGGCTGTCATCGGTCCTCGCCGCCGCGTTCCGCTGTTCGACTTCCTCGTCTCCGTCGCCCGGCTGATCGCTGCGCTGCGCGCGGATAGGGCGTACACACTGACCTTCACCGAGGCGGCCGACGTCGTCGAGTTCCGCCCCGTGGCCGGCGAGCGAGTGGAGGTTGCTGCCACTGATCCATACCGCTGCGATGACCATGGCGTCCGGCTTGCGGACCCTGAACCGGATTGCTTGGCCCAGGTGGACCGGCCCGAGCTCCTGGAAGCCCTGACAGGATTTCTTTCGTACGGCCGGCAGCAATTGCTTGACAACGTTCCTGGGCTTGATCGCAGCCCGTACGTCGGAGAGCTGTTCGTCCAGGAATAGTGTGTTCCAGCCCGGCACTGGCGGCCGAGCGGGTCATCAAGCGACACCAGTCGATGCAAGTTCAGTTACCACCAAGGAGCCGTGCACGCTCATCGGCATCCGGTAGCCGTCCTTTCACTGGCTACCGCTACTCAACGTAGCTGCGACCTGGCCGGCGGGGCCGGGCCTATGCGTCGTGGTGACTGTCGAGGCGATCGGCACGGCCGCCTTTGCGCTCGGATGACCTGCGGTCTGTCTGGTTGGGGTCGCCAAGGTGACTTTGGAGTCACTTAGAGTAACTCGCCTGGATGCAGAAAAGGGCTGCCGTATCCCTGCCTGGGGCGCGGCGTAGGGACCGGCCAGGCTGGTGGCATGTGGTCGTCTTCATGCGCCCGGACAGCGTCGCTCCCGTGCTGCGGCTGGGCAGATAGCAGTCGGTGCATACGGGCTGAGCCCGGTGCCCCGGGCGGCTGGTGACATGGGAAACCGCCCTGGACGAGCAGCAATGTGACGGCGGACCCGGTGAGCGCACCGTAGACGACGGCCAACCGGGGTTCGGTAGATGTGGTGGCCAGACTGGTACCGGCGGAGGCTGCGGTGCGCTGTTCGCTCGTGCTCTGCATCAAAGGTCCTCAATGCAAAAAAGGAAGAGCAACCCGGGCACGGCCGTCAGGCCGTGCCCGGGTGTGCGATGTCGAACAGGGCCGGGCGTCGTGTCAGTTGGTGAGAGCAGGTTGACGGTTACCGGTCTACGGCCGGTGTCCGGTGCGGCCTTGCCGGCAGGCTCGAGAGGCCGTAACCACCGTGGACGACCGGTCGCAGCCTCCGATCGGGGCGCAGCAGCTCCTGGCAGCCAGCTGATGGTGCCGCTGCAGGTGCACCTTGAAGTGTCTGCGGCACACCGTGTGCGGGAAGCCGGAGCTATGCGTTCGGCACCCCTCGCCCAGTGCGACTCACCGTCGAGCCAGGGTGAGCAGACGCCGGTGGGCGCGGCTCTTGAGCTCGTCGTTGCTGCCTTCGAGGACGGCAGTGGCGCGAGCTGCCAGGTTGTTGCCGCGCAGCGACCCTGTCGGGCGGATGCCCTGCTTCCAGTCCGCGTACTCGGTGACGGCGCGTTCGGCGGCGTAGCCGGTATTGCCCAGCTGCGCAGCGTTGACGGTGTAGAGGTCGACCAGTTCATCGATTCGTCGGCGGTGACTGTTCTTGGTGCGGGTAGACGCGTCTGCGGCCGGGGCCGGCCACAGATCGTCGAGCACCCGGCGGTAATCAGCCAACGCCAGATCGGTGCGGGCCAGTGCCTCTTCCTCGGCGGCGAACTGTTCGAAGTACGTGACGGACAGACCGAGCGTGCGGCGCGCTTCCTCGATACGGCCGAGGGCGTTGCGGGTGTGGCGTACGCCCCAGCGGGTGACCGCGTCGCGTAGCGCGAACCGTTCGGTGTTGCGGCACACCGGCCGCCACGGGGTGACGACCACGTGGAACGGGCTGGTGCCGTCGTGGCTGTTGAGCGCCACAATGAACGGGACGATCTCGTCCGCCACCCCCGCCGGGTCGATGGTGACGGTGTCCGGCAGCCGCATGCAGACGAACACGCCGCGGCCTTCGCGTACGGCGCCGGCTGACTCCCAGATCACGTCGTGGCGATCAACGAGGTCCTGCAGGAACCCGAACGCATCGCGGTTCTGCAGCACTTCGTAGCGCCGTCCGACGACGCCGAGTCCGGCGCCGGTGTCGTCGCGCACGGTCACGAACTGCTCCGGCAGCAGCCGATTGGGTCCCTCGAGGCTGTTGCGGAACTCGACCGGCCGGCGGGCCACGTCGAAGTCGATGCCGCCGAGCCGGAGGACGTCCTCGACGTTGCTGGTGCCGCCGGGCACAACGTTGCCCAGTTGGTGCCAGGCGGGCACGCTGCTGTAGAGGGCCGCCTGGCCGCGGCTGGTGTCCAGGCCATGCTGGGGCAGGAGCTGTCCGTCCTGCTGGTGGATGAGGATCTCGCCGTTGTCCCAGCTGCCGGGGTCGTTGATCCGGAATCGGCCGTTGCCGAGGGGAACCAGGGTGCCGTCGGCGACGCGGGCGTCGATGTCGGCCTGCCGGGCTGCGGCGGCCTGGAGCTGTCCGGCGCGTTCGGCGGCGAACGCCGCGTTGACGTCGCGGGGCGGTGTGGTACTGAACATTGGATGGTGCTCCTTCCGGGCATATGTGTGACCCGGGCGCCCTGCTGGCGTCCCGGGTGTGGTGCTGAACCGGTACGCCGTTGGGGCGTGACGTGCGATGGAGCAGCTACAGCGGCGCCGAGGCAACGGCGATGCCGAACAGCCGTCGACGATCGGTCATAGGGCTGGGCAGTGCCGGCCGAACCCTGTGCCGAGCTGACCGGCAGGACCGTGGCGGTCACGCCGCGGACCATCGACTGACTGGTGCGTCCGTGGGCGCCACCTCGAGCGAGGTGTGCCACCGTGGCGTGGTGGCCAATCCGCGGTCGCCGCACCGGCGATGGACGACAGCCCGATGTCGGTATCGGCGCTCGCCAGGAAGACGGCCACGTGGCTGTGGCTCGCGGGTATACCGGCGGCGCCGGTCAACGGCGCCAGATCGTGGGCTGGATCAGGTGTTGTCGGCGGCCGAGCGGATCATGACCTGCCACAGGTGCGGCGGGATGCCGGACTGCAGCACGTCGCCGAGCAGGTGCGCGAGACCGAACTGCGGGTCGGCCTGCAGGGCCCGGTCCACGGCGATGTTCGCCAGCGCACCGTCACCGGCGAGGTAGGCGGTGACGGCGAGCAGGCAGGCCGGAGCGGCAGTGGTGTCCGGCATCGCTCGGCGGGTCACATCGATCCACAGCTGCCGCTGCGCTTCACTGCCGTCGCACGCGCTCAACGCGAACCCGCGGACCTCGGGCAGGATGAGCACGGCCGTCAGCCACGCCACCTCCTCGTCGGACAACACCGCACCGCGGCCGGCCGCCTCATGGGCGTGTTGCACGGCGGTGACACCGCAGTGCACGACCGCGGCACCCACGGATACCGTCTCGTCGTCGACCCCAGAGTCGGGGTCGTCGCGCAGCACGTCGTGCAGGCGGCGCAGCGCATCACAGGTCACGGTGTCCATCCGGTCCCGACCCGGCCCGGCGATCGGCGCGATGAGCTGCTCCAGCGCGGCCCGACTCGGCAACGGTGCGACGCCGGCGTAGGTGGCTTCGGCCGGCACGGCGCTGGCCGTGACCTCGTGGGGCGCCCGGTCAGTGGCGCAGTTCGGGTCATCGCACAGGGAGAAGTAGCGGTTGCCGTCGACCCGCAGCATGTCGAGCACGTCCACCGGGGTCGCGCGCAGCCCGGTCGCGAGCGCGGCGACGGCCGGCTCGACCCGATCGGCTGGACCGTATCCGACCAACACTGCCGCCGAGCCGTAGCCGGCGAGCCGGGCCGCAGCTGCCTGCAGTTCCTCGGCCGCCGTGGGTTCGGGCAGGTCGAAGCGGAGGATGCAGTTGAGCATCCGATCGTGCAGGGCGAGACAGACGATGCTGTTGTCCGGGTGGAACCCGACGAGGTAGGGGACCGCGGCAACCAGGTCCTCGCGGTTGGTGATCCGGATTCGTTCGGGTGTGCTCACAGGTGGCTCCTCCTTTGAAGGCTTTCCCCGCCATGTGGCGGCGGGCGGACTGGGACCGGTCGGCCCAGCCTGCCCGTCGGCACATGGATGGGGCCGAGACCCGGACACAGCGGCCCGGCATTGGGCGGCCGTGCATACGTGTTCCCGACGGACGTACGCCGCACGCGATCGAGCGATGGCGATCGCGACTCATACGCGTAAATGCACGAGTCAGCTGGTGGCACAGGAGAAGATCGATGGCTGTGCCAGTGCCTCGAGCGCGACCGCAATCGGCTGCTCGACACTGCGTAGCGCGCAACCGGCATGCCGCACGGGTCACTGGGGCCCAGTTGGCGAACGAGGAGGTGCAGGCATCGTCTCGCAGCGAAAGGTCGTCGACATCGCCAGGAACGGCATTGGCCGACAGCGACGACCCTCAGTTCGCCCAGGCCATCGTCTGGCCCACGTACGCCCCGCTCGACGGCACCTGGCTGCCTGGAAATGTCGGCACCCGGCATGATCGATCCGGTCACGGCAGTGCAGTGGTACGCCGACCTCGGCGATGCGCTGGACCAGTAGCAGTGCCGGTGGATGCGTGCATCCGGACCCGCTTCGTTGATCATGATTTGGTGAGGTCGACCAGGCGCGCTTGGAAAAACGGGACCGGGTCGACCGCGTTGTCGTTGGTCGCGGGAGCGCCAAGATGCGCCTCCAGGTGCAGATGCGGACCGCTGGAGTGGCCGCTGGAGCCGACCAGGCCGATCACCTGCCCGACGGCGACGCGCTGCCCGACGTCGACCACAGGCCGCGACACCATGTGGCAGTAGCGGGTCACGGCCTGATCGGCGTGCTGAAGCTCGACGTACCAGCCGCAGCCGCGCACGGCGACCGGGTCACCGTCGACGTCGCAGGAGTAGGACCCGCCGGTGGCCAGGTGGGCGTTGCACCGCACGGTGATCACGATGCCGCTGGCGGCGGCGTGGATCGGGGTGCCCTTCGCGGCGGCGATGTCGACGCCGGCGTGCAGGGCCCCGTCGCGCATGCCGAACGGTGACACGATCGGCCCGTGGACCGGCTTCATCCAGCCGGCCACGTCGGCGCAGTCCTGCGCGCGGCCGCTGGCGATGTCGCCCGCGGTGAGGCCGGACACCGCGGCGACGACGGCGGTCGCGTCGGGTTCGTGCTTGGCGTATGCGTCCGGGTAGGCCGAGCGTTGCACGGCCTGCGCGGCTCTGGTCAACGGCAGGGTCTGCCAGCCCGCGACGGCGAGCAGCGCGTCGTAGAACCGGCCCGACGCGTACTCGGGGTTCATAATCTGCTCCGGCGTGCCCCACCCTTGACTCGGCCGCTGCTGGAACAGGCCGAGGCTGTCGTGGTCGTTGTCCGGCCCGAGATCGCCGAGGTTGCGCAGGTTGGACTCCTGTATCGCCGTGGCCACCGCGATGACCGCTGCACGGATCGGGATGCCGCGGCGGACACCGACGTCGACGATGATGCTCGCGTTGTGCAGCTGGTCGGCGTCGTAGCGGCTGGTCGAGCCGGGCACAGCCGGCAGCAGCGCACACCAGGACGCGGCGCCGCCGATACCGGCGATGCCGGCCACGCACAGGAACGCGACGCCCACGACGCAGGCGGCGATGATGCCGAGCAGCCGGGCGGTCATGACCGGCCCCGAGAATCGTTGGTGTGCATGGGTCTGCCCTTCTGCGATCGTGGGGGCCGGGCGGTAGCCGGCAACCCTCCCGGGCAGGTCGTGGTGCGGGCGGCGGCGTGCGGCCGGTCCGCCCGCACCACGGCGGGTTCAGGAGGTCGCCGGCAGCACCGGCGCGTGGCCGTTGCTGCTGGAGGTGAGCGCGGCGGTACACACCACCGGGGTGGCGGGGGAGTTGCGCAGGCCGGCCTGGCCGGTCTGGCGGACGCGCTGGACGGTGCAGATGGAGACGTCGAACTGTCTGGCGGCACCGTCATTGGACGCGGCCCGGCCCGGTCCGGTCGCGGCGTCAGCAGCGGGTGGCGAAGCGGCACGCCACCGCAACATCGTGGTGGCGTCCTGTGCACTGGATGTCGCCGAGCCGCCGCTCGGGGTCGGCGGTCTTGTGCCGCATGGCCGCTTCCAGCGCATCGATCTGTGAGCCGTACAGGTGCTCGTAGTGACGCTGGTTGTCGGCCTGGTCCGCGGTGACCCGATGGTGGGGGAACGCAGCCAGCCACATCCGGAAGTACAGGCCAGCAGCGGCGCCGTGCATCGGGGCCAGCTCGCTGACCTGCGACAGCGCCAGGCAGAGCTCGGCCGCGGTGGCCGGGCGCAGATCGCCGCCGGCGGCGACCCGCTCGAGCAGTTCCCGGGCGTGGGCGCGGTAGACGAACTCCGTACCCATGCCCCGGCCGACCGTACGCGGCGTCAGCACGCCGAACGCGTGAAAGAGCAGGTCGGCGAGGCCCGGGCGGCGGCGGGCGGCGGCGGCGATCTCATCCTCCGCCCAGCCGAAGGCGGCGAACAGCGGCGCGGTGTCGGCTTCGATCAGCGCGAGCAGCACGGCCGGATCGCCCGGAACGGGCTCGCGGACCGCGGGGGTCATGTCGTGCATGCGATGCTCTCCATCCACTGTGGATGGACATCGCCGACCGGTCGCCCTGTCAAGGGCGACCGAAGCCGGCGATGCCCTTGAGGGGTCTTGGGTTGCGAGTGGCTGCGGCTGACGCCGCGGGTGTTCCCTTGCCGACACGTCCGGCCGGGTCGCAGCGGTGCGAGCCGATGCCGGCGAGCAGGGCGCCGTACGTGTCGCCGCCGGTGTGCCTGGTGTCCGGCGCGTCGCAGGACGGGCCGACGAACCAGTCGCTGTCGTCGTCGGCGCGTAGGACCAGGTCCGGCTCGACCCGCGGGCAGACGGGCAGGTCGCGGCGGCGTTGCCGCGACTGCTGGGCCGGGACCCGGGCCGGCCCGTGGCGCGGGCCGTCGTCGCCGTGCTCGGCATGCCAGCACACGTCGGCGGGCAACAGCCGGAACGGTCAGCGGTGGCGGGCCGGTCAGGTCCCGGCGCACCGCTAACGGTCAGGAGTGGAAACTCCAGGACCCGGGCCGGGGTGCATCGAGGGGGAAGCTAGGCCGATGCTCGTGGTCGGCGAGGACCGCGGTGGCGTGCGCTGCGTGCGCGATCCCGTCGTCGGCGATCGCGGCGGTGCAGCCGTCGCCGGCGGCGCAGCGGCGGGTGGCGCCGTGGAACACCAGCGCGTAGGTGAACCCGCTGCTGGTGTGGGCCAGGAGGCTGAGGTTGCCGTCCCGGCGCACGTGGGTGTCGGCGCCGAAGGTCATCGACAGCAGCCTGGCCAACGCGGCCAGCCAACTGCTGCTGGCCGTGAGGTACTGCTCGGAGCCTGGGCCGTAGCAGGTGGCCAGGGCCTGGACGTGGGCGGTCGCGGCGGCGATGACGTCGACCGCGTCCCGGGTGATGTGCAACTGCAGCAGATCCGGTCGCCGGTCGGTGCGGGGCAGATCGGGTGCCAGGGCGGCCGGATCGTCGTAGGTGCCCGGCAGCATGGTGATGAGTTCCATGGCCAGTTCGGGGCCGGTGCCCCAGGCGGCAGCCCGGTCGATGACCGCGCCGGTGATGGCCTGCCACTGCCAGCTGGGGATCTGGAACCGGCTCGGGTCGAGCTGCTGCCCGTCGGGCACGGTGGCGGTGCTCAGGCCCAGGTCGGCGAGCAGGGCGTCGTACACGGCGCCGACGACCGCGACGAGCACCTCGCCGGTGGAGTCGGCGGCGTCGACGCGGCCGACGATGGTGGCAAGCTCGGTCTCGGTCAGCGGGCGGCGGATCGGGTTCATGGCGAGCAGGGTCATGACGGCACCTCCAGGTGATGGCGTTGGGCGGGGTAGATCTGCATGCACGTGCGGTCGAGGTCGATGACGAACAGGGCCGCGCCGGCGGCGACCGCGTCGACGAGCCGGGTGTGCAGGCTCGCGCCGTCGGGCTGCGACTCGAGCAGCGGCAGCGGCTCGCAGAAGTCGTCGCCGCCGACATCGCAGGAGACGGCGTGCTTGGACATGGCGGTGCGGTAGCCGCGGGCATGCACGACGTGCAGGCGGTTGCTGCCGGTCGGGTGCGGCTGCGCCGGCAGCCCGTTGGACATCAGGTAGAGCCCCTCGTCGCCGGCGAACCACAACGCTGGTGTCGGCGTCGTGCCGTCGAGCACGTCGATGAACGACGGCTTGTGGCGGGGCGCGGCGACGGCGTGCTCGGCCAGTGCCAGCACGTCACGCAGGGCAAACAGCAGCCGGATCACCGGTGCACCTCGACGGTAGGGATCTCGGGCAGCCCGACCTGGCAGCGCCGGTTGCAGGCGGGGCAGTAGATGGCGAGGCCCGCGCAGGGGCAGCTGCCGTCGGTGCCGCCGTCGTCGGACGCCACGCAGTCGCGGCAGCGGCTGATCATGCTGTGGCCGGGGCCGCACACGTCGGCGATCCGCTGCTCGGTGCCGTCGGCGGCGCGCAGGTGGCGGCCGCCGTCCCAGGTCCACGTGTGCCCGGCCGGGCACCTGAGCTGGATCGTGGAGCTGGTGCGCCAGTAGCCGTCGTCGGTGGTGGCGTCGGCATACACCACGGGGCTGCCACCGTCGACGCTCACCAAAGCCAGGGCCTGCCGGAAGAAGCCGGTGTCGGCGGCGAGCACGATCGTGACCGGCTTGGTGAGGCACGCGTCGTCGTGCTCGATCACGTCCCCGTCGCCGACCGCGTAGCCGCGCGCGGCGCACCACAGCCGCATCCGGGCGGCGGTGCCCATCGCCGGCCAGGACTCGGCGAACACGTCGCAGCGGACGAAGTCCTCCAGCTGCGAGCTGAGCTCCGGCTGGTGCGCGCCGATGCGCTGGTCCAGCCACGCGCGGGTGTCGATCAGGTAGTACAGGTGGTGCAGGGTGACCGTTTCGGCCATGAGGTCTACCTCCTCGGGATCGGGAGGCGTGGACAGCACCTGCCGCAGCCGGTCCCGCCCACGCCCGGGTACGGGGGAAGGTCAGGACTGCGGTTCGCGGTCGGTCTGGGCGCCGATGAGGACGCTGACGCCGCGCACCGCGGGCCGGCCATGCGAGCGGCCGGGGGCGGCGGCGTCGAAGCCCTCGAAGCGGCGCCCGTAGTCCAGGCCGAACACGCTGCTGCGGGCGACCTGGTCGTCGACAAACGCCTGCACATCGATGCACAGGTGCTCGCCGTCCTGGCCCGCGGCCACACCGAACACCTGCACGATCGGCTGCTTCGCTCCGCCGGCGAACGTGACGAGCAGGGTGTGGCACTGCTGGTCGGTGGTGTCGAGGTCGACGACGGGGCGGCCGCATCGGGCCATGAACTCGGTGAACGTCTGCACTGCCACGCTCTGGGCTCCTCTCGGACAGGAGCGGGCGCGGCACATCGGCCGTGCCCGCGGATGGGTCATGCTTGGCCGGGCATCGGCCGGAAACGGATGGTGCTGGTGGTGCAACCGCAGCGGCCCCGGGCGCCGGGGTCAGGCCGCCGTCAGCGGCGCGGCGATGGCGTCGGCGAGCAGAGCCGCTGCCTTATCGAGGACGCACCGCCGGCCGCAGCGGTCGAACAGCGCGTCGCGGGTGGTCCAGCAGCCGGCGGCGGCATGCTGCTCGACGATGACGCCGTACACGTCGAGCCACGCGCGCCACTCGTCATGCTCGCCGGTCACGACGCACCCGCCGGTGACCCGCCGCGACGGCGGCAGTCACCCGTATCGAAGACGATCACGGCCAGTTCCTGGCCGGTGACGTGTCGGATCGCGGTGGTGCCGTGCACCAGACACGTACCGCTCGAGCCTCGCCCCTGGTCGAAGTACGCCAGGCGGCCAGAATCCGGTCGGCGTGGCGCAGCCGGCACAGCCTCGTCGCCCAACTCGCACCGTGCCCGTCAACGAGCAGGGCGGGCGCAAGGGCATCACCGTACGGCTGCCCGGCATCTCCGTCGCCGACGAGCCAGGCTCGCCAGCCGGGGTGCCGCCCGTCGGCGACGGCCATGCCGTCACGCACCCGTCTGCCCCTCCTCAATGGCGCCGGCCCACCACGACATCCGCTCGCCCTGCGCGGCTAGGCCCGGTGCGGCGGCGTCACCGCCGGCCAAGGCGGCGAGCAGGACCGCGGCCATCTGCCGGTGAGTGCGGGCCACACGGCCGGAGCGCAGGTCAGTGCCGGACACGACACGGATGCCGTCCAGGTACACGGCGTAGATCCAGCCGGTGTCGGCATATGCCCGCCCGACGGTGCCGCCACCGAGCGCGGCGAGGGCAACCGTCAGCGGCGGCTGCCCGCCGACGAGCGGAGGAACCTCGAAGATGACCTCCGGTTCGGCCCGGTAGACGTCGAAGGCGTCGACCGTTTCGGCGACCGGGCCGCGGTCCGCCAGGGCGTCCATCGGCTGCCCGGCCATGGCCGCCAGGTCGGAGTCGTGCAGGCACGCCCCCTCGGCCACCGTCGCGGTCAACACCCGCGGCGCCGACGCCGACGGCGGGGGCAGCTCCTCCATCGTGTACGGGACGAGCGGGTCACCGTCTGGGCCGGTGCCGTCCGACCCGTCCGCCTCGGCCTCGTTGAACGACAACACCTCGCGTCCGCCGCCCGTCTCCGTGGCGGTGCGCCGGTCGCGGCGCCGGTGGGCCGGGCGCACGCCGTGCGGCAGCGGCAGACCGTCGCGGTCCGGGTCGTAGACCTGGATGCCGGTCCGGCGGTCCTTGGCGGTGAACATGGCCAGGCTGGCGCAGCTGAGCAGCTGGTGCGGGTCGCCGCCGGGCAGCTGGCTGATGCCGACACTGACCTCGACCGGCCCGACGAACCCGGCCACCGCTGCCGGCGCGGCGAACGCCGCGGTGAGGCTCCCGGCCAGCTGCTGCGGGGTGCGGCGGGTGATGACGACGAACTCGTCACCGCCGAGCCGGGCCACGACATCGCCGCCGCTGGCCGCTGCGCGCAGCCGGCGGCCAACCTCGGCCAGGTAGCGGTCGCCGGCCGCGTGACCGCCGGGGCCGTGGTTGATGTCGTGCAGCCCGTCGACGTCTGCCAGCGCGACGCTCAGCGCGACGTCGGGGTCGGCGCCGGCGATGGCGGTCTCCGCGACGCGGCGTACCGGCAGGCCGGTGACCGGATCGGTCAGCGCCTCGGCCAGGTGCTGTCGCAGGTCGCGGAGGTGCCATGTCGCCCGGCCCAACCCGGCCAGCGCGAGGAAGGCCGCGGCGACCAGGACGTACATGGCCAGCATGATGGCCAAGCCGGCCAGGGCAATGTGGTCGGCGACCACCACCAGGGAAAGGACGAGCAGCAGCAGGGCGGCAGCGATCAGCAACAGGCTGGCGCAGATGGGCTGGCGGCCCGGAACGGCTCGCCGGTCGTCGGACATGATGAGGCTCCTTTGTGCAGGGATGCTGAGGACATGGCGGAAGGCCGGCCATCCGTGGGAGGACCGGCTGCGCGGTGGTGCGGGTGCTATCGGGTCGCGATGGCGACCAGCAGATCCGCGCCGGCCAGACGGGCGATGTGCTCGTTGGCCTGGCGCAGGTACTCCAGGTGCTCGGTGTAGCGGACGCCAGTGGGGGCCAGGATCTGGCCGTCGAGGGTGAGCATCCGATCGCAGGGGACGGCCTGCAGCCAGCCGTAGGTGGCGTAGGCCTGAGGGCCGGCCTCGAACGCTTCGAGGTGCTCCAGCGGCAGATCGCACAGCCGGTTGTGGTGGCTGTTGTAGGTCACCATGCGGGCGACGCGGGGCTGGCTGTTGAAACCGTGCCGGGCGTGATCCCACGTGTACCTGTCAGGGTTGACCGTGAAGCGGTCGTAGAAATGCCACCAGGGCCGGGCCGCGGGGCTGCCGGCGACGATCTGCCGCCACAGCTGCCAGAGGTCCCCATACTGCTGGGACACCTCGGCGCGCATCCGCGCGAGGTCCAGCAACCGAACCGGGCCGCCGGCAGCGGTGCCGCCCCAGGGCTGGACGAGCTTGGCCTTCCGCCGTCGTGTGGAGGTGAGGAAGTGGGCGACCGGGCCGGCTTCGGTGATGCCGTGTGCGGCGAGCAGCGCCGCGGCGGCGGTGGCGATCTGGTCGCTGGGCGTGGCCTTGGGTAGGCAGACGGTCACGACCTGGACGTCGGGCACGGTGAGGCCTCCAATGTGGAGAGTGAATGGGGGAGTGGCGCACGGCACCGCTGGCTCGCGGGGGCCGGTGTTGGATGGCGTGCGCGTGTGGCGTGGCCGCTGGTGGTACGACGCGATGCGACCGCGCCGATGGGCGCGCAGATGCGCCGTGGGGCGCCGGGGGTGGTGCCGGTGGTGGTCCGGTTGGGCGGGGGCAGGTCACGGGCAGTGCAGGCCGACCGGCCGATGGCGGGTGGGCGGTTGCTACCGCGGTCGTGGGCGCCGGGCCCGATGGGTGGTGCTGATTGGGGGTTCTCGATGAGAAGGCTTCACCGTATCGGGCGCACCCAACAGCCGACCCCACCGATGATCTCGGCCGAAGGCGGGCTGAGCAGCAACATTGAGTCGGCCAGGCATCAGCGGTGAACCCGTGTTGGCTCGGGCGAACAGCTGTTGGGTGCCCGTGTAGGCCAACAGCCCTTGGGCGCAGCCACCGTCCACAGCCCACCTTCTTATCTGGACAATTATGGAGCCGCGGGTTCGTGAGCTGCGGCGTTGATCCTTTACGTTGGCCGCGTGAAGGTCCGCAAGATCGTTGGTGCGGGTCCGGGGCGACCGGGCGTGGAACTGGTGGACACGGCCGGCGTGCCGGTGACCGACGTAGCGGGGTTCTGCGGCTGTTGGTGGTACGGGACTACTCGCCCAACACCAACGCGCCAGCACCGGCGACTGGACCGACTACGCCGCCGACGTCAGCCGCCACCCCAACCGATAGGAAAAACATCGCCGATGAAGCCCACTGACCGGTGGAAGCAGCTGCTCGAGCAGCGACTCCACGAAGCCGTCAACGTGCTCGGGCAAACCCCCGGCCTGCACGGACTCATCGTCGCCGGCAGCGTCGGACGCGGCGCACCCTGGCCCATGTCTGACATCGACCTGCTGCCCATCTACGCCTCCGCCGACCCCGCCGAGTCCGCAACCCAGCTCGACAAACGCCGAGCCGAACTCGTCGACTGGTGGGCCGCCTCCGGCCGCGCCCAAACCCTCGACATCGGCTGGCTCGCCTTCACCACCACCGAGATCCGCGAGGCAATCGCGGCCGGACCAGACCACGCCGCCACCCGCATCGCCGACCCACGCTGGTTCCACGGAATCGACAAGGCATACGGCGGGCACGCCGCCGATCCCGACGACGAACTCGGCGCCGCCTTCACCGCCTGGATAGCCGAGGCCCGCTTCCACCCGACCGTCGTCGCCACCCGCATCAACACCTGGCGCCAACAGGCCACCGACGCTCTCGCCGAAGCAACCCAGACCCAGACCGACGACCCCACCAAGGCCACCCACCTGCTGCGCGTCTCCGCCCGCGCGCTGCGCATGGTCCTCATCGAGCAATGGGGCGAACGACTCGGCTCCATGGGCCGTGAATGGACCCGCTTCGAACGCATGGCAGAACGCCACGGCCAACCAGCCCTCGCCGCCCGGATCGCCGCCCTGGCCGCCGCCGACACGGCCAGCGCAACCCAGCGCGCCGAACTCGCCCCGCCATGGCTGCACGAACGCATCGACCTCTGCTACGCCGCCCGCATCGCGGTCGGCGAAGACGCCAGCTGGGCCGAGAACGCACGCGACCAGATCGCGGCCTTCACCGTCCACGTCGTCAACCACCGCCCCGACCTCGACGGCCCCTGGACCAACACACCCGACCCCGCCCTCGACACCCACCTCGCCGAACTTCGTGATCTCATCACCCAGCACGGCTGAGCCACACCGAGCCGAGACGGGAAGGCATTCAGACAGTTGGAATATCTGACGTCGCCAGAGCAGATCTCCGACCCCGTCGTGCTGGCCGACTACCGGGCCGTCCTGCAACCTGGCGCCACCATCGCCGGCCCCCCTCGCGAACACCCTGCGCCGCGGCGAACTGGACCAGTCCGCCCTGGACTGGCTGCAGACCAACTTCTACAAGACCGAACTCGAACTCGGCCGCTGCCTGCGTCTGCCCAAGAAGACCCCTGCGAGTGCGACATCTACCTGACCTGCCCCAAGTTCGTCACCACGCCCCAGTACATCCCGCGCCGGAAGAACGGCTACGCACGGAGGAACAGCTCATCGCCGACGCCACCGAACGCGGTTGGGCCCGCGAGGTCGAGCGACACCGCTGCACCGCCGACCGCATCCGAGGCCTCCTTAACGAACTTGGTCTCGAGTCACCGAGTGTCCGCTGAATGAGCGACGGCGGGCCCGCACTCGACCGGGAGGATCGGCCTTTGGGGGCTGCGCTGTCGAACGGGCGGTACGCTCCCGCCGTGACGAACGCGCCAACAACCGACAGCGCTGACGAGGCTCCCAGCACTGCGGTGGTGGAACGCGTGCTGGCCAAGGCCGCTGAAGTGCTGATCATCGAAGCCTCAGTCGACGATCTTGACCGAGCCGACGCGCGTCGCACTGTGGTGTCCGGGCAGGCGATGACCGAACTGGTCCGGCTGCTGGCTGTCGTGGACGGCGGCACCGGAGATCGCTGCCGGTGCCGTGGCTGGCCGACGATCCTCGTGTTCGACACCACCGGCCGCGAGATCGCCCAGTGGTCTCTGCACCACCAGACCGGCATCAGGGGCCTCGGCAACTGCGACGCGGACCTGCGCGACGGCCCAGCGCTCACCGACTGGCTGGCTGAGCGAGGTTTGACCAGGTCGCGAGAGGTCCAGCAGATGCTGGCCCAACAAGCGACGGAAGAAGAGGCGCGTCGCGGAGAGTGGGTCAAGGCAGCGCCATCGGATCTCGCCCAGCCCGCCGAGGCCGCATCGCACCGCGAGACGGACGCGGAGGACAGGCTTGCCGAGCTCGTAGCCCAGCGATACCCCGACCCCATGAAGCGAATCTTGATGCTCGTGGCATGGGCGGGCTTCCCAGCGCGCCACACGACCACGATGGGCGGAACACCGTGGTACGAACTCGCGCCTCAACGCATGGTGCTGGCCGAGCCAACTGAACTGATCCTCGACGTCTTGACGCGCGCGCCATTGACACCAAGCGAGCTCGATGGCGCCGCAGAGCTGTTCACGTCCTTTGCATGGACTACTTCTCCGCACACCGACATTCCGGAGTCGCTGAAGTCTGCTCTGATCGCACACGTGACGGCGACCGGGACGGATCCGATGAAGTTCCAAATGCGCCATGGATACGGCGCCGAGTTAACGGAATGACGCGGGTCAGCGATCGCGCCGTCACGGTCACCAGTGTGATGTCCACCACCAGGCTCTGAGATTGTCCAGATAAGCCCGGAACAACCCGTCCAGTCGATGGGCAGGTCACCGGCGGCCGCGATGGCCAGCGGAGAGAGAGGGGTATCGCCACCGAGGCGACGCGGTACAGGGCTCCCGCGCCAGCGAGGCGTGGCGAAAGAGCGGCACCGTGTCATACGGGCAGCAGGGCCAGCGTCGGTGCGGCAGGTCCAACCGGTTCCAACACCGGCCAGTCCACGCTGCCAGTGGCGGGACGCGCCGATCGGGGCATTTCCGCCGAGGCGTCCCAACGCTTCCGCCGGGACGACCTACGACCTGGCCAGGCTGCGGCCGTGCCGCCAGGCAACACGTATCGCGCACATGTGAGGCCCCGCCGAGACAGCTATGGCCAGACGCGTACAACTCGCCAACTTGCGTCACGAATTTGTGCAGCAAGCGCCGAGGTTGGTGGGACGACGCCCGGGTAGAGCGCTGCGGTGGAGACGGATGAAGCGCGAAGCATGCAGGTCGACTGGGCCTCGCGCCGCCTGGTCGTCGAGGTCGACGCACCGTTCGAGCACGCGGTTGCCCGCTACGAGGCCGCCGTGCCCGCCTATCCGGCCGACCGCGTCGACCGGCTCGTGGCTGAGCACGCCGAGTGGCCGGCCATGCTCGACCTCATCGACGAGGTCGCCGAGCACGGGTTCATGATCTATTGGAAGACCGACCTCGACCCCGTCATGGGACTCGCCGGGGACGACGCGCACTGCGCCGCGTACCTCATGGGCAACCATACGATCGCCGAGAAGATGTTCCGGCACGATCCGGCCGTGATGCTGTACGCCCCGTTGCGCACGGTCATCTCGCAGGCGCCCGGCGGGCCGACGCTGTTCTCGACCGATCAGCCCAGCCGGCAGTTCTCGTCGTTCGGGCGCATGGACATCGCCGCCGTCGGCGTCGAGCTGGACCACAAGCTCGCCGGGCTGCTCGAGGTGCTGGACCTGCCGGTGCCGGACTGCCTCACCGTCTGACGGGCGGCTACGCGGCGCGCGTGACCTGGTCGTCCATCCGGCGGCGGGCCCGTTCCATGAGGAGGCGGCGGTCGCGGCGCGGGCGCGGTATCAGTATTGCGGACGACGATAGCCGCACGTAGCCATAGCCGACGATGTGCGGCGAGCCGAGCATCGATGAGGTTCTGCACAGGGGCATCGTTCGCCGTTCACGGCTGCGGGTTCGGGCAGTTCTCGACGACCTGGATGATTCCGAAGAGCGGTCCGGGTGGCGCTGGCTCGCCCGGGCCCACGTGCCATTCCACGCGCACGTCGAACTCGACGATCGTGGTCCGAGGTGACAGGTTCGCCCGGCTGATCGCGGGCAATCGGTAGGTGAACACCTTCCGCCCGGCGTCGAACAGCATGCGCGCGGTGCCGTGGTAGCGGTCGCTTTCCGTGTCGGCGGCGTACTCCAGCTGCACGGTCAGCGCCGCCGTCCCCGGCCCGACCGGCGCGACCTCGACGGTGACCTCGGGCCGCTCCGGCGCCGGCGGCGTGCACGCGAACGGCCTGACGACCACGGGTTCGACCCCTATCGCCCGCACGGTCGCCCTCGCGCCGACCGCCAGCGTGGGGCTGGCACTCGCGCTCGCCGACGCGACGACCACGAGCGGCGTCGACGCCCGGCTCGGAAGCCTCGGCACCGACGTCGGGACCGGTTCCGTCTCGTCGGCAGCTCCGCATCCGGTCAGCACGAACAGCGCCAGACCCGCAACGACACCGCCCCTGACCGCCACAGCGAGAGAGGATACGGTTCAAACCCCAGACGTGTTGCCCCTGCCGATCATCGTGAAGCTCGATCCGAGCGTGCGCATGCTCGCCCACCTGCACGTGGGCGCCGGCAGCGAGGCCGAGCTGTACGACAGCTGCCACGCGATGGCCATCGCCAACGATGCCGATCCCGACGACCAGCGATCGCGCCCTGCCGAGGCGACGGCTGGCGTACCAGAGTGGTCCGGGGTTTGGCGATCACCCGCCGATAGCCCGCAACGCAGCCCATCGGGATCGCCGGTAGCCGGGCCCCGGTTGGACCGGCTGCCGTGCTAACGCGTGTGGCGCAGCGGGTGCTCCGCCGCGGTCGGCGGGCCGGGGTTGAGGGGGCCGGGCTGGCCGTGGCTGGCAGGCAGGTCGGCGAGGGCCAGCCGGTGGCGGCCGTTGCCGGCCAGCCGCCAGACCGGGTCGGCGGGGTCGGTGCCGGACTCCGGGGAGGTGGTCGCGACGACGAGGGTGGGTTCGGGACGTTCGGCCAGGCGCCGGTGCAGGTGCTGCTCGCGGGTCCGGCTGGGCAGGGCGAACAGGATCGGGTAGGTGGGGCCGCCCTCGGCGGTCAGCCGCCGGTGCGAGGTGAGCTTGTCGGCGACCTTGCCGATCGGTTCGGTGCCCCGGTCCAGCTCGAGGAAGAACCCGACCTGCCGGTCGCCGGCCGCCCAGATGCCGTGCCCGTCGGGGTGGATGCGTTGGCCGAATCTGTTGGCTGTGGTGCGTTCGGACCACCAGCGCAGCAGCGACGTGGTCCGGTCGGCGCGGCTGCGGGCCAGCAGCCGGGTGCCGACCCAGTTGACCGCGATGAGGTGGTCCAGGGTCGGGCTGGCGTAGATGCGGTCCTGGCGCTCCCGCAGTGCTTTCGGGGTGGGTGGGGATTCCCCGGCCGCCAGGGCGGTCATGCGGGAGGAGAGCGGCCCGGCGACCCAGCACACGACGTTCGGCGTCCCGGGCTGGTTGCGGCGGATGAACCGGTCGACGAACCCGATGGAGCGAAGGATGCCCAGGCGGTGCCGGCAGGTGATCGGGTTGGTGAAGAGGATGGCGGTGAGCTGGTCGGTGGTGAGCATGGTGTGCTCGTGCAGGAGGGCGGCGATGGCGTAGTCGCGGGGGCGGAGCCGGTGGGAGATCTGGATGAGGGTCGAGCCGTGCGTGGGCGGGCCGGCGTCGGTGGTACGGGGCTGGTGAGTGCGGTGGTTCCCCGGTCGGGAGACTTCCCCTGCAGGGAAGTGTCGGGTCGGGTCGGTGCCGGGCATGTGGGCTCCTAGCTGCGGTGTTGGGTGGTCTGGGTTGGCCTGGGGCCGGCCGGGCGGTGTGGGATGCCGGCCGGGGTGCCGGCCGGCCCGGTGACCGGGGCGAGGCCGGCGGTCCGCCTGATCGACGCAGCGGTGGTGAGGGGCGTCTTTGGTGCGGCGTGCGGTGAGGTTCAGCGCGCTGCGCCCGTTTCTCCCGTGGCGGTTGCAGCGCGCTTCGCCGTGCCGGCAGGAGCTGCGCCTCGCGCGGGATGTGCGTGGCGGTGGGTGTCCTCGTCGGCCTGCCAGTGGCTGAACCGCCGCCCGGCGAGGGTGCGCAGGTATCTGGGGATGCGGTTGGCGGGAATGCCGACCAGCCGCGGGCCGATGACCGCGAGGAGGTCGGAGGCTTCCTGGGAGGACCAGCCGGCCGCGGCGATCGCGGCTTCGTCGGGGAATACGTCGGCGACCCGGTCGACGGCGGGGTCGAGTAGGTGGTCCTGCGTGCCGCCGTAGGAGTAGACCCACCGGAGGTTCGGTGGCGGGTTGGGTTCGACCAGCCGCCGGAAGCGCGTGACTTCTTTGGTGTAGGCGTAGAACGTGTGGCCGGGCCGGGCCCGGCAGATGCGCAGCCATGCCCGCAGGTAGTCGTCGGTGAAGAAGTCGCCGGAGTCGTGCACCCTGATCCACGCGCTGTGGTAGCGGCGGGCGCCGAGCTCGGCCGTCATGGCGTCCTCCCACCCGGCCAGGTCGTCGAGGACGAACGCGAGGTTGGCGTGGTGGCGGCGGCGCGCGGTGGGCCACAGGTAGGTGCCGTTGCGGGCGTAGCAGACGTGCCGGCAGATCCCGGCGGACGGGCAGGTGTTGTAGGTGCGTCCGTCGGACAGCCGGCCCGCCCAGGCGGGCAGGGTCCAGTTCCACACGCCGATGGCCTTCATCTCGCGGTTCTGCGTGAGCAGCCATCCGGGCCGCGGAAACGGTGGTGTGACAGCGGTTTCGGGCATGGGAGTCCCCTGATGTGTGAAGGGGCGAGGGATCGTGCGCGGCAAGTGCAGGGCTGCCGTGTGGTGCTGGTCAGCCCGGGGCGGGCGGCAGCGCGGTGTGGATGCGCCGGCACATGCGCCGCAGGTCGGACTGCGAGAGGGTGTCGGCGCTCAGGTCGAGGGCCTGCAGGTGGCCCGGGCGGTGCTGGCGGGGCCGCAGCGGGTAGGCGTCGTGGACGGCGAGGAGCCAGTCGGGCAGCGGCCGGCCGGACGACAGGATCAGGCTCCAGGTCGGGCCGTGCAGGCGGATGACGGCCAAGGCTCCGCTGGCGGTGTACGCGACCCGGACGAGGTCGGGGTCTCGGCTGGCGGCGACGTGCGGCGCGGCGGTGAGGAGCTCGTGTAGCTGCGGGCGCAGGTTGAGGTAGGCGGGGTGGCGGTGGATGTTGCGGACCGGGCCGCCGAGCAGCCGCGCGGTGTAGAGCTGGTTGGCGATCTGGTCGGCCAGCCGCCGCCGGTGGGTCGGGTCGGGTGCCGTGGTGTTGGGCGTGCTCACAGGTGTGCTCCCGGTGTCGGGGCCGGCAACGGCAAGCGCCGCGTGCCTGGTGGGGTCACGCGGCGCTGTCGGGTGCGGCGGTCGGGCCTGGTTGGCTGGGGTGGTGGCCGGGGGGTTTGACGCCGGCCAGCCGGGCGACCGCGGCCGGGTTGTTGGCTGGCCGGGCGACGTTGGCCAGGGCGGCCTGGCGGGCCGCGGTGCTCTCCCCGACGACCGGTTTGGCCGGTTGGGTCAGCAGCGTGAATGCTGGTGTCTCGCGGCCGTCGACGACGAGCCGGCACGCGGCCTGGAACGCGTCGAGGTGCGACAGGTCGTGTTCGGCGAGCTCGGGCATGGTGTGCCGGGCGAGCTGGTGGGCGTCCTCCGGCGCACAGCTGAAGTAGATTTTGTTGCGGGCGTTGGCGCTGAGGGCCAGCTGCGTCTCCCGCGGCATCTGGGTGAGGTTTTGATGCGCGAGCACGAGCCCGAGTCGGTAGCCGCGGGCTTCGGCGAGCATGTCGCCGACGCTGCCGGGCAGGTTCAGGAAGTTGTGGGATTCGTCGATGTAGGCCACTGCGTCGCGGCGGGCGTCCTCGGCGAGGCGGGTGCGGGCGGTGGCCGCCTGCCAGGCCGAGGCGAGGATGAACGACCCCATCAGCCGCGACGTCTCCTCGCCGATCTGGCCTTTGGGCAGCCGGGCGAGCAGGATGCCGCCGTCGAGGACACGGCGCATGTCGACCGTCGAGCGGGGCGCGCCGATGGTCTGGCCGACGAACGGGCGGGTGAGGAAGCTGCGCAGCCGGGCCAGGACCGGACCGATGACCTGGGAGCGCACCGGCGGGGGAGTGCTCTCGAACCATTGCCAGAACCCCAGCAGCCCTTCCGGATCGTCGAGGTCGGCGGTGAATGCGGCGCGGAACTGCTTGTCCTGCAACAGCGACGGGACCAGGGTCAGGGTGGCGTTGGCCTTGCGTAGCAGGGTCAGGCACGCCATGCGCAGCGTGTCGTCGATGCGCGGGCCCCAGTGCTTCTGGAAGATCTTGCCGAAGATGGACACGACGTGGTCGACGACGAGGTCGTGGTCGCTGCCGGCGAGGGGGTTGAGGGTGGCGCCGGCGGGCTGGTCGGGGTCGATGAGGAACAGCCGCTTGTCGGCGACCTTCGCCGGGAGCCGGTCCAGGATGTCGGTGACGAGGTCGCCTTTGGGGTCGATGACGATGACCCCGCGCCGGGCGTGGACATCCTCCAGGACCATGTTCAGTAGCAGCGTGGACTTGCCGGAGCCGGTGGAGCCGAGCACGTGGACGTGCTGGCGGGCGTCGGCGGCCTTGAGCGCGACCTTGTGCCCGCCGACCTGGGAGACGCCGAGGACTTTGGTTGCGCGGCCGCCGGCGGCGACCGCGATCGGGGCGGGCACCGGCCTGGCGCGGGCGCGGTCCAGACCGGGGACGGCGATGTCGGTGGGCAGTCCCGCGACCGATGCCAGCTCGGCGCTGCTGAGCAGGAACCCGCGGTGCAGCACCCGGGTGGCCAGCGCCGTGGCGGGGTGTTTGAGCCGCAGGCGGCGGAACCGGTTGCGGCTGGTGTAGACGCCGAACGCTGCGGCGAGGCCGTCGGCGAGGGCGGCGAGCCGCGGCTGGCGGGTTTGCGGGGTGCCGCCGCGGCCGGTGTGGGCGACGGCGTAGCGGATGGCGACCTCCCACAGCGGTGCCCCGGCGAGCTTGTCGACGGCCGCGCGGGCGTCGCGGTCGCGCTGCGGGTCGGCGCCGGGCTGGTACGCCGGGTACCGGCTGGGCGCCCTGGTGTGACTCGGGCGGCGGCCGGTGCCGAACGCCTGCAGGACGTCCAGGGCGCCGCGCAGCCAGGCGGCCGGGTCGAGCAGGTCGCGGGGCGGTGTCCCGGTCCGCAGGGCCTGCACCCCGGCGCGCAGCCGGCGGATGTGCCGGTTGGTGGCGGGCCGGGCCAGGACCTGCACGCAGGCGGTCTCGTCGTGGCGAAGCGGGACGGCGGCCTGGATCAGGGTGCGCAAGGGGTCGGCGTCGTGGCCGGTCTCGAGGGGGAACCACGCAGGCAGCGCCGGGGCCAGGGCGCCCCCTTCGCTGATCGCCGCCAGCGGCAGCGGCGCGGTGGCGTCGGTGTCCTCGGTCGCGGCGCCCGGCCAGGCGCCGCGGATCGCGGCCAGGACCGGCCCGGCGGGGATGGTGCCGGGCAGCCAGATGCCGATCTGCAGCTGCCGGCCCGACCACCGGTATTCCACGGCCAGGTGGGCGCGCCCGCCGCGCAGCCGGCGCCGCAGGATTTCGGCGAGGGTGGCCCACAGCACGCCTGCACCGGAGGGTTCGACCTGCGGCGGCGGGCTGATGAGGATCAGCCGCGCCTGCTCCTGCAGGCGGGCTTGGTGGCGGGCGGCGAAGATCCTGCGGGTGGCGTCCCCGGCCGCGAGCAGCACGACGAGGACGGCAAGGAGCCACGGGCGATGCGCGCACCAGCTGCCGACGGCGGTCGCTGTGTGCTGGACCCACTGTGACGGGCCGGGTGGGGTGAATCCCGGCGCCGGTGGTGGGGTGGGTGTGGGAGCAGGTGACGGTGGTGGGGCAAGGAAGGCGGCGGGCCTGATCATGCGGTGAGCCCTTCCGAGACGAACAAGGGGCTGGCCCCGGGGGAGGTGCGCCCGGGGCCAGCCATTGGGGGGTGGGGACCCCGCGCAGGCGTGCGGGGTGGTGGCCTACTCCTCGTCGACTTCCAGGTCGCCGATGCAGAGGCGGTGCTCCTGCTTGGAGGCCACGGCCTGAAACGCCACCCGATGGGTGCCGGAGATCAGCAGGCCTTCGCCGCGGCGAGCCGACAGCAGCAGCCGTGCCTCGCCAGCGGTCAGGCCGAAACTGCCGGCGACGGCGTCGACCGACTGCGCGGCCTGGCGCAGCAGCACCTGGGTGGCCGCGTTGGCGATCACGGCCTGGCCGAGGTCGCAGCCGAGCAGGTCACCGACGTCCTGGGTGATGACGCCGAGGCCGGCGCGGCGTTTGCGGGCGCTTTTGCTCAGCCGGTACAGGAACTTCGCGCCCTCGCCGTCCTTGAGCAGGACCCACGCCTCATCGACGATGACCAGGCGGCGGGGCGGCCGCCTCGACTTCGCCGGCGGCACGTCCACCTCGCGCCAGATCGCGTCGAGCGCCAGCAGCATGCCTGGGGCGCGCAGCTCGTCGGCGAGCTGCCGGGTGGACCACACCACCAGCTGTCCATTGGGGACGGTCGTGGTCGGGCCGTCGAAGAGGTCCTTGAAGCTGCCCGACACCCACGGGGTGAGCCGAGCGGCGAGGGTGACCGCCGCGTCGGTGCCGTCGGCGGTCAGCGCGGCGGAGACGTCACGCAGCAGCGGCGCCTGCCGCTGCCAGGTGTCGGGGTCGTTGGAGATCCCGGCCGCGGTGTACGCGGCGATGATCGCCTTGTCCAGGGCGGCGCGTTCGCCTGGCGGCGGCTGCTCGCCCAGCAGCACCGAGACGAGGGTGTGCAGGAACAGCGCCCGCCGGGTCCGGGCATCACGGCGGCGGTCGCCGGCCGGGACGTCCAGGGGGTTGAGGCGGACACCGCCGGCGCCGAGGTGGATGGTGATGCCGCCGACGGCGGCGGCCAGCCGGTGGTACTCGTCGTCGGGGTCGATGACGGACACGTGCACCCCGTCGGCCAGGGACCGCAGAACCTCCAGTTTGACGAAGTAGCTCTTGCCGGCGCCGCTGCGGGCGAGCACGACCGAGTTGGCGTTGTGCTGGTTCCAGCGGTCCCACCAGACGATCCCGGCCGAGTCGGGGTTGAGGCCGTAGAGCATGCCGCCGGCCGGGGCAGGTTCCCCGGGCAGCGGCGCGGGCAGGTCCGGGGAGGCCAGGGGGAACATGGTGGCGATGGCCTCGGTGTCCATCACCCGGCGCATGCCAAGGTTGTCGGTAGCCAGGGGCAGGGTGGAGATCCAGCCCTGCAGCTGCCGCCAGGTGGCCGGCTGGGTGTCCAGCAGCACCGAGGCAGCCACAGCCCGGACGTGCGCGACGGACTCCTGCAGCTCCTCCACGCTCGCCGCATGCACACACAGGTACAGGCCGACGCGGAACAGCTTGCTGTGGCCGCGGGCGATGCGGTCGGCGAGCTCCGCAGCATCGTCGGCCGCCGCCTCGGCGGCCGGGTCGAGCAGCCGACCCTGCTCGGTATCGGCGCGCCGGTTGGACTCCAGCCGGCCGCGCTGCTTACGCAGCCGGCCGGCGGCGACCTGCGGGGTGAGCGGATCGATGTAGACCACGACGTCGAGGCGGCCGGGCCAGCCCAGCAGCGGATCGAGCCAGGCGGCGCCGACTTCGGCCGGGTAGCCGGTCACAATCAGCACCGCGGCGTAGCCGTCGCCGAGCTGCAGGAAGCGGGGCATGTTGACGACGCCGGCCGGGCCCAGAACGGACGCAAGCCCGGCCTGCTCGGCCGCGCTCTCAACGTTGTCGCCGGAGGCGTTTCGCGTGCGGGACAGCCATTTCACGTGAGGTCTCCTTGTCCGGTCACCGCCGCGCCCGGGCGAGCCCGGGGCCAGGTGACGTCGACCGGGGCGTACGGGTCGGTGGCGCAGGTGAGCGCCGCGGTGGCGGCCGCGCCGTCGAGGACAGCGGTCTGCGCGCCGAGTGCCGCCAGGGCTGCGGCGGCCTGGTCGGCGCGGCGCAGGACCTCGGCACCGCGGCCCTTGTCGGTGTTGGCGGTGACCGCGACCGTGACGGTGCGCCACAGCGGGTCGCGGTGCTCGGCCAGCTGGTCGAGAAACGCCGCGTAGTCGTACGCGGCGCCGGCCAGGGCCTGGTTGGGGATGGTGGCGGCGATGTCGGCGACGCGCTGGGCGTGGCTGGACAGGTCCACCCGCTGGGCGGAGATGACCAGCTGCACCGGCCCGGACAGGCCGTTGAGCCAGCGGCCGTAGGCGCCGATCAGCGCCAGTTGCTCGTCGTTGGAGCGCAGGTCCAGGTTGACCGTCGTCGCAGCCACCAAGGCCACGGCCTGGTCGCCGGTGTCGATGACGCCGGCCGGCGAGATGGCCCGTGCGGGCAGCCGCAGGTGCGGCACCGCCATCCCCGGCCCGGGCGCCCAGCCGGGCACCGCTTCGGCGGCCGCGGCGGCGTGGTGCTTCGGCGCCCGGGTCTGCCGGATCGCCGACAGCAGCCACCGGTCCAGGCTCAACCCGTCGCGGCGGCCCAGCGCGAGCACGATCGCCGCGCCGCCGACCGGGACCAGGATCGCGATCAGGATCGGCTGTGGCAGGACCTGCCCGAAGCCCTTGACCAGGCCGTAGGCGACCGCGGCAGCGGCCGCGAGGATCGCCAGCTGCCGCGCCGTCAACCCGTAGACGATCTTGTCTGGTTGGTCGACGTCGGCCGGGATTCGAGCGCGCGGGGTGGCGTCGTCCTCAGCGCGCATCCGTGCCACCCACCGTCGGCGTGGCAGCCTTCAACCATCGGGTGTACAGGTCGACGCCCTCGGCGAGCTCGTCGACGGTGTAGGCGTAGATCGGCCGGCCAGTTGGCCAGGCCACCGCCACGACCGTGCGGTTGGCAGCGGCGGACGGCGACGCAATCGGTGTGGTATCGCGGCTCACGGACGGGTCCTTCCGGTGCGTGGAACGGCGCCGCGGCTTCTGGCGCGGCGGGTGTAGACGTCGACGCCGTCGGCGAGCTCGTCGGCGGTGTAGGGGCGGACCGGCCGCCCAGTCGGGTAGGCGGTGCCGACCACACCAGGCCCGGCGCCGGCCGGCGGCCGTGACGGCACTCGCCCCGGCGCTGCAGTGGTCGGTTGCGGTAGCGGGCGGGCGCCACCGCCGCGGGGCGTGCGGGTTGGCCACGGCGGGTCGCCGCCACGGACCGCGCCCGGGCCGCCGCGACCGCGGCGGCGGACCACGCCCGTGCCGCGCGCCGTACGGCCATCACCGACGACGCGGCGCAGGCCCCGGGTCAGGTGCTGGATGAGCACAACCCGCAGGAACGTCCCGGCCTGGCTGGGCGAGGACTTCGTGACGTACCGGCGCATCATGCCCGGGATCTTGAGGATGGCCCACAGCAGGCACAGCACGATCAGCAGGTTCATCACCACGCCCGAGTCGCCGGGCAGACCCAGCGCGGGCAGGTTGGCCTGCGGGTTGAGGAACACCACCAGGGTCGTGTGCAACGCGACCGCCTGGATCACGACGGTGCCCAGCGTGCCGAGCATGATGCGCCACCACAGCTTCGCGGCGGATTCGGTCTGTGGCGTCCCGTGCAACGCCAGCGCGAGCGGGGCGACACCGACGGCGACGAGCAGCACGCCCAGCCGGGCGATCCACTGAATCATCAGCATGCCGACCATCACGGCGATGATCAGCCCGATCAGCAGCATCAGGAAGCCCGATGCGCTCACGCCGGTCTGGTTGGACAGGCTGCCGACGACGATCGTCCGCACCTGCTGCATCGACCCGGACGAGGTGATGTCCTGGGAGGTCAGCGCCCTGGTCAGGCCGTTGGCCAAGCCGATGAGCTGCGAGCACAGCGGCATCGCGCCGTTCGCACCGAGCAGACCGATCACCAGCCGCGGGATCAGCTCGCCCGGCCCGTAGCGGCTCTGGATGGTGCCGCGGCCCATCACCAGCACGGCCATCCACAGCACGGCCAGCACGTACGCGGTGTTGACGATGGTCAGCGAGGTGCTGGAGATGGCCTTGACCTGTGGCAGCGTCGTCACGTCCGGGGAGACGAACGCCGTTGCCGCCAGCAGGTTCCACAGGATGTTCAGGCCGCCAATGACCCATTCGGCGAGCTTGTTGATGATGCCTTCGATGAGGCCGTCGGTGGCCCAGCTCATCGTCAGCCCCCGATCCAGCCCTTGACGACGGCGAGCAGGATCGGCGCGAGGACCGCCAAGGCGTACCCCATGAGCGCGGACTTCACCGCGGACTTGGCCTTGTCCACCTCGCTCGGATCGCCACCGGCCGCCAGGTACCGCAGGCCGCCGATGGTGAGGAACAGGGTGGCGACGCCGATCAGCAGGCCAGCGACCCACGCCGTGATGTTGGAGATGATCGTGGGCAAGTCGTGAGCGCCCGGCGCGTCCGGCGCAGGGGCCGCGTACGCCGGAACGGCCACGGCCACCGCCGAGGCGGTGGCCGTGAGGACGAGAACCAGACGGGAAATGTTGCGTCGCAACATGGCGCACCTCCCGCCCCAAGCGGGGCGATCGCAGGAGTTGAGATGCGCCACCGGGAACCGGGACGGGGCCGTGGGAGCGGGGCTCCTTTCAGCCGTGAGGGATCGGTTGCGAACACGTCCGGTCAGGCCGGCGCCGCCACGATCCCCGGGGCGCGGACACCGGCCGCCATACGGTCCGATGTCTTGCCCACCAAGGCCTGCTGTTGGCTGGCCGACACGGCCGCTGCGACAGCCCGGGCGCCCAACAGCGACCCAACACGGCGCCCGCGGCCGCGGTGCCGGCGCGAGCGCAGCGGCACGAACGACAGCTCGCCCCCTGCGATCGCTTGCTGGAGACGCCGTTCGGCCCGCGCCCGCCAGTCCGACGCGGTCTGCGGCGAGATGCCGAGCTCGCCGGCGACGCGAGCGAGGGTCTCGTGGTCCAGACGTGTCCCGGCGATCAGCCGGGCCTCGTCGCGGTCGATGACCGCCGTCGCCACGGCACGGGCCAGCACCAAATCGGGGTGGTCCCACGGCCGGATCGGCAGCAACGAGCCGGGCGTGCCGCTGCGGATCAGCACGGCGTCGGACTCGGCGACGCGGATCTTCCGCGCGGCGCGGACACCGGCGTCGACGAGCCGACCGCAGATCCGCGGCTCGTCAACATCGACGCTCGCCAGCCGCTCCATGAACCCGACAAGCAACTCGGCGTCCAAGTCGTGGGTGTCGCCGTGCCAGCCAGCCGCGAGCAGGCCGGCCTGCCGGCGCAGGCCCGGCATCGCCATCCCGACCGCGGCGACCCGCCATACCGGCCCATCCCGGCGGGCGCGCACGACCAGCTCCCGCCACACCGCATCCCGGACCGCACGGCCCGTACCCGACGCGAGCAGCAACCTGCGCAGCTGGTCCAGCGGCAGGACGCGGTCCGGCAGGCCGTCGAAACCGCGAGCGTCGAACGGCACATGGCTGGGCGCTTCGGCCAGCATGAGAAACGCCTTCTCCGCCGCGTCCAGCGGCGTCGTCGGCCACGATGAAGGGGTAGCCATTGGAGAACTCCTGACCACGCGGTGCGCCAAACCAATCCGGCGCGTGGACCGCTATTCAGGCAGCTCAACCCAACACTGCCCGGGCGATCAGATGTCCAGCGACCCGCGTCAGGCCTGGCCATCGACACCCAACGCCAACAGCCGAGCCAACCCCACGCACCTGCGCCCGCGACGGCAAGCCAACCATGCAGGTCGACGTGCCGTTGGGCGCTGTTGGCCAGCACCCAGGTCGATGAGGTATGCACCCCGGCGCGGCACTTCCGCCCAACACACCAGGGCCGGAACTGTTTGGCTGCGCTCGGCGAGCTGTTCGGTGCAGGCGGCCCGGTCTGTTCGCGTGTTGGGTCGGCACGGCGACGTTGTCGGGCAGGGCGGCCAACAGCGAGCGACGTGATGGGTGGCCGTTGACTACGGGCGACAGCGGGACGCCGCGGATGCACCCAACGCGGCGCCTTTCGTGAGATGCGAACACGGCCGGTCGGCGCGGGGGCAACTCGCCTATGACCGCCCACGACCCAAACCTGTCGCCCGTCACCACCAGCCCTGACACGGCGCCCGGCATCGCTGTCACCCGCGACAGGCGTGTCGGCGCTCGCGACAAGGCAGCCATCATTGTCTGGCGCATCGGCGACGACACGAACGCCGCAGTGACGCTGGACGCGGCAAACAGCCCAATGACGTCGCGGCTGGCGCGCCACCTTGTCGCGCTCTACAGCGACATGCACCGCACGGTCGTCGACTTCGACGCTGATGAGCACCTGCGGCACACGGCCGAAGCCACCGGCCGCACCTACCTCGCGTTGGCCGACCCGGCCGAGCTGGTCACCGCGTCCACCCCACCCGGAGCTGCCGCGTTGATGGTGCTGCGCTGGCCCCGCCCGGCCGAGACGACCCCAGCGGAGGAGGCCAACCGGCTGCTCAGCACCTGCCGGCAGCACCTGGCCGACGATGGCAGCACGATCGTCGTCGTCACCGCCGCCACGGCGGCGGCCGCCGGCGCCAGCTACGTCCAGCACAAGCACGACCTGCTGACTGCAGCACAGGCCGCAGGTCTGCGGCACGTGCACGACATCGTCGCGCTGGACGCCGAGGGTGGCCCGGACACCTTCACCTACACCACAGCCCACGACACGGCGGCGCCAAACCGCGACGACACCACCGACACCCCGCGGCAGGCCCCTGGCACCACACTCATGATTTTCGACCGTCCCGACCGGCAACCGTGACACCCCATCGACCAACACGACAGAACTCCGGCGCGGGGCGTCAGACGCAGCGCCGCTGCGCTGTCACCCGCGACACGACGACCGGGCAGCACGACAACTCCCTGTCGCCCGACGACAGCGGCGACGGGTGAACCGGCAGCCAAATGGACCAACATCCAGTCTCAGGGTGTCCACACCTCAGGGGGAAGCCCAGACTGGGCCCGTGCGGTCATGGCTGCGGTGCTGCCGTCGCCGCCGGGGCGGCAACCGGCGGGGGTATCGAGGTCCTCCGTCTCGCGCTCGCCGCCACACACCTCTGCCGATGAGCCAGGTAACGCCGAAGACCAGAGAGGCGACCACGACGCTGCCGATCACGGCACTGAGGATGTACTGCCATCAGCTGCCGTCGCCGTGGTCGGGCAGCAGCGTGCTGCCCGGGAAGTCGGGGTACTTCGCGGGGGAGTGGTGGAGGGATGGGGAATCGCCCCAGAAATCCGGCACACACCACGAAAGTGTGTGCACATACCGATAGCGTGCGCGCCAGCGGTGCTGCAACGATGTTCCGTTGGTGAACTTCCTCCAAGATGTGTGTCGAAAGTTCGAGTTGTACCCGATGCCTACGCCATCACGTTGGTGGGGGAGCGGACGCTGGCGGGCAACGGTTGACTCTCGATGCGCATGGTCTTCGGGACGGCGAGGTGCGCGCCCGATTGCCCGATCACTAACTGCGCACTAGATGTGCACTTGTCCTGCCTAGGGTCCCCATGTCTCATCCGTTCGATGGTTCGCAGGGGGACCACCATGAGCTCTCAGGCTGCCCACGTCGTACTCGTGCACGGAGGATTCGTCGACGGCTCGGGCTGGCAGCAGGTGCATGACCTGCTCATCGCGCAAGGGTTTCCGGTCACCGTGGTGCAGAACCCGACGCTCTCGCTGGCTGACGATGTGGCGGTCACGCGCCGCGCGATCAACGCCGTCGACGCGCCGGTGGTCCTCGTCGGCCACTCCTACGGCGGTGTAGTCGTGACGGAGGCCGGCGATCACGACCGGGTGGCGGCGCTCGTCTACATTGCGGCGTTCGCGCCGGATCGCGGTGAATCCGTCAACACGCTGATCGCGAACCCGCCGCCGGGCACGCCGGCGCCGCCGATCATGCCGCCGGTCGACGGCTTCCTGTTCCTCGACAAGCAGAAGTTCGCGAGTGCCTTCGCGGCCGATTTGCCGGAGGGCCTGGCGTTGTTCATGGCCAACTCGCAGGTTCCGTGGGGTGTCGACGCGCTCGGTGGTGCCGTCAGCCGACCGGCCTGGCGCGACAAGCCCTCGTGGTACCTGGTCGCGACCGAGGATCACATGATCCCGCCGCCGGCCCAGCGAGCAATGGCCGACCGCGCGGGAGCGACGGTCAAGGAGGTCGCAGCCAGCCATTCGCTGTACCTGTCGCAGGCGCGCGCGACGGCAGATCTCATTGCGGAGGCCGCACGTTCGATCAAGTGAACGCACGTGCCGAGGGTTCGGTGGACAGGGTTCGTCCGTCCTCCCGGCCCCCGACCCATCGCGGATGTCGTCACGCAGGTCGCGCGCACGCGTGTGGCAGCCGAGCGGCGAGTTGTCTGTCGGGCCAGTTCCTTTGCCCCCCAATTCCGTGAGGAGCTCCATGAGTAGAAATGTTTCCCGCCGCCAGGTACTGGCCGCCGGAACGGCGCTGGCCGGGTCGGCGGCATTGATGGCCAGCCCACTGGGAACGGCCGCAGCGGCCGCAGCCCCGACGGCTACCAGTAAGGAGAACCCGAAGGTGAAACCGACAATCGTCCTGGTGCACGGCGGATACGCCGATTCGTCGTGCTGGAACGCGACCATCCAGGAGTTGCAACAGAAGGGATACACCACGATCGCGGGGTCGAACCCGCTGCGGGGTATCCCCACGGACGCCCCCTACATCGGGAGTCTGCTGGACTCCATCAGCGGGCCGGTCGTGCTGGTCGCGCACTCCATGGGTGGAACCGTCATCACCAATGCCGCCGCCGGAAAGGCCAACGTCAAGGCGCTGGTCTACATCGCAGCGTTCGTGCCCGATGTGGGCGAGACGCAGGGGGAGCTCATCAACAAGTTCCCAGGCAGCCAGGTCTTGCCCGTGAGCGTGCCGGTCCCCTACACGAAGGCCGACGGCACCACCGGAACCGACCTGTACCTGAGCAAGGACGGCCAGGCCGCCTTCGCCGCCGACGTGCCCACCGCGACGTTCCGGCTCCTGCAGGCCACTCAGCGGCCGTTCGATGCGGACTCCTTCACCTATCCGACGCAGGCCGCCGCGTGGCGGACGATCCCGTCGTGGGGGCTGGTCGCCGGCCGGGACAAGGCGATCCCGCCGGACTGTGAGCGCTGGATGTACCGCCGTGCGAACTTCCGCAAGGTCGTCGAAGTGCCGACTTCGTCGCACGTCGCGATGATCAGCAACCCGAAGATCACCGCCGATCTCATCGAGGACGCCGCCAAGGCGACCTGCTGACGCTCGCAACAGTGCCCCGGTCCGCCGCCACGGACCGGGGCACGCTTCGCGTCGTCGCCAGGCGAGAGCGTCCGACTCGTCCGACCGCAGCATCGAGGCTGTCGAGCAGGACAATTGATAGTCTTGGCCGCACCCCGGCAGCCGGCCGGACGGTGCGTCAGAGGTGCAGAGCGTTTGGACGAGATTGCGCAGGAAGAGCACGAGACCGACGGAATAGTCCGTTTCGGTCTTTTCGGCTATGTCCGTCTAGTCCGCGACGGGGTTGCCGTTGAGATCACTCAACCCAAGCAGCGCGGAATCCTGTCGATGCTGCTCGCTGCACCGAGCGAGCTGGTCACGCTCTCGGAATTGATCGACACGCTCTGGCCGGGCGAGCCGGCGGCGTCGGTGGTCAATCAGGTGCACAGGCATATCGGCGCCCTTCGGCGGCTCTGTGAACCAGATCTGCCGCCGCGGCACAAGGGCCGCTACATCGCCTCCGCGGGCCGCGGATACCGTCTGATGCTCGACGCGGAGAACTCCGACGTGCTGCGATTCCGCGCGCTCGCCGAACGAGCGGGGCGTCTGGTCGAGAGTGGCCATCGGCGCGATGCGCTCCGCCTCTACCTTGCGGCACTGGACATCGCGAGCGCTCCTGCGGGCGACGATCGGCTACGCGCTCTCCCCGTGTTCGTCGGCCTGGAGGATGAACGCATTCGGGCCGTCGTCGCTGCGGCCACGCTCTGCGAGACCGCTGATGACCACGCGGCGGTGCTGCCGGTTCTTCGTGCCGTTGGCAGTCGGCATCTGCTCGACGAGTCTCTTCGCGCGCACGAGATTGCCGCGCTGCATCGGACAGGTCGCCTCGCCGAGGCGCTGGCGGTCTACCGAACTGTCCGCGAGGCGCTCCGCGACGAGCTCGGAACGTCACCTGGTGCGGCACTCGAAACGGCCCACGCGCTGGCGCTGCGCGACGGAGCTTCAGAGGAACGGTCCACCCTCAGCCCCACGGACACCGTTCCGGCGCAGTTGCCCAGCCCTCTACCCACCTTCACCGGCCGCCGAGCGGAACTCGCCGCCCTTGCGTCCGATCGGGTCGCGTCCGGGCGCCTACTCATCACCGGGATGGCCGGCGTCGGCAAAACCTCGCTCGCGCTTCGGCACGCGGCCGACGTCGCCGACCACTTCCCAGATGGCCAGCTGTACGTCAACCTTCGAGGGTTCGACGCGGCCGCCCGCCCGACCGATCCGCTCGATGCCCTTCAGGACCTCTTACACGGCCTCGGCGTGGTGGCCCAGGCGATGCCCGACTCGCTCGGGGCCCGATCGGGATTGCTGCGCAGCCGCCTGGCCGGCCGGCGGGTACTCCTGGTACTCGACAACGCGCGCGACTACCACCAGGTTGAGCCCCTCCTGCCCGGCGCGGGTGACAACCTGACGATCATCACCAGCCGCAATGCCCTGACCGGCCTGGTGGCGTTCAATCAGGTCGAGCCGATCGTGCTCGAGCCATTCGACGACGAGGAAGCCGTCGAGTTCTTCGTTCAGCGGCTCCCCCGATACCAGGTCCGGGATCACCGCGAAGCGCTCGTACGACTCGGGCGAGCCTGCGGCGGTCTACCCCTCGCGCTCGCGGTTATGGCTGCGCGAGCCCAGGTCAATCCGCACTTTCCGCTTGATCTGTTCGTCTCCGAGTTCGCCGTGGGGGGACCTGTACTGCCCGTGCTGAACGCCGGAAGCGCGGAGGTGGACCTCAGCAACGTCATTTCCTGGTCACGGCAGGGCCTGACCGACGACGCCGCAAGGGTGTTCGCCGTCCTCAGCGCACACCCCGGCCCGGAAATCTCGGCCGCTGCCGCGGTCAGCATGTCCGGGCTGGGTGGCCGCCGAACGCGCGAGGTGCTGGACGAGCTTGCTCGCGCCAACGTGCTGCGTCCGACGAAACCCGAACGGTACGCATTCCATGATCTCGTTCGCGAGTACGCGACCGAACTGCTCGGCGACGGCTTCGCCGACGCCTCTCGCCGCCTCGTCAATCACTACGTCCATTCGGCCGGCCGTGCGATCGCCAGCTTCGGGCAGACCCCGACAGCCAGGGCCGCCGATGTGCTGAACGGCGTGGTCGCCGAGGAGTTCATGGCAAGCACTGGCGCCACGGCGTGGTACGCGGAGCACCGGCACGTCCTGCACGCCGTCTTCCGCCGGGCACTCGACCTGGGCGACCACCGGTCGGCGCTCCTGCTGATGCTCGACTGGCGGCCGATGAGCCAGGCGATTGATGCCCGGCGCGACATGCTGCCCTTCGCCGAGCTCGCGATCGGAGCGGCTGAACAGGTCGACGATCTCGCAGTACGAGCCGAGGTCTACCGAGATGCGGCCTCCAACTTCGCCCGCACCGATCAGCACGGCCGCGCCCGGACGTACTTCGAGAAAGCGGTCGCCGCGTACCGCCAGTCCGGCGACGCTCTCGGCCTGGCCGCTGTCTATCGCAGCATGGGTGTCACCCTGCCGATGGATTCCGCCGAGCGGATCGCGATGCTCCAACAGTCGGTTGCGGTCGTCCGTGAACTCGATGACCAGCCGACTCTGGCCATGTCGTACCATTCTCTGGGACTCGGATACCTCTGGGCCGGGCGCTGCGAGGATGCGCTAGCGGCGTTCGATGAAGCTCGGCAGCTTGCCGGCCCGGCGGGAAACCTCCTCTCGCTCGAACCGCACATACTTTCGGGGCGTTCACGGGCATTGGCGCGGGCGGGTCGCTTCGAAGAGGCGGCCGATGACGCGGAGCGGGCATTGAAGATATTTCGCCGCGACGGTGCCGCCCATGCTGAGCTACGGTTGCTCCACTCGCATGGTGCGGTCCTCGCTCAGCTGGGCCGATCGAACGAAGCCGCCGAGGCGTGGCGTCGATATCTGACCCTTGCGACCGGACCCGAACACATCCGCGAAACCAACGCGCTCGATGATGACACTGACGGCGCTACGACCATCGCACGAGTCAGGGCACAGCTTGCGACCTTGAGTGCACATTCTCGCTGAATGGGTCGAGATCTGGTTCCTGTCTCGCTTGCACGGCCGGGTTGGCGTGTACCGAATTCCGACTCGGGCGTGGTTGCGGTTCGCTGCCGCGAGGTTGCTGAGATACGAGATCACGGCGGGTCTCCGCTTGGCCGTTGAGATTCATTGAGTGGCATGCCCGAGCTCGGCCCGCCGCCGCAGCGCATCACCGTCGACGCGGACCAGGTGCGCCGGTTGGTCGCCGAGCAGTTCCCGCAGTGGGCCGACCTGCCGGTCACGCCCGTGGCGGACGGCGGCTGGGACAACTGGACGTTCCACCTCGGCGCCGATATGTCGGTGCGCCTGCCCAGCGCCGCCGAGTACGCGCTGGCGGTCGACAAGGAGCAGCGCTGGCTGCCGGTGCTCGCCGCGCGGCTCCCGCTGCCCGTCTCCGTGCCGCTGGGCCGGGGCGAGCCGGGCGCGGGCTACCCCTACCCCTGGTCGGTCTACCGGTGGCTGGACGGCGAGCCGGCGAGCGCCGACCGCATCGCCGATCCCGTCCGGTTCGCGCTCGACCTGGCCGCCTTCCTGGCGGCCCTGCAGACCGTCGACCCCGCCGACGGTCCCGGCCCAGGGGTGCACAACTGGTTCCGGGGCGGCACCCTGCGCACCTACGGCGGCGAGGCGCGGCGCGGGCTCGCGGCGCTGGACGGCCATATCGACGTCACGCTGGCCCGGAAGGCCTGGGACGACGCCCTCGCGGCGCGGCAGGACGGCGGGCGGCGCTGGTTCCATGGCGACGTGGCTCCGGGCAACCTGCTGCTCCGCGACGGGGAGTTGGCGGCCGTCATCGACTTCGGCACGTGCGGCGTCGGCGACCCGTCCTGCGACCTGGCCGTCGCCTGGACGTTGCTGACCCCCGAGGGCCGGGCGGCCTTCCGGGATCGGCTGGCCGTCGACGACGCGACGTGGGCGCGGGGCCGCGGCTGGGCGCTGTGGAAGACCCTCGTCCTCTGCGCCGGCAGCCTGGGCGACACCGGCGCGGCGGCGGGCCCGCGGCGGGTCCTCGACGAGATTCTCGCCGACTACCTGTCGGGCGGCCGATCCACCACCTCCCGGTTCGGCGTCGGCGCCTAAGCGGATGCCGGCACCTATGTCCGAGGCCACTATTCTCGATCAGCATATGAAAAGTAAGCAATCAATGAAGTGATCTCAGCAAGGAATGGGGGTGATCTGGTTCAGGACGGCGAATGTGTCTGTACCGGACGTGGGTGCGGGCCTGGCGCCGCACCGATCTCAGGCACTCGTCGACGAAGGCTTCGGTCGACCGCACCGGCACGATCACGCTGAACCGGGTCACGGGGAGACCGGCTCGCGCAAGGCTTCCGCCAGAAGCTCGTAGGTCTCCTGCACCGCACCCGCCGTGCTCGGCACCACCACCGCCCCAGGACGCAGGCGTACGACCTCCGTCAGGTTGTCGTACATGGTTCCGAGCACGACTGGTCCGCCGCCCAGCTCGACGAGCCGGTGGTGGTGGCGAATCCACGGGTCGTCGCTGCCCTGGGCGCGGCGGTTGAACCGCTCGATCGCCGCTTCCCGGTCGTCGAGCAGGACGACTTCGCGGAAGCCCGCCCCGTGCTCGCGCGCGAGCTTCTCTAACGTCGCGATCTCGTCGACCCTAGCGTGGTACTGGGGTAGGACGACATCGCGCCCGCCGTCCAGGTGGGTCGCCGCCATCGCCCGGACCAGGGACCACACGACCGGCCACGTGTCGGTCTCCTCGTCCTGCCACCCGCCGACCAGGTGGTGCAGGGTGTCAACGTCGAGGTTCAGGGTGCCGGGGTTCCGGTCGGCGTAGAGCGCCGACAGGGTGGACTTGCCGATGCCCGGCGGGCCGTTCAGATGGACGAGTCGCGCCATTCCGTCACCGTATCGAACGGAGTCGCCGACGTTCGCGTGATTGTGGTCCAGGACGGTTCGGTTAGGGCTCGCGTGCATTTGATGTGATCTCACCGGCGAAGGGCGCGTGAACCGGGCCTGTGGTGACACGGGCATACCGTCCATATAGGACGGTGGTGAGTTGGGGTGGAGTCCCCGGTAGATGAGTTCTCACCACAAGACACCATCTGCCCCGAGGACTCCACGTGATTGCCTATCGTGCCATGCTCGACATCCCGCGTGAACTGGTCGCCTATGTGGCGCGGCTGCTTGCCGATCAGCGACGTGCCCGCGGCACGCGTCGGGGCAGCCGGGCGTTGACCTGCTGGCGCCAGGCGTTGTTCGCCCTCGCATGGTTCCGCAAGCGGGAGGACATCACCGTGCTGGGCGCCGGATTCGGGATCAGCCGCGCCACCGCGTACCGCTACCACGACGAGTCTGTGCGTGTGCTTGCCGCGTAGGCACCAGACCTGACCGAGGCGCTGCAGCGGGTCCAGGCCGACGGCTGGGCATTCGTCATCCTGGACGGCAAGGTCGTGGACACCGACCGCCTGGCCGAGACGAAAATCAGCAAGAAAGGCAAGGTCATCGACGCCTGGTACGCCGGCAAGACCCACGACTTCGGCGGCAACGTCCAAGCGGTGATGCGCCCGGACGGGCTGCCGATCTGGGTCTCGCAGGTCGAGCCCGGCTCGGCACACGACCTGACAGTGGCCCGACAGCACGCCCTCGGCGCCCTGTACGCCGCGGCTGCGCGGGGGCTGCCGACCCTGGCCGACCCAGGCTACGACGGCGCCGGCATCGGCGTGCACACCCCGGTCAAACAGCCCGCCGACGGCCGCGCGCTGGACGTGGACACCCGCACCTACAACATGCTGCTGCGATCCCTGCGCTGCCTCGGCGAACGCGGCCTCGCCCTGCTCACCCAACGCTGGCGTGCCCTACAACACGTCACCGCCAGCCCATCCAGAATCGGCGATTTCGTCAATGCAGCGCTCGTACTGACCCACTTCGAACACCGCTACCTAGGCGGATTCAACCGGTCGTCGCAACACCTTGATTTCGGAGGTGTGCGATGGGCGGGAACACGAAGCTGGAGCGGGTGCCGGAGGGGGTGCGGAGGCAGTGGGCGGCGGACCGGGCGCTGCGGCCGCCGATGCGGTCGCCGGGTCGGCCTGAGCCCTCGCGCGCTGTGCAGCGGGAGTTCTGGCGGCTGATCGCGACGGGGATCACGACGGTCGAGGCCGCGCTTGCCGTGGGCGTGTCGTGGCCGGTGGGGGCGCGGTGGTTTCGCCACGCTGGCGGCATGCCGCCGATCAGCCTGGACGAGCCTTCGGGCCGCTATCTGTCATTCGCCGAACGTGAGGAGATCGCGCTGCTGCGGGCGCAGGGCAAGGGCGTGCGGGAGATCGGCCGCAGGATCGGACGCGATGCGGGGACGATCTCGCGTGAGTTGCGGCGTAACGCGGCGACACGGGCCGGCAAGCAGGAGTATCGGGCCACGGTGGCGCAGTGGAAGGCGCAGCAGGCGGCCAAGCGCCCGAAGACCGCCAAGCTGGCATCCAATCCGCGGCTGCGCGAGTATGTGCAGGACCGACTGTCCGGGGCGGTGCGCCGGCCCGGCGGCGAGCTCGTGGCTGGGCCGACAGCTCGGGCCTGGAAGGGACGCAACAAGCCCCGCCGGGAGGACCGTCGTTGGGCCACCGCCTGGAGTCCGGAACAGATCAGCAACCGGTTGAAGCTGGACTTCCCGGATGATGAGTCCATGCGCATCTCACATGAGGCGATCTACCAATCGCTGTTCATCCAGGGACGGGGCGCGCTCAAGCGTGAACTGGTCGCGTGTCTGCGCACCGGCCGGGCACTGCGGGTGCCGCGCGCCCGGGCCCGGCAACGCCGCGACGGCATGGTCACTCCCGAAGTGATGATCAGCCAACGGCCGGCCGAGGTCGAGGACCGGGCCGTGCCCGGGCACTGGGAAGGTGACCTGATCATCGGGCTGGACAGGTCCGCGATCGGGACCCTCGTGGAACGGACCACCCGCTTCACCATGCTGCTGCACCTGCCCCGCATGGACGGTTGGGGCGTCGAAGCGCGGTCGAAGAACGGCCCGGCCCTGGCCGGACACGGCGCCGAAGCCGTCCGCGAAGCGATCGCCGCGACGATCACCGCCCTGCCCGAGCAGTTGCGCCGCACGCTGACCTGGGATCGCGGCAAAGAACTCGCCCAGCACGCGAAGCTGACGATCGACACCGGCGTGCAGGTCTACTTCGCCGACCCGCACAGTCCGTGGCAGCGCGGCACGAACGAGAACACCAACGGGCTGCTCCGGCAGTACTTTCCCAAGGGCACAGACCTAGCCCGCTGGAACACCGGTGAACTCGAGGCGGTCGCCGCAACCTTGAACAGCCGGCCACGCAAGGCACTCGGGTGGAGGACGCCTGGCGAAGCCATCAACGACCTGTTATCGTCCACTCAGGACAGTGGTGTTGCAACGATCGGTTGAAACCGGTCTATTTCGTTGAGATCACCTCAATAAACGCATGGACAAATTGACTTTGTCAGCGATTGCCGACCGTCCGCTCATGGGTGGCGAGGCGCAGCGGATCTTTCTCGAGCTGCGCGCGACCACACCGCCGCCTACGACCTGATTCAGGACGTCCTGCCGCTCATCTATGCGCTGCACGTCGGGCGCATGGCCGGCGCGCTGGTCGCGCGGTCGTGTGGATGGCCGCTGGTGCCCGCAGTGGCCCGTGATGTGTCCATGAGAGAACAACGCTCGTGAGTTCGGCGACGCCGAAATTTATCAGGCCGGGAACTGCGCGGGGAGGGGCCGTGCATGTCGCTCGACCCCTCCCCGCCTTCAAACGGCGTAGTCGTCGACCTACTCGGTGGGGATGATGCCGAGCTGCTGGAGGACCTTCACGCCGTCGTCGAGTCCGACCTCTTCGACGATGAGTCCGTCGACGACCTTGAGGACGGTCGTTCCGGTGAAGCGGAGCGTCTTGCCGGAGGCCGCCGGCACCGAGCCGATGGGCAGGTCGTCGAAGACGATCGGCCCGGTGTGGGTGCCGCCGCCTTCCCACTGGCCGACCACGTAGTCGCCCTCGGCGATCAGGTCGGCGGTGCCCCAGAAGTTGAGGTCCGGGTACGCGGTGCGGAAGTTGGTGGCGAACGCCCGCACTTCGTCGCGGCCGCGCATGGGCTTGTGCAGCGAGTACTCGAACCGGATGTCGGGGTGCGCGAGCTCGTCGATGACCGCAGGGTTCCAGGGGTTGCCCCAGAACTCGGTGAACCATCGTCCGACGATGGCCTTGTTCTCTTCCAGCGACATGATGTCGTCCCATTTCTCCTGTGGGTTTCGCCGGCCGGTTGCTGGCCGCCGATACTGGGAAGACGTGTCAGGCGGGTGTTTCGTGAGACCGGCCGCCGGGATTTCTCTCCTCAGATCGCAGCCCGAGTGGCAGATGGAAAAGACTCGGAACGGATGTCGCCCGGCGTCTACCGGGCGGTGTAGCCGGCTTGCTTCGCGGCGAGCGGTGCATGGCGCTTGGGCGCGGTCGCCAGGCCGCGCTGACGTTGGCTGGGCTCGATGCAGGTGAGTGCGTCGAAGCCGTGATTGCCGTCGTTCTTGACGATCGAGAGGCCGACGCATTGTTCGCCATTCCAGGCGATGTGCGCGAGCTTACTGGGTTCGAGATCGATACCGATGAGTCGGCGAGGTCCTCGATCGCATCACTCAGGAGGTCGGCTATCGCGGGTGCGAGGCTGTGCGCGTCCAGCCCATCGGGAAGCTCGTTCAGAAGTGGGAGCGTGATGCCTGCGCCTGCCAGGTCCGGTTCGCGCTTGGGCTCGTATCGCGTGAGGTCGTGCAGGATCGGGCTTCTCGTGTCCGACCCGGGCCCGCACAGTTTGGACACCCGCGGTCGCCGGGCGCGATACGACCGCGGGTGCCGTCGAAGCAGTGCCCCGACATTCTGCAGACGCAGCGAGGGCCGGGTTCGTGAGATCAGTGGTAGGCGGCTTCGGTCCATAGTTGGGGGAGCGCATACGAGCGGTAGGGTGCCCAGGCGCTCGCTCGGCGTCCGGCTTCCTTGGCGTCCAGGTCGACGCACACGCCGCCGGCGTCGAAGGTGATCGTGACGACGGTCGGCCCGCCCGTGCTCGGCAGGACTCTGGTGCGCGTTGACGCTTCGCGGTCGGTGTTCTCCGCCCCGGGAACGGCATGCGCTGCGAGTATCGCGAGCGCAGCATCGTGATGGAACGGCCCGGAGGCGTCGAGACGGATCGTGGTCATTCGGGCCAGATGCCGGAGGTGCCGCGTCGGTGCGAGCCGATCAGGTGCGTGTCGACGATGCCGATTGCCTCCATGAGCGCGAACATTGTCGTCGGGCCGACGAACGCGAATCCGCGCTTGCGGAGCTCTTTCGAGAGGGCGACGGATTCGGGCGAGGTGGTGGGGATGTCGGCGAAGGTTCGCGGCCGGGGGGTCGTTGCCGGCTTGGACGACCAGATGAGCGCGGAAAGTCCGATGTCGTCGCGAAGCTTCTGCGTCGCCTGGGCGTTTCGGATCGCGGCCTCGATCTTCTGCCGGTTTCGGACGATCCCGGTGTTGGCGAGGAGGCGTTCGACATCGCGCTCGGTGTAGGCGGCGACCGCGTCGGGATCGAAATCGTCGAACGCGGCGCGGAATGCGGGGCGTTTGCGGAGGATCGTGGCCCAGGACAGGCCCGCTTGGAACCCTTCGAGCGTGACCCGCTCGTAGACGCCGCGTTCGTCGGTGACGGGCATGCCCCATTCGGTGTCGTAGTAGTCGCGCAGCATCGGATCGACCGATGCCCATGCGGGTCGGGCCAGGCCGTCTTCGCCGATCACGACGCCGGGGTCTTCGGGTGCCTCGTTCATTGCTGTGTTGCTGCTCCGTCAGTCGGTGAGTCCGGTGGTGCGCATGGTGATATTGATCCGGCCGGTATCCAGGCCGCATCCGTCGGGGGCGGTGAAGGGATGCACGCGCGTGACGCCGTGGTAGGCGAGCCTGGACGCTCCGCCGAAGATGAACAGGTCCCCGGAGCGGAGGCGGAGGTCGGTGTAGGGCTTGCCGCGGTTCTCCGTGTTGCCGAAGCGGAATGTACAGGCGTCACCGACCGACAGCGACACAACCGGGGCGGGGGAGCGCTCGTCCTTGTCCTGGTGCATGCCCAGACGTGCGGAATCGTCGTAGTAGTTCACGAGTGCCGTGTCCGGCGCGTAGGCGTTCACCTCGGCTTCGGGGTAGCCGGCGTCGCGAAGCGCGCGCCGACCGAGCCGCACCATCCAGTCCGGAAACGGGAGCACCCGGGCACCGTTGACGTCGGTCGCTTCTCGCGTGTACTTGTACGGCTGCCAGTGCCAGCCCAGGCACACGGTGCGCACGGACATCTCGTAGCCGCGGACCGTTGCGGCCCGAATGGGAACGGGCCCTTGCGTCCAACGGTGAAACTGGCGCACGATCCACTCCTGCTGCTCCATGTTGAGCCAACTCGGGATGAGGATCGCACCGGGGCCGGGTTCGCTGCGTTCTCCCGGGTCGAGGTCCGCAGTGAAGAGCGTCATCGTCAAGTCCTTACCTGGGGTGCTGTGACGACCTCGTTCTCGATCTGCCAGGTGTCGCCTGATTCGGTGACGCCGGTGATGCCATTGAGGTTGACGAGGCCGACCAGATCGAGTGCCGCCCGCCCGGACAGCGCCGCCGTCAGGACGGTTCGAGCCGGTCGCCAACTGGTCGACCAAAGGAGCCTGCGGGTCATCTGCGCCCATCCGACCGGGGAACCGGTCATGATCCAAAGATCTGGATCAGCCGCGGCGAAACGGGTGGCCTGCCGCAACCACGACGCGGCGGTCTCCGGCCAGGTGAGGGTCGAGACGATCTCGCCGCCGAGCGCTTCCCACCGTGTCGCGACAGCGCGTACCGCCGTGAGGTCGTCGTCCGCCCGGCCCGATCCGATGGCTAACCGTGTTGCGCCGCGAGCCCGGGCGAGCGCCGTGATCGCCTCGACCTCCGCCTCCGTCGCCGCCGAAGCATGTGGCGGGCGGATTCCCTGCGAACTGCGAAGGAGCGGGCTCACCAGGGCGTCCATGGTTCCCCTTTCTCCCGTGCGACCTTCCACGCCTGGTGGCGGTCTTCGCAGCATGTCCCGCACGGCCGGTAGCCGGCGGCGATCGCGGTCGCCTCGTCCGCGAAGAAGACGCGGTGCGTCACGTAGCCACCTCGCATGATCGCTCGGCGCGCGGTGGGGCAGTCGAACCGGCCGTAGATCTTGCTGCCGCGGTGGCCGCCCCACTCGCCCTTGACGGGCGACGAGTGGGGGCGACCGTCCGCGCCGATGAGCGTGTAGGTCTTCGTGGTGCTCATGCCGCGTCGTGGAAGACAAGGGCGAGCGTGTGCCGCTCGCCGGAGCGGATCGCGGAGACCCCGTGCCGCACCGGCGCCGCCGACCAGCCGCGGGCGGAGCGGACGGGGCGGTCGCGAGTGGTGAAGACATACCCGTGACCGTGCGGCAGGAGTACGGCGGTCCCGCGGGACTGCGCCCGCGGCCGCTGCTCGACCAGCAGGAACTCGCCGCCCGTATGATCAACTCCGGGCTCGTTGAGATTGATCACGACCTGGAGGGGGAAGACGAGGTCACCGTAGAGGTCGCGGTGCAGCGCGTTCCAGTCCTGCTCGCCGTAGCGGAGCAGAATCGCCGACGACCTGGTCTGCCCAGCATCGTGGCACATCTGCAGCCACTCATCGAGGGTGTCAGGCCAAGGGGCGGGCCGGCCGAGCCTGGTCCACCAGTCACGGGCGATCGGCAGCAACCTCGGGTAGAGAGCCTGCTTCAGCGCCTCAATCGGCTCGGGGTACGGTGCCGCGAAGTATCGGTACTGCCCTTCGCCGAAGCGATGCCGGCCCATGTTGATCGTGCTGCGGAACAGCTCATCGCTGTCGTACAGTTCGCGGATCCCTTTCGCCTCCTCGGGCGCGAGGAGCTGCGGGAGCAGGGCGCCGCCGTACTCGTCAACCTCGGCCGCAACGGCGGCCCAGTCCGCGGATTCGACGCGCTTCCGCCAGGGGTTCGCGGGGGTCTCCGTCTTTGTGGTCATGCCGCGGCCTCCAGTTCGAGCAGGACGGTCTTGGCATCGAGCCCGCCGACGTACCCGCCGAGGGTGCCGTCGGTGCGCAGCACCCGGTGGCAGGGAACGACGACGGGCAGCGGGTTGGTCGCGCACGCGGTGCCGACGGCGCGCACCGCCTTGGGGTTGCCGACGAGCTCGGCGACCTCCCGGTAGCTGCGGGTCTGGCCGTATCCGATGTCCGGGAGGTGCCGCTGGACGAGCTGCCGGAAGCCGCGCGAGAGGGACAGATCGAGCGCCAGGTCGAAAACCCTCCGGCGCCGGTCGAAGTACTCATCGAGCTCGCGCGCCGCGTCGTCGAGTCGCTTCGGTGCGCGCAGAATGCGGAGGCTGACCTTCTCGGCCAGGTTCTCCAGCACCCGGTCGTGGTCCTCGCGGGCGTAGGCGACGCGGATCAGGCCCTTCGGGGTCGCCGCGAGCAGCAACTTCCCGACCGGGCTGTCAACGGTCGTGTACGCGACGTCGACGAGACCTTCGGCCTGCGCCGCGTGCTCGAGCCGGGCGTGCAGCCTTGCCAGGGTCTCGGGGTCGATGGGCGCCGACAGGGCGGTGAGGGCGGCATCGTCGCGGATGTCGCTCATTGGACTGCTCCTTTCGTGTTTGCGCCCGGATAGTGCTTCCTGAGGGTTTTGAGTCCGTCGGCGGCGGCTCTTCGTGCCGCGTCGACGGTTCCGCCGAGGATCGCCGCGATCTCCGCATGCGACATGCCGGCGAGGTATCGAAAGGTGACCGCCTGCCGTTGCTTGCCGGGAAGATGGCCGACCAACTCCCAGAGATCGGCGTCGTCGGTGCCCGGGATGCCGATCGAGGTCGGCGCTTCCGGCAGTGTCTCCACCGGCAGCGGGTCACGCTTCGCGGCACGGTGGACGTCGATCGCCTTGCGGCGGGCGATGGTGACGAGCCAGGCCTCGACGTTCGCGGTCTCCGGAAGGTCCGGGTAGGCGCGCAACGCGGCAAGGAAGGTCTCCGACCAGGCATCGTCCGCATCTTGCACTCCGAGGAGCGCCCGGCAGACGCGCAGCACGGTGACGCTGTGCTGCGCGACCACTGACTCGAACGGCTGTTTCATGTTCATCCCATTGAAGACGGTGCAGGGAAGTCTTTCGTGAGACTCGCTAGAACAAGCGTCCAGCGCGCACCTGGGCGGGCTCCTCGAGCTCCAGAAGCGCCCGCTTCCGCTCGAGCCCGCCGGCGTAGCCGGTGAGGTTCCCATTCGCGCCGACGACGCGGTGACACGGCACGAAGATGCACAACGGGTTCGCGCCGACCGCCTGGCCGACGCGGTAGGCCAGGGACTTGTCGCCGAGCCGTTCCGCGATCTGCCCGTAGGTGGCGGTCTCACCGGACGGGATTTCGGCAACGATGCTCCACACGGCGCGCTGGAATGCATCACCCGCAGCGTCGAACGGAAGGTCGAACGCACGTCGACCGCTGGCCAGGTAGTCGATCAGCTGCTCAGCTGCCTCGGCAAGCAGCGCATCCTCGGCCGTCGTCACTTCCTGCCCGAACGATTCCTGCGCGGGCCGGCGGATGTGACGGCGGAAGTACAGGCCGATGATCGCGTCACCGCTCGCGACGAGCGTGACCGATCCGAGAGACGTTTCCACCAGTATGTGTCGCGTGCTCATCGCGGCTCCTTTCCCTCTGCACTCTGCAGACGTCAGAGCGGAGCCAAACGTGAGACGGCAGTTTCAGATCACCCAACGCTCAATGCCGCCTACGGTGCGATAAAGTAGTATTCGGTCGGTTTCAGGATCTATGTCCGATTCCACGGGAGCACAGGTCACGCCGGCTTGGCACGTGGTTCTGGGCACGCGCAGGCTGTTCTACGCGAAGCTGCTCCACGCGCAGCGGCGGTTCGCCGATGCGGCACGACACGCCGCCTGCCCCGGTTGCGCCGATAGCAGATACCGCAGCCGCAGCTCCTCGGCCGGGCGAAGCGCGCTGTCGTCGGCACGACCGAGCGCGGCAGCGCGATCCCGCCAAGAGGCACCGTCGGTGACGGCACAGGTGCAGTCAGTGCGCTCGACCCAGCGGCATATGCGCGCACAGTCGATCTTGGTACTGCGCTCGCGGCGGCGCGACGCATGGAAAGATCGCTGGCGTCGTGTTTCGAGAGGAGCGCTGATGGGGTTCATCGGCATCGTGGTACGCCGTGGACTATCAAGCCGACGTGAACGCTGCGCTCCAGCGGTTGCCTCGAGGTCTACGAACGGGGTGACTACTATCGGCAGTCCCGCGACCCCGACCTGGAGCTGACGGAAGAGGAGTTCCGGGCGAGTCTCGCGCCGCAGGACCGCGACCCGGATTGCTACGACACCATCGTTGAGGATTGGTTGGAGCGCAGGTCCAGCCCGACCCTCTGCCGGTCAGCCCGAAACGAGACAGGTCGATCCGGGGAGCAATCCGACAGCGGTGTCCGAGCCGGGTCCGGCTGGGACCCGTTGCAGGTAGCCGACGACGCACGTCTGCTCGATCCGGACGGCGTAGATGAGGGCACCGGCCGGTGCCGGGTCCTGACCTGATGCGATACGCACGGTCGCGTCTGCGAAACCGTGCTGCTGCAGAGCAGTGCGGGCAGTGTAGGAGTCTTTCGTGGTCGGGGCGTGCGACGCCTGGCTTCGTTGGTGAGAACCGGGCCCAGATGTGTGTGACTTTCGGGCCCGGCTGGGTGACTTTTTCCGTGATCGTTGTCGGTGAGTTTGGGACCCACCTTGGTCGGCCTCGAACGAGATCAAAATGGCGGGTCGGAGCCTGCGGGGACGTCTGGGTAGGTCGGCTGCAGGAACGTCGGGATGTCGGTGCTGGTGGGATGTGTCCAGGCTCCGATCGGTCGGCGGTCTGTCCGGGTGCAGCGTTCGACGGCGTTGGCCAGGCCGGGGATCTCGATGTCGCTGATCACGAAGGTGGTGCCGTTGTTGTCCTGCTGGACCACGAGGTATGGGTGCGTGTCCGGTGGTGCAATGACGGCGCCGACAGACGGGAGGTGGCGCATGTCGCCGTCCCAGCGGACGGAGTTCGCGGCGTCGGCCAGGGCGAGGATCGCCTGCAGCGCCCAGTGGGTGTGCGGGATGGGGTCGGCGTTGATCCAGTCAGGTAGCGGTGTGAGCGCGGTGAAGTCGTCGACGGGTTGGGCGAGGGCGTAGACGACCATGACGCCGGTGGGCAGCTGGTTCATTGGCCTGTGCTGGCGAGTTGGTTGCGGGTTTGGGCCAGCCGGTAGGAGTCTGTGCCGGTCTCGATGATGTTGCCGCCGAAGGTGAGCCGGTCGACGATCGCGGCGCAGAGCCGCGGGTCGGTGAAGGTCTTGGTCCAGCCGGAGAACGCCTCGTTGGACGCGATCGCGACGGAGGCCTTCTCCTCGCGTTCGGTGAGGACCTGGAAGAGCAGCTCAGCGCCGCGTTTGTCGAGTTCCATGTAGCCAAGTTCGTCGATGCGAAGGAGGTCGACGCGGCCGTAGCGGGCGATCGTCTTGGCGAGCATCTTGTCGTCGGCGGCCTCGACGAGCTCGTTGACGAGTTTGGTCGCCAGGACGTAGCGGACCCGGTAGCCGGCCATCGCGGCTTCGGTGCCCAATGCGATGAGCAGGTGGCTTTTGCCGGTGCCGGAGTCACCGATCAGGCAGAGCGGCATGCCCTTCTTGACCCAGTCGCAGGTGGCGAGGGTGTGGATCACGGCGGGGTCGACGTTGCCGTTGGCGTCGAAGTCGAACGCGCGCAGGCTCTTGTCGCGTGGGAACGCGGCGGCTTTGATCCGGCGTTCGGAGCGGCGTCGGGCCCGGTCGTCGCACTCGGCCATGAGCAGCTCGGCGAGGAACCCGCGGTAGGTCATCTGGCTGCGGGCGGCAGCCTCGGCGAGCTCTGGGAACTGGCTGCGGATGGTCGGCAGGCGCAGCAACCTGCAGGCGGAGTCGATCGCCGCGTCGGCGGCCTGCTCGGTGAGTCCTCGGTGGCGAGTCATGGCCTGATCCCTTCTGCGGTGCGGCGATGGAGGCGGAGCAGCTGGTCGTAGGCGGTGACCGTCGGCAGCGGCCGGGTGTCGGCCGGCAGTTGGGCGAGCCGGCGTTGGGTGAGGGAGACGACGTTGCTGCCGATCGGCTGAGCCGGTCGATCGGTAGCAGCTGGGTGGTCGTCGGTCTCGGCGAACTTGCGGGCCTGCAACGCGACCGCGTCGGCAGTCAGCGCACCGGCGCGCAGCGCTTCGGCCAGGCCGGCGACGACGTGCTCGTGGGGCATATGCCGGTGCAGCAGCAGGACCTCGATCAGGGCGCGGGTGCCGGCGGCGTCGCCGTGGGCTTTGCGGACGGCTGCCCACCACGCGTCGTGGACCGGGGTGAACTTGCCCGCGGCGCGGGCCTGCTCCAGCGCGGTCGATCCGGGCAGCGCGCCAGGTTTGCGGAGCAGGCCTTCCAGATAGTGGTCGAGGTCGAGCCGGCTGCCACTCTTGGCCATCAACCGCTCGTGTCGGGCGACCTCGACACGCCCGTCATAGACGACCAGATGCGAGGCGTGCAGATGGACCCGGACCTGCCGGCCGACCAGACGCACCGGCACCGAATACCGGTTCGTGCGGACGGTGACCTAGCTGTAGCGGTCGACGCGCGGGCCGAGCCAGGTCCCGGTCTCGAACGCCTCCTCCGGCAGCGCCGCGAGCAGCGGCTGCTCGATCGCGAACAACTCCCCGACGGTGTGGGTTCGGGTGCCGATGCGTCGGGCGTCGTCGGCAGCGTCCCACGCGTCGACCATGGCGTTGAGCTGGTCCAGTGACTCGACCTCGGGGACGTTCTCTGAACTGAGCGGAAACCAGCTTCGCTTCCGTCCCGAGCTGTTCGGAGGCTACCTGCGGTTCCGTTGATCATCTACGATCCGGCCATGTCGCTCGCCTGGAGAGTCACCGGCACCGCCGTGGCCTTGACAGGACTCGTTGCAGTCGGGGTGTACAAGTTCGTGCTGCTGGCGATGTTCTGGCGGATCGAGCCGGCGTCGACCGGCACATGGGTGAACATCGGAACGGTTGGGGTCGCCATGCTCGGCCCGCTGCTGGTGTACCTGTGGCTGACGCGTCGGCTGCTGCGTCCACCGGCGACGTTCCGCCGCGCCCGCGACGAGGCCGCGTTCGTCGTGTCTGGTTCGCCGGCGCAGCCCGGGTTCCTGGCGATCACGCTGATGGTGCAGGCCGCGAACACGTTGCCGATGGAGCGGGTGCCGGGCACGGACCGGATCGGGCTGCCTGTGGACCCGGGCCTGCAGGCACTGATGGCGGTTCCCGCGCTGATGGTGCTGGCCGCATTCGCGCTGCTCTGGCTGCCGGGTCCCGAGCTGCGGCTGACCCCGGCCGGGATCACCGTGCGCAACGCCTTCCGCCCTCACGACATCCGGTGGGACGACCTGATGTCCGGCGGCCCGCACCCGGGTCGGTGGACAATCCGGCTGTTGCACCGCGGCCCGGACGGCAAGACGGGCTCGAGCCGCATTACGGTGTTCCGGCTGCACATCAACGCCGTCTTCCTGGCCACCGTCCTGCGCCACTACGCCGAGCGCCCGGAGCACCGCGCCGAAATCGGTACCCAGGCCGAACGTGACCGCCTCGAGACCGGCTTCCGGCAGTGGAAGGCGCAGCCGGTCGCCCGTCGTGGCACCGCGGTCCAACCGCCAGTCATCCGCGCGTGACCTCTGCCTCGCGGTTCACCGCCACCTGCGTCGCCGTCGCCGCGTTCGGCTACAGCGTGCTGCACAACTTCGTCCTCCAACCACTGACCTGGCGGATCCACCCGGACGTTCTCGGTGCGTGCGCCGGGCTCGTGGTCTTCGCATCGATCGTTGCGGTGCCGGTTGTCGCGTATCTGTGGCTGACCCGGCGGCTACGCCCCAGGCCGGCCACGTTCACACTGTCCACCGTTCCGCAGCGGCCAGCCTTCGTGGTGCCGGAGTCGCCGGCGTATCGCGGTGTCTGGGCCATCGCGCTCATGGTGATGGCAGGCAATCTGATCCCGGCGGAGCGGGTACCCAACAGCGATCACGTGCGACTGTCGACGCTGTCAGGTTTCGTTCCCGTGCTTGTGCTGTCGGCCGTCCTGCTGGCCGTTGCCGCGCTGGCGTTCCTGTGGCTGCCCACCGTGTCGATACTGCTCACACCAACTGGTGTCACGGTCAGGTATCTCGTCGGTGCCCGAAACATCTGTTGGCAGGACCTCTTCCCGGGCGGCCCGCCGTCGACCGCCCGCTGGACTATGCCGCTGCGCTATCACAACCCCATTGGGCGAGCCAAGGACCTCGACGTCCTGCTGCTCCTGTTCCACGTCGACCGCGAGTTCCTCGCCACTGCCATTCGGCACTACGCCGAGCGTCCGGAACACCGTCCCGACATCGGAACTTCTACTGAACTCGAACGCCTCCGGATCGGCTTCCAGCGGTGGCGGCACCCGGCACGAGCAGCTCAAACTTGATCTGGGCTGATCATGCGTTCGCGGAGCGCGATCTGGAACCTGCCATTCGCTCATTGCCGCGCCGGCGTCAGGGCTCGATCCTCCGCGAGCCCCGGCACTCAAAGGGTCGTCTATGTGCTTCTCTGAACTTGAAATGATCATGAAGGTTTCGGTGGCTCAGTGGAGGCGGCGACGGTGCGTGCCGCGAGTCTCTGGAAGGTGGGCATGCCGAGCTCGACGGCTGTGGTTCGCCGCTGGGCGGTGGTGGCGGTCTGGGTGAGCTTTTCCTTGGCAGCGGCGAGGCTGACGCGGAGTCCTTCGGCTTCGCCGATCCAGCCTTCGCGTTCTGCTTCGGTGATGCGGGCGGTGAGGTTGTCGCGGATGTCGATCAGTCGTTGCCGTTGGCTGGGATCGACGCGCAGGAGCGGACAGCGGACGCAGCTGTGTTCGTGGATGCAGCTGGTGCCGTAGGCGCGGCCGCAGTCGCCGAGTGCGAGTCGTCGGCGTTCGAAGTGTCCGAGAAACTCGTCCCATTCCTCGTCGCCGGGTTGTCGGTATTCCTCGCTGGGACGCAGTCCTCGGCGGCGGGCGATGAAGGCTCGGTGTCCGTTGATGGCCTCTTCGGGGTAGACGGCCTTGTAACCCATGGTGGTGTTGATGTCCTTGTGTCCCAGCAGGAGCTGGGCGATGTGGGGTGGCATCCCGTTCATGATGGCGTCGGTGGTGAAGATCCGGCGGAAGTCGTGTGGGGCGAAGTCCAGCGGCGTGCCGGTGGCGTCGGTCAGGCCGGTGCGGGCGAGAGCTTCACCGATCAGGATGCGGATGCCGGAGATCGGTATCGGCCTTGCCTCCAGGCCAACGGTGCGCTGGAACAACAGGGGCATCGGCGGGTTCCAGACCTTCTCATGGTGGTCGTATGCGACCACGAGGGGGACGCTGCCGTCGGCGGTGCGGATGCGGCAGACGACCGCGGAGAGCGTGTCGGCCAGCTCGGGCGAGATGACCAGGAGGCGTTCCTCGTCAGTCTTGGACGGTGGGACCTGCAGCAGCGGAATCAGCTCGCCGGCGGGCGCCCGGTATTGCACCAGGCTGTGGTGTGACAGTTCGGTGAGTTCCTCGATCCGGATGCCGGTCATCCGCAGCACCTCGACTGAGGCCCAGGCCCAGAACGCGCTGTCCTCCTCGCGGATGAGGTCACGACGCCGGCCGGTGGCCGGGTCTTCAGCCCAGATGCGGGGCGACGGGCGGACGAGCCGGGCCAGCCGCAACGTGACGCCATCGCCGGTGAGGCGCGGACCGCCCGGGCCGCGGCCAGACGGGCCGCGGCGGTCCGCGTCGGTCGCGGTCTGCCGCTCCACGGTGGTTTCGACGACTTCCCCGTCGGCGCCGCGGGAGCGGACTACGCGCGTGCGGATCCGTTGCTTCCAACCGGCGGCGGTCTCGGGGTTCAGCCGCAGCGAGTCGATGCCCGGGTGATGACGTTCCAGGTCCTTCCAGAACCAGAGCACCAGCGTGGTGGCCAGCGACGTGAGCGTGCCGTAGTCGACTGCCGGCTGACGCTCCCGCAGGTAGTCGACCAGCAGGTCCCGGACTGTGGGCGATCACCTAATTCCCCAGGGGTTTTGATCAGGTAATTCCCCAGGGTGTGGTCCTGTGGGTTCTTTCTACTCGGTGTCCTTCTGGGGAGCGCGAGCGGCCCCTCGAGGTCGCTTGTTCGGCCGGTAGCTGGGTCCGTTCATGAAGACCTGGTGGCTGTTGTTGATGAGCCGGTCGAGGAGGGACTCGGCGACGACGGGGTTGGGGAACAGCGGATACCAGTCCTGCGGTGCGCGGTTGGCGGTGATGATGAGGCTGCGGCCGGCGTGGGCGCGTTCGGAGACCAGTTCGTGGAGGTCGTCGGCTTGTTGCGGGGTGAGTTCGCGCATGGCGAAGTCGTCGAGGATGAGCACGGCTGGTCGGACGAGTTCGCCGAGGCGGCGGGTGAAGGTCCGGTCGGCGTGGCCGCCGGCGAGGTCGGCCAGGGCGCGGCTGGTTTTGGTGAAGCGGACCTCGGCGTGTTGGCGGATGGCGAGGAGTCCGAGGGCTTGGGCGATGTGGCTTTTGCCGACGCCGACGGGTCCGTAGAGGATGACGGATTCGCCGGCGTGCAGCCAGCGCAGCGCGGCGAGGTCGCGGATCTGCGCGGCGGGGAGTTTGGTGCTGGCGCCGAAGTTGAATTCCTCCAGTGTGGACAGTTGCTCGAACCGGGCGCGGCGGACGCGGCGGCCCATGGCGGTGTTCTCCCGGCGGGTGATCTCGTCGTGGCAGAGCATCTGCAGGAACTCGAGGTGACCGAGTTCGCCGTTGCGGGCCTGGGCGAGGCGGGCGTCGAGGGTGTCGAGCATCCCGGACAGTTTCAGGCTGCGCAGGCAGCTGTTCAGTGTGGTGTCCACGATCGTCATCGGATGGTCTCCTAGTCTGCTGCGGCGTTCGGGTCAGCCGGCGTGATGGTCGCTCGCGCCGGCCGTGGGGAGCTCGAGCGGCGCGGTCGTGGTGGCCTGGTCCCCGGCGGCCGGGGCGGTCGTGGTCGGCATGGGGATGACGTTCGCGAACAGCTGCGAAGGGCCGTGCAGGAACGCTGCGGCGCCGGCGTCGCCGGTCCGTGACGCCCCGTCGGTCGCGGCGGGTTCGATGTCGGTGCCGGCGGCGAGGATGCCTTTGATGGTGCGGTAGGACGGGTCACCGACCGCGAGGGCTTTGGCGCAGGCGGCCTCGACCCGGGCGGCGGGATACTTGCCGGTGAGGCCGCAGATGCCCTGCGCCGCGCGGAGCCTGAACAGCACCCCGACGGCGAGGAGCCCGGCGATGACCTCCGTGGCGGCGGGGCCGATCGCGGCGGCCTGTTCCCGGCACCAGGTCGGGGTCCGCATCCGGAACGCGATCTTCTCCGGTGGGTAGTGACTGAAGTCCGTCTGCTTCCCGCGGGGTTTGCGGCCGTGGGTGGCGATCAGCTGGCCGTTGTGGAAGAACTGCACGACCATCGGGGTCGAGCGGGCGTCGACGCGTTGGCCGATGAACCGCCACGGGATCGAATACAGCGTCTGGCCGACCTTGGCATGGATGTCCGGGCCGACCTTCGCCGTCGACCAGGCAGCGATGACGAACGGCTTGCGCGGCAACGGTTGCAGCGCCGGTGCCTCCACCGCGGTGAACACCTCGAGGGGCCGGGCACCGCCCAGCGGCCGGCACGATCGGGCGCCGGCGACGTCGGTGCACCAGCGCAGTGCCTGGGCGCGCATCTGCTGCAGCGAGGTGAAGTCCCGGCCGCGCCAGAAACTGTCCCGGACATAGGGGACCTGCCGTTCGACGTGGGGCTTGTCCTTGGGTTTGGCGCGGCGGGCCGGGTCGATCAGCACCCCGTAGTGCGCGGCCATCTCCGCATACGACCTGTTGAGTTTCGGGTCGTAAAGATCGGCCTGTTCGACGCCGGTGCGCAGGTTGTCCGGCACCAGGCGGCGCGGGACACCGCCGAAGAACGCGAACGCGTCCACGTTCGCCTGCGTCCACGCGGTCTGATCCATCACGAACGTCGGCTGCAGGAACACGTGCCGGGAACACGGCAACACCATGACGAACGCCCACACCTTGCGCCGCCGACCACCGGCCGGGTCGACCCAGGTCCCGAGCAGCCCGTAATCGATCTGGGCTTCCTCACCCGGCGGGATGCCGTCGCGCAGCACCGTCACCGCCGCCCGGCGGGTCTCCTCCGGCAGCGTCGCGCGGACGCACCGCCGAAACGACGCCACCGACGCCTCCAGGCCGTGCTCGTCGCGCAGCCGCTGCCACACCGTCGACTGGTGCACCCCAGCAGCCAGCTGCGTCTTCACATACTCGGCGTGCCGGTCGATCTCCGGCCAGGGGTGACCTGCCGCAACCGCGTGTTCGACAACTGCGGGAACCACACCTCGACATGCGCCGCCCACTGCGCCGCCGTCACCGGCTTCCCGCCCGGGCGCAGCCCCGCCTCAAGCGCGGGAGCCAGATACTTGCGGATCGTCTTGCGGTCCACGCCCAGGCTGACCGACATCTCATTGATCGACCGACCCGCATACCAGTGGATCAAGATCTCCGTAATGTCCACCACGGTGAAACTTCTCCTCGCCATCGGCTCCCTCGCCCTCAGACGAGGGAGAACCTTCCATGATCGCGAGGACCACACCCGACACCGCCGCTCACGTTCCCCCTGGGGAATTACGTGACCGACCCCGTCACAGGTGGGGAATTACCTGATCGCGGAACCCGCAAAGTGGGGGAATTTCGTGATCGCCGACACGGACCGGGCGGCAGGTCACCTGATAGCGGTCGACGAGTTGCTCGACCGGAACTTGGCCGGCGAATACAGGGCTGAACATGCGGACCGTGGGCGGAGCGTCGGCCGGGAAGACTCCGGCCGAATGCAGCAGCTGATAGAAGACCGGGCTGTGCCGGCCAGATCGGGTCGGTCCGGGAAACACCTCTCTGCTGACGCGCATCGCCTCGACGCAATCGCCGATGGTCACGTCGCGGACGCTGCCGCCTTTCGCCGCCACGATCAGCGCGATCTTCTCAATTGAGGGGATCATGGTTGAGCCGCCGACCGCGCCAGCCGACCGGGCGGTCCGCAGCTCGGCGAAACCGTGGGGATCGCGGACCTGGGCCAGCTCGTTGGCGATCCGCTGCGGCGACGAGGTGACCATCAACCAGCCCAAGGCAGGGCGCAGGTAGTCGCCGCCGATCAGCTGGATCAGGCCCTTGCCAAGGATCTTGCCAAGATAGTCGGGGCGTTGGTTCTGCAGCCCGGCTGCAGCGAGGTCGGCGGCCAGCTGGAGCCGCCAGTCGCGTTGGCCGTCGCGGCCGGCGTCGGTCGCGTCCCACCGCTGCTGCCAGCTCTGGCCGGGATAGAGCTCCAGCCAGTCCAGGACCGTCTGCACCGAAACCTTGCGGTGGCACCGCGACTGGGAATCCTCGCCCGGGAACGGCGATGGGCCACCACTGCCTCGATAGCGTCCGCAGCGGTCGGCGTCGTATAGATCTGCGTGGTCGTCAGCGAGGCATGGCCCAGAACCCACTGGACGTCGGTGATCGGCATGTTCGGATCTCGTGCCAGCCGGTAGGCCGCCGTGTGTCGCAGGTCGTGCAGCGACCAGTTCGACCCAAGCAGGCCGTTGGCGCGTGCGAACATCGCCCTCGCCGCGTGATAGTTCAGCGGCCGGAACGGCCGCCGCAGCGTCCACCACAACGCATCATCCGGCTCCGAGGGCACCGCGCCATGGACCTGCTGCTGGTAGAGGCGCAGCCAGACAAAGGCATCCGGCGACGCCGGAAGCTGTTGCAGGGCCCGCGATCCCTTGCGCACCACCGTGATCAGTTGCTGGCCAGGGTCTGCGCCGCCGCGCAGCACGCCCAGCAGCTCCGCAGCCCGGGCGCCGGTCGACACCCAGAACGCGACCAGCGCACGGTCCCGATCGCTCGGCAGCCGCGCGAACAGCTCGTTGAATGCCTGGTCCGGAATCTGGCGCGGGAGCCGCTTCGGCTGTCGAGGGCGATAGAGACCCACACGCTGCGGCTCGAATCGATCCATGGGGTTGTGATTCGAATGCGCTCGCCTGGCTCTGGCAAGCGGGAACGGATTGATCAGCGGTCCGGTCCCGGCATCAAGGTGGAAGTCGTAGAAGCTGCGCAGCACGGTCTCGCAGTGCGCGATGGTCGAGGGCGCGTACTTCTCACCGGGCAGCCGCTTGCCGGTCACCGCGTTCACCGATCGCGTTGCCGCCACGGCCGGTCTGTCCGGGGCCCGCCAGTGCGGCCTGGCCGGCTTCGTGCCGATCTGAATCCACCGGGAGAAGTCTCGGGCCTCGATCCGCGTCACTTCTCGCCAAGCGATCTCCACCGCCCAGAGGAACCGGAACCAGCGCAACAACGCCATCCCATACGAACGGTGCGTCGACATCGACCGCCCGCCGGCCTGCAACTCGCCGAAATACATCGCGACGGCCGCCACCGGCCCCCCGCCGGAGTCCAACAGCCGATACGGCTCCCATGGATCACCGGTAGCCGCCAGCGACCCGACCCGCGGCACCACCAACGACCCCAGATCCCTGCACTGGTTCTCGCGTTCGATCATGGGCAGGGACCGTAGTCACTTCGATCTCTCAACGCACCCTGACCAGCGCCGGGCTGGCTGATAGTTCAGTCAACAGGACGGGACAAGGTGGTTGCGGCGGAACCAGCCGACCTGGCCCTCGACCCCGCCCTTCTCGTGCGCGCCCTGCAGTCCCGGCTGGCAGTAGAAGGCCTCAACGCCGATCCCCGGTGAGTTCACGAATACTGACGTCATGCTTGCCTGAACTCACCGCTGCAACAGCGCAGCGGCGGGTGAGTTCGGCCTTCGTGGCGTCGATTGACGATGCGCCCGTTGAGATCTTTATGCTCCGGCCTGCCGGATTGTGCGGCACTCGTCCCTCAATGTGGTTCACTGCGGACGGCCGCAAGTCGGCGGTCATCTTTTGTTACTCAGCCGCTCCCAGACTGTTGTCGGCTCTCTCTGCGGCGAGCAGCCTTCGTAGTATCTCCATGTCGCCGATGTCTTTCTGCCGCCACGGCCGGCCGTTGCGCAGGTGCGGGAACTGCTCCTTCATCGCGAGCATGCCGGAGACGCTCATGGCAAGGACCGGCGTGCCGTCGAGCGTCACGGGCTCGTCGTCGAAGGACCCTGGCGGAAACAGCCAGTCAGAAAATCCCCCGAGGGGCTGGTCGAATGATCCGTCGGGTCGCCGGTCGAAGTAGGCGGTGCTGAAAGAGGTCCCGTCAAGGATGAACTCGCAGGACTCTTCTGGCGGCTGAGTCGGCAAAGCCGTGCCGCCGATCCCTTCGATCAGTACCTTTGATTGCTCGGCGTGGGTGCGTTCGACCCAGAACTCCACGTCGCCGTGCTCTCGCGTGATCCTGCCGATTCTTGCGTCGAGTCCCCAGCCGCCGAACAACCACGCCGGGATGCCCTCGGCTTGCAGGGCCGCGATGACTTCGCGGATGACACGTAGCTGCGCCGTGGCCTTTGGACCCATGGATTGATCCTGTCACGGGGCGCGACGGCCGATCTATCACCCCTGGAGCCAGCGAATCGTGATGTCTGTCGACTTGCTCTCAGTGTTCACGTCAGTTTCTGCTCGGCGGGCTCCCCCGGCCAGACGGTCTTGGCGTAGCGCAGAGCGGGTTTGGCGCTGAGTCCGAACATCACGGCGATGTGCAGCGGGTCGCCGTTGGCAGCTCGCGCCTCTTCCAGGATGCGATCTTCGCGGAGTTGGGCGGCGGTGGCCGATAGGCCGTCGAAGAGGCTGGTGAGCCAGTAGGCGCTGACTGGTCCGCGTTCGTGGGCGGTGCGGCGCGTCAGCAACAGGTGCTGGTTTCCGGTGTCTGGCCAGCGCTGATGCCGGTAGTGCAGGTAGGCGGCCAGCGCGGCAGTGGTGTACGCGTCCAGGCGCCGTCGGGCGGTGCCCAGGTTAATGCGCTGGTTGGGTAGATCGATCTGGTCGAGAGTCAGGTCGCGGACCTGATGAGGGCGTAAGGCGTGGACGCCGATGAGCGCCACCACGGTCTGCAGAGTGGGGTCGTTCTTAGCCGCGTCGCCGATGGCGTGCAGTGCTTCTCCGGTCAACGCGGCCGGCGTGCTCGGGTTGGCGCTGCCGACGTGAATCCGTGCGAGCGGATTGGCGAACACCAGCCGCTGGGCCTTGAGGACGCCGAACAGGTCGCGCAAAGCGTGAGCGTCGGAGGCCCGGTGTTTGCGGTCGTCGAGCCAGTCGAGCACGTCTTGGCGGGTGACCTCCCGCAGTGTGGTGTAGCGGTCGGTGATCTCGGTGAGGAACGGGTGGGCGGCTGCCAGCAGGGTGAAGGTGGTGATGCGGGGTCGGGCTCGCCGCCGTGGGGTGCCGTGTCGGAGCACGGTGATCCAGGCGTCGAGCTCGTCGCGGATCCGCGGGGGCAGCGAGGCGAACTTGGCGTCGATCCAGACGGTGAGCGAGTCGGTGCGGTCGTCGACGACGAGGTCGTCGCTGGCGGCGAATAGGACTTCGAGCACGCGCAGGCCGGGGACGCCGTGCGGGCTCATCGCGGTCACGGTGCTGGCCTTGACGGGCTCGCCGGGTTCGTGGCAGCTGGCGATCATTCGCAGGCCGCGGCGAACCTGTTGCAGGGTGCGTGGTGGCCAGCCGTTGTGCTCCGCCAGGACATCCGCTTGACGCAGCACCAGCTGCAGGAACCCGGGATCGCGAGGCGGGTCGAGGCTGCTGGCGTGCCGGCAGTCGCGCGGCGCATCGACCAGGATCGGCTGTTCCCAGCCCTTCGGCCGCGCGGCCGGAGCCACCAGTGCCGCCGAGAGCTCCGGTGACTGCGCCGGCTTCGAGCGGCTCCTGGCCGCCCGGGAGAAACCGGCGAGGAACAGCTGCTGGCCGGTGCTGGCCGCAACGGTCAGGTCCAGCGCGATCTTGCAGTCGGGTCCGGCGACCAGGCTGGCCTGCCGGCGGCAGAGCCGGCAAACGCCCTCGTCGACCGGAACGGCGCGGCGGGCGCAGGTGCGGCAGCGGCCGAGCGGGTTCTTGCGGGCGAAGGCTTCGCAGCCGCGGCAGACCCGCTGACGCAGCACGCCCCAGGCCAGGCACTGATCGCAGCTGCGCGCCGGGCCCCGATAGACGCGTTTGCCCCGGCGTCGCGGTGAAGCTGCTGTCATACCGGGGGTTTGCTGCGGCCGGTGTGCCGGCGCTGGATCGGCGTCTCGCCCGCCACGGCCCGCAGCGGAGCGGCCTCGGCCGGGCGCGGCGCCGGCAGCGGAAGGTCTTCCAGCACCAGCAGGTCGTTCGGGGTGCAGCCGAGCACCGTGCAGATGATCTGCAGATCTTCCAACCGGATCGTCACCGGTTGGCTCGACCACAGGTGCGACATCTTCCCGGCGCTGATCACCAGGCCCGCGTCGGCGAGCATGGCCTGTAGCTGCGAGGCTTTCCAGATGTCGCGTTGCGCGGCGGCCAGGCGCAGGTTCCACTTCATCGTCGGCTCCCGAAACGGTTCGCGGCCCGCTGGCCGGCACCGGCCCAGGCGTCTTCGATGTGGGTTTTGTCGAACGTAGATCATCGTTGTGTTGAGCCAGGCGTGGCCCAGGATCTCCTGGATAGCCAGGACGTCCATGCCGTTGCGGTAGAGATCGGAGGCCGCGAAGTGACGCAGCAGGTGCGGTGACAGCCGGCCGGTCTGCGCGGGCAGGTGGGCGGCGACGGCCTCGGCGAGCCCGTCGCGCAGCGTGTCGGTGGTTGCGAAGCCGCTGCTGCCGTCGGCTCGGCGGCGTTCGGACGGGAACAGCGGCGCCATCGGGTCGTTGATCCGGTCGTCGAACTCCCAGCGCGGTCCGTGTACCCACCAGTCCAGCAGTTCCCGGGACCCGTTGATCAGCGGGACCAGGCGTTCCTTCTTTCCACGGCCGTTACTGCCCTTGCCGCGCAGCAGCACCTTGCCGAACCGGCCCAGCTCCCAGCGCAGGTCACCCATGCGCAGCAGGCACAGCTCCGACACCCGCGGGCCGATCAAGCTGACCAGCCGGAATGCCGTGTAGTTGCGGACCGCCGGCGCGTACTTGCGGGCGCTCTCCAGCCCGTGCTGCCAGCCGGTGAACAGCTGCGTGACCTCCCGCGGTGTCGGCGGGATCCGCAGCTGGCCATGGGTGCCGCCGCGCGGCCGGTTCATCTCGTCCAGCGGTGACTCGACCACAAACCCGGTCGCCGCGTGGATGTCCGGCTTGTGCCGCAACTCCAGGAACTCGAAGTAGACGGCGAACCCGGCCGCCTTGCGGACCTTCGTGCCCGGCATCGCCTGCCGCAGATGCCGGCCGAAGAAGGTGTCGATGTGCTGGGGCGTCATCTCCCATAGTGGCCGGCCGAACCACTCCCGCAGTTCCTCGACCGCGGCCACGTCGGCTCGGATCGTCGCGTCGGTGATTCCTGCTGACGAGCGTGCCAGCACGAACTCGGCCAGCAGATCCTGCTCGAACGCCGCGATCTGGCCGGGTCCGTCCAGGCGCTGATGCGCCCGCAGGTCCCTGACCACTGCCACCGACACAGCGGCCTCCAGCTCGAAAATCCACGACAACCATCGGCTTCCCGATGGATACCTCAGGAATCCCGAGACTGGATCATAGATTCATCGAAGATCAGGAGTCCAGCCCTGCGTCGAGGTCAGCCCGGTCACCACGCTGGCCAAGGTGGACACCCGGCCGCGGGAACTCACGGCAACACGGGTTAAATGCGACCGGAACGCGGTCCAGCGGGCGGTCTCGACCCGCTGCCCGCAGGTTGTCGTAGCGGATCTTGTCGGTAGGGACACCGCCGAGCGCGGCGAATGCGTGGACGTGGCCCTCCAGGAACGCCTCCTGCCCACCTGAGATGAAGATCCGATGCACGGCCTTGCCGGAGAACGAGAGCCGGAACGCGAACAGCATGCAGGTCACCAGCTCGCCGCGCAGCTTGACGGCGACCTCCCCGAAATCAACCTCTGCCTCGTCGCCCGGCCGGTGGGTCTGCGGGAAGAACACGTTGACCGGGCCTCGCCCGGCCTCGGCCCGGATCTTCGGTTTGCGGTCCGCGACGTAGGCGCGGACCACCGCGTAGGACACGTCGAGCATGCCGTGCTCGTCGATCAGCCGGTCGTAGATCCGTTTCACGGTGTGCCGCTGCTTGCGAGGCGCGTCCAGATCCGCGCGCAGGATGCCGTCGATGATCGGCTTGAACCCGGCCAGTTTCGACGGACGCGGCGGCAACGGCTTACGCGGCTCGGGCCACGCCGACAGCAGCGCCGAACGCACCGTGCGGCGGCTGACCCGATACTGACGAGCCAACGCCCGCACGGACATGCCGGCCCGCGAGTCCCTTCGGATCGCCGCGAACAGGTCAACCTTCGACATCGGCGCCATCGGCAGGCTCCCGTCCAGACCAGCCGATGCTCCCCACCAGCGCAAGTGGGACCGGAATGTCCGCTGCCACTGAAGTTGGTCCTCTTCGGCCTCTGTGAGCAGGTCGGATCAGATTCGATGTCAATGGCGTCGTGACGGCTTCGAGGTCAAGTCGTCGTTTGTTCGGGCCTTTTGTCAGTGAAGTTGGCCCGAATCTTCGGGTCGGTGGGCCCAGAAGAGTTGGTGGCCGCTGTCTTCTTCGGGCACGAACTGTTCGGAGTCGATGGTCAGGCCGGCCTGGGTGATCCAGTGACGGTAGGTGGCCGCGTCGGCGTGGCTCCACCACATGGTGGCGGTGCCGCCGAGCCAGTGGTCCTCGGTTCCGGTCCATTCCTGGGTGTGGACGCTCACGTAATTCCCCTGGCCTGGGCTCATGGAATGGGACTGGCTGCGGACTTGGCGGGGATGCTCAGAAAGGCGTTTGCCCTGGGGCGGGGGTCCGGGATTGGTGGATGTCGGGTGTCCGGTCCTCGATGTCGTCGGGTCAGGGTGCGGGGCGGCCGTGGTTGTCCCAGAAACCGGTTTCGGCACCAGCGGTGTGCAGGGCGGCGTTGAGCGCCTGGCGCTCGGCTTGGGTGGGGATGTCGGGGTGCGGCGCCGGGTCGGTCATTTGGTCGCGGCAGGTGCTGAGCCGGTGTTCGCTTTGCGATCGGCGGCCCGGGATAGCCGAGGACGCGAGCGGCCTCTGCAGTGCCGACGAGCTCGACCGAATCGCCGGTGCGGTCGCCGACCGGCGGTCGCCAGGGCGCCGGCCCGAACAGGGCTCCAGATGACCGGGGCTTGCCTGGCTCACCGATGCGGCGCGGGCCCGCTTGTGAAGAGACGCTCATGTCAGACGAAGCCGGCCGGGCGCGTCGAAGAGGGCTCGTGATCGTGCGACGAGCCGGCCCGCCGCCGTCCGGATCGCGATGTGCGCGAACTCGGTTATGCCGCCGACCCGGGCGACACGGCGGGCCGAGCAACAGTCAGTCCAGGGCCTGGCGGGCGATCGTCCGTGCCTCCCGTCCGGCCAGCAGCCAGCCGCCGGCGTAGGCGATGACCGGCAGCCCGGCCAGGATCGCGGCCAGGTTGGCCAGCGGCGGGTCGGCCAGCCAGTGTAGCTCGCGGGCGTACCAGGCCAGCATCGCCAGGTAGGCGCCGGCCGTGCCGATGACCGCCCCTGTCAGCGCGAGCGCCCCGGCAGTGGCGGCGGTGAGGGCCCGGCGGGTGCGGCGGGGCGCGCCGGCCGCAGTGAGCGTGCGCAGGTCGCGGGCGGTCTCGCTGCGGATCAGCCCGACGGTCATGGCGAGCACGCCGAGGCCGACCGCGATGCCCGCGGCGGTGAACCAGGCGGCCAGCCGGGTCTGGTCCGCGCCGGTCGGGCGGCTCTCGATGTTGAGCCCGGCCGCGACGGCCTGCTGCTGGGCCTTGTCGAGCTGCGCGGTGGTCAGCGGCCGCGGTGCCTTGACGAGCCAGCCGACCGGGCCCGGTGTGAGCCCGAGGGTGGTCACGGCGTGGTCGGTGAGCAGCGTGTTCGGCAGTGAGGTGTAGGTGGTGGGCAGCGGGACGTGCTGGGCCTTCGGGTGGAAGTCGCGCTCGCGGATCGGGATGACGTCGTAGCCGTTGACGTCCGGGCGCCCGGTGATCACCTCGGTGCCGGCGGCGATGCCGGCCGGGTCGATGCCGTAGTAGGTCAGCAGCTCCGGCGTGGCGATGAACAGCGGGATGGCGTCGCTGCTGCTGTAGGAGGCGCCGCCGTTGCCGGTCGGGTGTGGCCGGGCCAGGATGACCGCCGGTTTGCCGCCATGCTCCATCGGGGCGTCCGGTGAGATGCCGCCAGTAAGCGGGAGCACGGAGGTGGCCTGGAGGTCGGCGGCGATGGCGTCGACCTGCTTGCGCATGGTGTCGGCCTGCGCTGCGGTGAGCTCTGGGATCGTCCCGTTCAGGCCGTCCGGCGACAGCCAGACCAGGATCTGGTCGGTGGGCAGGTTGCCGCTGCCGGGAACGGCCGCCTTCGCGACGGTGACGCCGCCGGACAGGGCGACGACCGCCGAGATGCCGATCGCCAGCCCGATCGCCGCGAGGGCGGCGCTGGAGCGGGCGCGGTACCGCGACAGGTCCCGCATCGCCAGCCGCGCCGGGAGGGGTGCGTGGCGGGCGATCCGCCCGATGATCGCGACCCCGACGGGAGCGAGCAGGAGCAGCGCGATCGCGGTGGCGAGCACCCCGGCGACGATGTAGGGCGGCCGGCTTTGCCTCGCCAGGACCAGCGCGCCGAGGCCGAGGACGAGCAGCCCGGCCCCGACGAGGGCGAAGCGGTGGGCCGGGCGCGGCGGTGCCGGCCGCGCGGACAGTGCGGCGACGACCGGCATCCTGGCGGCGGCGCGGGCCGGCCACCAGGCGGCGAGGAGCGCGGTCAGGGTGGCCAGCCCCATGGCGATCAGCACCGGCGTCCAGGGTAGCCCGAACCGGTCGACGCGGTGGCCGAGCAGAGGCTCCAGCTGAGGGCCGAGCAGGACCCAGGCGGCGACGCCGACCGCGGCTCCGGCCAGAGCTCCGACGCCGCCGATGACTGCCCCGTTGGCGAGCAGGACGAGCCGGATGTGGCGGTGGCTGGCGCCGATGGCGCCGAGCATGCCGAGCGCGCGGAGCCGCCGCTGGGCCATGACGGTGAAGCCGGCGACCGCCAGCAGGCCGACGAAGACCAGCCCGATGGTCGCCAGGGCGAGCACCCCGACGCCGGCCGCCGCGTCGGTCTCGGGCGAGCGGACCTGAACGTTGGCGCCGTCCGGGCGGGGCTGGTTGCGGAAGACGCGGTCGGGGGCTCGGAGGAGCACGTCGACGTGGTCGGCCTCGATCTGGCCGGGTGCGGCGAGGGCGAACAGGTCGGCCAGGTTGAGCGGGTTCTCGACCAGGCCGACGATGGTCCAGGTGGTGCCGGCCTGGGTCCAGGTGCCGCCGACGTGCAGGCCGAAGAGCGTGGCGGTGCGATCGGTGACAGCGAGCTCGCCCGGGCCGTGCGGGTAGCGGCCCTGGTTGAGCCGGAGCATCGGGCTGCCGTAGGGGCCGCCGGGGTTCTGGGTGCGCAGGTCGACGCCGTTGGCGGAGCCGGGCACCGCGATCCGCTGCTTCGTGTGCTCGATCACGTCGATGGCGCCGAAGGAGCTGCGCAGCGTGGCGAGGTCGGTGTCCAGCTGGGTGCCGGTGCTGCCGAGGGTCACCAGGTGGTCGGCGGTGCCGAAGACGGCCGCCTGGGACGGGGCACTGGCCACCGCGCCGAGCCCGACGACGGTGGCCGCCACGGCCACCAGGAGCAGGCCGAGCACGATGCTCTGCTGGCGCCACTCGCGCCGGAACAGCCGCCAGGCCCAGCGGACCACCGCGCGCCGGGCCGGCATGCCGCCGTGGCCCGCGCCGAGCTCGACCGGCTTGTCCTGCACGGCCAGTGTCATCGGGTGGCCTCCTCGGCCAGCAGCGAGTCGGGGCCCGGTCGGGGGCCGGTGCGGTCGACGATGTGGCCGTCGCGGATGAACACGACCCGGTCGGCCCAGGACGCCAGCTGCGCGTCGTGGGTCACCACGACCGCGGCCAGGCCACGCTTGCAAGCGGCCAGGATCAGCCGCATGACGGCCTCGCCGTTGGCCGAGTCGAGGGCGCCGGTCGGCTCGTCGGCCAGCAGGAGCTGGCGGTCCCCGACGACGGCGCGGGCGATCGCGACCCGCTGCCGCTCGCCGCCGGAGAGCTGGTCGGGGAACCGGGTGGCGCGCTCGGCCAGGCCGAGCTCGGCGAGGGCGCGCAGCCCGGCCGCACGGGCCTGGCGGGCACCGGTGCCGTCGAGCTCGAGCGGCAGGGCCACGTTCTCGGCGGCGGTGAGGCCGGGCAGCAGGTTGAAGTCCTGGAAGACGTAGCCGATGGCCCGCCGCCGCAGCCGGGCCCGGTCGTCGCGGGACATTGCCGAGAGCGGCTGCCCCGCGACGATCACCTCGCCGGCGGTCGGCGTCTCCAGCGCACCGGCGATGGTGAGCAGCGTGCTCTTGCCCGAGCCGCTGGGGCCCATGACGGCGACCATGCTGCCCGGCTCGACGGTGAGGTGGACCTCCCGCAGGGCGTGCACCTCGTCGGCGCCGTCGAGATAGGTCTTGGAGACCCCGCGCAGTTCCAGCACCCCGGTCATCGGCGCACCCCCGCGCGGCGCCGCAGCAGCGGTGCGACGGCCGGCGCTGGGGCCGGCGGATCGAGCGCGGCCCGCTTCAGCCGGCCGTCGGCGCTGTCGAGCCACTGCACGACCGAGTCGAGCCGGAACAGCTCGGCGTCGACCACCAGGGCGAGGCCGAGGTCCAGGTGGGCCTCCTCCTCCTTGAGGCGGGTCCATTGCTGCATGAGCTCGATGAGGTACCGCCGATGGCTCTGGATGACCTCGTGCACGTCGGCTCCGGGCAGGCGTACTGCGATCAGGACCTTGATGACCAGCTCGTCCCGGGGTGGCGAGCTCAGGTCGGGCGGGGTCCGCAGCCAGCCGGCGAGCTCTTCCGCACCGTCCGCCGTGATCCGGAAGCCCTTCTGCGGGCCCGGCTCGGCGTCGTCGTCGGACTCGACGAGCCCATCCCGCTCGAGCCGCTGCAGCGTCGTGTAGACCTGCCCGACGTTGAGCGGCCACACCTCGCCGGTCCGCGCCTCGAATTCCTCGCGCAGCTGCAGACCGTACTTCGGGCCCTCGCTGAGCAGCGCCAGCAGCGCGTGCCGAATGCTCACGAGATCACCACACTCGAAATCATGACCCGTATCATACTAAGTATGATAGCGCGTGTCTACGGCGCTGGCGACTATAGAGATGCCGCCGTCGTGCTCGGCCTGCCGCGCCTTGCCCCGCTCGCCATGCCGCTCCCGGCTGGCGACGAGGGCGAAAGCGCCAGGATTGGCGACCGCGCACGGCGAGCGTCCGCGGACCGCGGCCACCCGGCGGCCGGGCCGGGCGCAGGGTGAGAGAAACGCTGGACCGAGCTACGCCCCGATGGCCGGGTGGAGCCCGGCGATCGCCCGCCCGGTCGCGCTCAGCCGGCCACGTGGCGTAGCCGCCGGAAACAGGACGCCGTCAGCAGGCCAGCGAGCAACAGGTACGGCGCCGACTCGGCGAACTGGAACGGCCAGACCGGTCGGCAGGCTGGTATGTCGCCGTCACGTGGAGGTCGCGCTGGGCGAAGCACGTCAAGGTCCGGCGGAACTGGTCATCCTGGTTCAGCGGGCCGACGGGTGACGACCGGGTTTCCCGATCTGGTCCAGGTGCTTGCGCCGGCTGCGGACGTAGGCGCTCACGGCGGAGATGGAGACGTTGAGCTGCAGGGTATTGGTGAGGTGGTCGTGGACCTGCTGGATCGTGGTTCGCTGGTGTCCCGGCGGCGGCTCGGTGAGCATGGTGTCGATGATTGCCTGGTGCCGGTCAAGTCGTGATCCTCGCCGGGCTGTCGGTTTGCGGGGCGGTGGGGTCGGCGTCCGGAGCGCTGTTCGGACGGTGCGACGGTGAACGCCGTGACGTTCGGCCAGAAACCGCAGCGAGAGCGCGGGGTTGTTGGTGGCGTCACGGCGGATCGCGGTGAACAGCGCTATGCGGGCCTGTCGCTGCCGGAGCGATTCGCCCGATGAATCTGGCATGGGTCCGGGGAGATGTTCGCTGCGGTGCTCGGCGAGGGCTTTGGCCAGGTCGGTGGGGTGTCGGCCAGCGAGGGCCGCGAACCAGTCGAGCCGGATCGGGCCGTCGGGTTGTCCGCCGCGCAGGTAGCGGTCCAGGACCTTGGGGCGGAGGTGGTTGGCGTGGGCGAGCCTGCGCAGGTAGGAGGCCGTCGTTTCGGCGGTGCGCGGTCGTGGCCGGATCGGCAGCGGCCGTGGTAGGTCGGTTCCGGTCATCGGCGGCGGCGTTTGGTGGTGTGTTGGCTGTCGGCGGCGTGGTCGAGTTCGACAAGGTCGAGGACGGTCTTGGTGATCGCTTCGGTGCCGGTGAGGATGGCGTCAACGGCGGCGCCGCGGATCAGGTGCGAGAGGCTGCCGATCATTCCGGCGGTGCGGTCGTGCAGGTAGCGGTCCAACTCGGGCAGACTGCCGGGGCGGTGCCGGCGTAGCCGTAGCGCGGCTTCCAGCGACGCGACGAGCCCTTGCCACTCGTCGGCGTAGGGGAACGCGGTGGTGCGGATCAGCGAGAACCGGCCGGCGATCTGCCGGCCGCGGGTCCCGGTAAACAGTCCTTGCCGTTCGACGTCGATGCCCGCGTAGATGAAGGTGGCTGAGATCCGTTCGGAGAAGTATTTGAGGGTGTCGGAGACTTCGGCGCCGTTGCGGGTGGCCAGTTGCAGGTTATGTATTTCGTCGATGCATACCACGCTGACGTGGGTGTCCAGGGCAACACCGCAGACGGCCTCGATGACGTCGGTGATGTTCGCCCGGGTGGTCAAGGGCAGGCCGAGGAACCGGGCGAACTCGACGGCGACCATCCGCGGAGTGGCGGCCGGTGGAACGGTGACGTAGATGACCGGGATCCGGTCGTGCAGTCCGGGGTGGCGGCGGCGGTCGATCGCTTCGTGGGCCTTGCCGAACTGGGTGATCGCGGTGGTCTTGCCGGTGCCGGCCGGGCCGGACAGGATCAGGCCGCGGCGGGCGCTGATCGCGTGCCGGTTGAGCAGGGTCAGCCGGCGGCCGGCGTGGATCACCTGTTGCAGGGCGGATATGGCAACCACGGCCATGCGGGTGTGGTAGTCGAGGCGGTCCTCGTCGTGGCGGGCCTGGTCCGCCTCGGACAGGGCCGACCACCGCTGTTGGCTGATCGCCGGAGGCAGGGCGACCGGTGCGGTAGTGAACTGCCGCCAGCCCTGCAGAGTGGTCAGGTGATGTGGCCCGCCCCGAGCGTGAGGACCGTGCTCGGCGGTGGCCGCCGCTGGGGTCACCACGGCTTATCGGCCTCGGCGAACGGGTCGAACAGCGGCAGCGGGATCACCTTCGCCAGGCGTGTCTCCTGCCGTGCTGTCGCGGTCTGCTGGTCCTCGCCGGGTTCGTCGGCGGGAACGGACGCGGCCGGCATCGCCGCGGCGGCGGCCCGGGTGCGGGCGGCGACCCGTTTGTCGCGCCGGGCGGTCTTCTTGGCGGTAGCCGCATGTGCCGCCGGTCCCTGGTGCGCGCGCTGCAACAAGGCTTTGACCGCGTCGGCGATTTCGGCCTCGGTGGCCTCCGGGAGGCCCTTGCGGACGTGATCCCAGGCCAGTTCCCCGAACGGGGTCGGCACCCGGTCCAGGTGTTTCCAGAGCGCACGAATCCAGCCGCCGGCCGGATCCCGGACCCAGACCCGGGACACGTCGTATGGGTCGTAGTGGATCTGCCATCGTTCTTTCTTCGCGGTCACCCCGGACGGTTGCCCGCGCAGCGGGTTGAGGGCTTCGGCGTCGTAGGTGCGGTGGTTGATCCGGATGCCGTAGGCGTTGATCGCCTGCCAGCGGGCCGGTAGCAGTTCGATGTAGTCGGTGCCGGACAACGCGACCGGCACGTAGCCGGCCGCCTCGATCAGCGCGGCGTACTTCTCGTTCGGGGTGAACGCCCGGCCTGGGCTGGCCGGATCCCGCAGCCCGTCATGCGGGCGGTTCTGCCACTTCGCGACGATCCACTCATCGAGTAACTCCTGCAGCTCAAGCATCGACCACAACGGACCATCCTGCACCTTGCGGCCCCGGCGTTCGGTGTTCGCGCCCGTGTAGCCGGCGACGAACTGCGCGAACCCGGTGGCGACCGATCCCAGCATCCGCTCGATGTGCGGTTTGTCGGTGGGGGTTGCCTCATGTCCTGGTTGGAAGTTGATCCCCAGGAACCGGCAGGACGCCCGGAAGTTGTGCGACACGAATACCTTGCCGTGGTCACACACGATCGTCTCGGGGACGATCACGGGCCGGGCCGCCGCGTGCTCAAGGCGCTCATCGATGCTCAACAGCCGCTGGTGCGGCAACACCGAGCGCGACATCCGCAGCGCGTCCACCCAGCCCGGGCGCATCGGTTCCGGGGTCACTGTGCGGGCCAACAACACCGACGCGTCGACCGCCTTGGTCGTCGGCCGTAGCACCGCGGCGGTGACAGTGCGGGTCGCGACGTCGATCATCCCGGTCAGCTCCAGCCGGCCGACCACCCCGTCATCCAGCAGGACCAGCACGTCCAGCGGCGTCGAGTCGATCTGCATCAGCTCACCCGGCGCGGACGCCGTCACTTGCCCGAACGGTCCGTCCGGCCGGTTGGCCAACGATCGGCGGGTCGTTGCCGATCCAGTCACGTGTTTGCCCGCCGCGAGCTTGTCGAACAGCCGGTAGAGCGTGCGCTGCGACGGCACGGGCACCGCATCACCCCGGGCCGCCAGCAACTGCTCGGTGCGCCACAACACGAACCCGGCCGTGCGCGAAGACGCGTCCGTGGTCTCGGCGATCGCCGCGCGCATCGCTTCGACCACCGCCTCGTCCACCCTGCCGAACCTCGGCGTGCGGCGCGCCACCCGCTGGTCGACCAGACCGAACAACCCCTGTTCCTGATAGCGCAGCCGATGCCGACGGACCGTGCTGAGCGTCACCGCGACACCGGCCGCGTTCAGCTCGGCAACCTTCGACCGCTCCCGACCGGCCAGCGACCGCTCTGCCGGGTCATACTCCGGCCGCGACTGCCCGCCCTCGTCGTCACAACGACGGCCGTGCAGCACCTCCAGGATGTGCTGCTCCCACCAGCGCGCCTGCTCGACCGCAGCGGCCGGGACACCCTCCAACGTTCCGGTCGCCGGCACCGCCAACGGTGCTCCCGCACCGATCACCGTGAAACCCGGCGATGCCTGCAGCACCGCCAGCGGCACCGTGCTCACCGTGCCATCGACATCAGCCAGCCGGACCGCCGGCCCCGCGACCCCGACCACCGTCAACAGCGTGCCGTCGACCCGGACCCGATCACCAGGGCCCAGCCGCCCCCGCCCACTCACCGCCAAGCCCCGGCAGGGCCAACACTGACCAGGCTGCCCGCGTGCAACAACTCGCCGGCCAACTCGACCTGCAGCATCTGCCGCCACAACAGGTGGAACAACACCGGCAACACCGCCAGCCGGTCACCCACCTGCGCAGCCGCCTCGAACAGTGGCCGCGGACGCTGACACACCTGACCCAGCCGCTGCGCCACATCGACGTCCTGACCGCACCGCGGATGCCGATAACGCGACAACCAGCGCACGTTGCTCGCCAACACCACCGGTGGAACCCCGAGCCGCCGAAACTCCCACTCCACCTGCGCGCACGCCCTGGCAGTCGCAGCAAACGCCTGCTCGTCGGCCTCCTCGATCCGCTCATCCGGCCGCACGTCGATCACCACGCCGGTCCCGTCCACCTGCCGCACGAAATAGTCCGGCGCATGCCGGCGCGCCCGCGTCCCGTCTGACCAGTGCAGCCAGAACGGCTGCGACGCCATCCCTACCACCCGCCGGTCGAAGTCCAGCAGCATCACATTGTCGCGCTCAAGCCAGGACTCGTACCCCACATGCCGGCCAGTTGTAGCCGACCACCACCACCCAGCGAACTCCCGTCGCCCTTTCGACCAGCGGAAACGCCGTACCGGCTCGACATCCTCGAATGCCATCGCCTGGCAGCCCCGTAACGGCTCACGCCGTCGGCCAGCATCCCCGGCGAACTCCACCACCAACTCCTGGCGGCCAGGTTCCGCCGCCACAGGCCGGGCCAACGCCACCGTCCACTCCAGACTCGATCATCAGGGCGGACCAACTGTAGTGACAGAAACCTCATCCGAACCAGATGTAGTGGCAAAGAGTTCAACTTCGCTGGCAACGGACACGGAACTCGCGAACATCGAAATCCACCCGAACGAGGTGGTCCCCGAACTCGCCGACAAACCGCAGGTCAACCCAGAGACAAGGCGCCTGTCACATCATCGACTGCTCCGGCTCCGGGTACCTGTGGATGCGCGATCCTTCACCTGCGATTGTCGCTGCCGGAGCCTGAGCAAGGCACTACGCTGCGCCTCGTGGACGAATCCCAGCTCGAGCCCGGCGCCGTGTTCCGGTTTCCGCACGACGAGCGTCCGCTTCGGGTGCTTGTCCGTGATGCCGACGCCGTGATGTACGACTGCTGGTGGCCGCATCTCGACGGCTGGGCCCTCGCGGATCTCGAGGCGACCAAACGTCAACGCATCAGCTATTACGTGACGACCGTTCCCACGGTTGTGGACAAGGGCATCTACCTGCGATCGGATCCGTTGTCGGACGACGAACGTGCACTACACCGCCCGGATCTTCCGTTTACCGCTGTGCAGGACCCAGACCAGCACTGGTCGGCCAGCGCGGTGACGCCCGTCCAGGGCGGCTCACGACTGCTGGTGACGGCCCTGTACTTGTTCCCATTCGGGCCGGCCGGCGGGACCAAGCCGGGCCTGCGGGTCGCCGCTGACAACGGCTCGTTCATCACCACCAACGAGCTGCTGCGCAAAGCGCATGCCGTCCAAACCAAGCACCTCAGCACAGCTACGACGGTGGACGGTGTCGGGATCTACCGCTCAGGACTCCAGCGCGGGCTGCCGGCCTTCTACCTGTGGGGAGCCGAGAGCCGACTGCATCAATAGCGCGCTACCCGCCCGCGACAGGCCCGATCGTGCGACAGGCTGCGTTCTCACGTCTCCGTCTTGGCGAGCACGGCAGCAGCCATGATGCGCAACTGCTGGAGGTAGTACCGCTCCTCGCCGTCGGTGAATACTCCAAGCACCGTGTCGAGATCCTCCACGCAGGTGGCGAGGATCCGCGACGTTTCAGGGGAAAGGCGACCACCTTTGCCCAGCCACGTACTGACACAGCCGGCGGTGTCGGCATCGAGAAGCATCACATCGATGTCGCCGACTTCGGCACCTCGCAGCAAGGGAGGGAACCAGCGATCACGATGAGCCTGCCACATCGCGGCGATGTCCGGTCCTAAAGAGGCCACCGCTGCAGACTACCGCCGCTGTCCGCGACGAGGACCGGCATCGTGGTGGGTCCCGAACTGACGAACACACGATTGAGCCGTCAGACTGTGGGACCCGAGCTGACCGACAAAAGGCTCCCAGACTCACCAACGAAGCCAGACGCCGCCGGTGTGACGCAATTGGGCCGCTCACCGACCGGGCAGCTCAGCGCGTCGACGACGATCGAGCGGATCTCCTTCACCTCATCGTCCTGCGGCCCCATCGACGGGTCGGGCGCGGCTCGTCGACTTTTGGTCGGACGCCTCGCGCAAGCAGTCCTGCCGCCGCTCGGCATCCCTTCGGCCGTCATCGACAAATGCACAGGCCACGCCAGAACCCGGTTGCCTCTGATCCGCCGCGTGAGTGCCGGAACCCGCCCCGAAGAGCCAATTCCCGCCGAGCAATACAATGCCTGTCAAGGCGGCGGCGACCAAGGTCAGGCTCCACCGGCGCGCGGAGGTCCGGCGAGCGCTGGCCGGCCCGGCCGTCGGGGCACCGTCAAGGTGTTGCATCGATCTCCCACGGGGACGTCACTCGAAAAACTCGGCCGCGGATGCGAGCATCGCGGTCAAATTCGGCCACAGCGGCTGGGCGGACGAGCCTTCGTCGGTCGAGAAGGCCATGATGCAGCCGAACTGTGCGCCGCGTCGAAGGTCGATGACGAGATAGTCTCCGCCGTCATTGGAGGCCAGCGGAATCCAGGACGGCAGCCAGTACCGCAGTTCCCGGATGCCTGCGGGTCCGGCGTCCTGAACGGCCAGACAATTTGCCAGGTCCGCATCGGACATGTCCGAGACCAGGCCGGCGACCTTGAGCAGCATCTCCCGCTTCTCGAGCGCCTCAACTGTCGACAATGGCAGCTGTCGCGGCCGGCGGGTGCCGGACGACGTCCGCCGCGCAGCATTGTGATCGACGCCGTCGGCCAGCGACCAGAACTCCACCAGGTCCGCTGGGAGCTCCCGGCCCACGGCGGACGCGACCCGGGCGATCGACGTGGCGCTGGCCGGTGGGTTGATCGCGTCGAAGAGGCCTGGGTCGCCGTCTTCGACGAGACTGACGATGCGGGTCCAGAGGGTCGACACGACGGTCACCGGTCCGTCCTCTCCGACGCGTTCACCGTCAATCGGCATGGTTGCGTCTCAGGACGCTGACGGAGTCTCGCTGATTTCGGTCCGGCATGTTGTCACACCGCTGTGCCGAATTCGGGGCAACGTGTCTTTTCCCGATAGACCATCGGCCAGAGACTGGCCGGCTCACCGCCGAGAACTCGGACACCGCGCACGTTCGACACCGGACCTGGGCAAACCGTTGTAGACCTTGCCCCCGGCTCACCTACAGAAGCCACTCCCATCCGGCCGCGCATTGTCGGCGCGCCGGGAGTCAGTTTGTTGTGCGCGCGTGGACCGGATCCCGAGCTGCCTACCGTGCCGTGAGGAAAGCTTCCCGGAAGCCATTCTTCTCACCCTTGTGTCCCTTGTGAGCCATGGCACGGTAGATGAGCCGGCTGCGCTGTCCAGGTCGGTAGCAGGTCAGTCCGGCCAAGGAGACGCGACCGGAGCCCTTCGCGGTGACTTTCGCAAAGATGCGTTCGTAGAGGCCGATCTCGCTGGGGCGGGACACCTCGAGGCCGGCGGTCGGTGTCTCGAGCGCGACGGGTACGTCGTCGAAGATCCAGAAGCCGGCTGATGCTACGGCGCCGCGCTCGACCATGAGCGGGATGATGCCGAGTGAGACGTTGGGCAGTGAGGTGACGGCCATCACCGGCGGCCGATACGCCCGGCCGGACGCCGGGCGACGAGGGTGTCGTCGCCCGGTGAGCCGAGCCGAGTGCCCCGGAGGGGGTCATGCCGGGAGCGTCGTCGCCCGCGGCGTTGCGGCCATCTGGGCGAAACCCCGACGGTACCCGGAGCTCTGCCGCAGCAGGATCCCTGAGGAGGCGCCGATCCAGCCCCAGGCGAGCAGCACGCCCACGAAGAGCGTCAGGGCGCCGTCCTGGCCGCCGGAGAACGACCACAGCAGCAGGACCGCGAACGCGATGCCGCAAGCACGTCCGAGCAGCGCCCAGCCGCGCCGGCCGTCGGCCCGGAACCGGCGGGCGAGGACGAAGGTGAGGGCGATCATCGAGAAGAAGGAGAGGCTGCCGCCCACGTTGTGCACGATCGCGTGCCAGCTCATCGTCGTCGGGGCGCCCGTAGGGGTACCGACGGGAAAGCCGTCACCCGGGTCGAGCCGGAACGCCGCGGCGATGAGCATGCCCGCGCCGATCGCGGCGAGCAGGCGGGGCGACCAGACGGCGCCCTTGCCGCCGGCCAGCGCGCGGCGGGTGCCGGGCGCGGCGGCGATCGAGAGCAGGCCGGCGAGGACGAAGCTGCTGATCTGGACCCAGCCGAGGTCGCCGTTGGACAGCATGCTGACCGGGTGCCGGGTCAGGTCGAAGCCCGCACGGGTCGGGGCCTGGGCCAGCGCCACAACGGCGAACAGCGGCGCGGCGGCGGCGCCGGCGGTGAGCGAGAAGCGGGTCATCGGGGTGGTCCCTTCGAGGCGTTGGAGGTGCTTTCGCCAACGCGTCGAAGAGCCCGGGCCGCTTTCGACGAGCGACCCCAACAAATTCGTCGCACCAGTTCACGCGGCGCCCGGTCGCCGCGGACAGGGTGGATGCGGATGACGACGCCGTAGCCGCGCGACGGCGCGAACCAGATGCGGTTGCCGTCTACGAAGCCGGCCGCGCGGGCCTTCGCCGTCCGCACGAACGAGATGGATCAGCCGAGAGGCGTACACGAGTAGCGCCTCGCCCAGGTCGGTTGATCGGTCGAGCTTGCTCAGTACGGGCAGGATCGCCGCTCCGGCCTGCCCGGCCAAGGCCACCGCCGACGCGCTTCCGACGCCCGGGCGGCTGCACGGGCACGACGGCGACTCCGGCCGGCAGCGGCGGCCACGGGTTGACGGCGGGCACGCCTACGGCTGCGCCGCGGCCGGGAAGAGCTCGGCGGCCAGCGCGCGACCTTGCGCGGCCCACGCCACCAGCATGCGGAACACGTTGGCCCGCTCGGCGTAGAGACGGTCCGCGTCGACCGCCTGGCTGCCGTAGACCTCGTGGCTGTCGCGGGTGGCGCGGGTCAGCATCACCGGAATCAGCCAGGTCCACTTGGCGGCCATGACGCACATGCCGAGCCGGACCGCCTTCTCGTCGGCGTCATACCCGGCGTCGCGCAGGCCCTGCACGTATCCCCGGAAGACACCCTCGTCGAGCGCGGGCAGCTCCTCGGACGGGCGCAGCAGATCCAGGGCCGTGTCCGACACGAAGTTGCCGATGTCGCCGCCGACCCACCCCTCGCCCGCGAAGGCCCAGTCGACCAGGACCAGCCGCCCGTCGTGCTCGAAGACGTTGTTGGGCCACAGGTCGTGGTGGCACAGCGTGTGCGGCAGCGCCTCGCCCCAGCGCACGAACTCGTACCGCTCCCGGCACAGCCGCAGCACGTCCTCGCGCAGCTGCCCGCCGAAGTGGGTCCGCATGAGGCGGGTGTCCCAGGCGTCGGAGTTCTCGAGCATGTCCCAGTCGATGTCCGGCGATGTCGCGTCCGGAGTGTCGAGGTAGTCGCGCAGGACGTTGCGGCTGAACGGCACAGCCGACTTGCGCCAGCCGTCGTCGAGCAGGCAGGTACCCTGCGCGCGGCCGAGCTGCCGGGCGCGCTCCTCGGTGCGCTGCACGGTCCAGGCGGCACCGCCATTGCCGGACACGTCCCGCATCCAGAGGCTGATCTCACCGCCCCCGCGCCGGAACACGCCCATCAGGTCGGGTAGGGCAATCCCCGCGTCGGTGTACGCCTGCGGCTGACCCGCCTCGTAGAACAGCGCCTCGCGCTCCCAGAACCGGTAGTTGGCCGGATCGTGCGAGCCGCGCCAGACCTTGCCCTCGACATCGGCCGCGGGCGCGACGATCTTGACGACCGCCCGCGTGTCGCCGGCCTGGGCCCGGAAGACCCCGGAGGTCACGCCGATGCGCTGGCCGTGCGCGAGCGGGGTGAACATGACGTCGTCCCGGCCGAGCACGGTATGCGCCTCGGCGGACAGCTCGGCGTCGATCTGAGTATCCGACAACTCGCCCTCACGTGACAGCAGGCAACGGAACGGCATATCGTAACGTAGCGATCCGGTCACCACGCCTCACGGTCAGACTGTAGGTCATCTCGTCGCGTCGGCGCGCTGTGGCTCGTCACGCGGCCGAGCGACCGGCGCTGCGAGAACCGCCGCCGCGGCCGGAAGATGCCGGTGTCAGACCAGGCCGGCGTCGTGCACGAGCATGGCGACCTGGGTGCGGTTGTCCAGGTCGAGCTTCGTCATGATGTGGGTCAGGTGGGCCTTCACCGTCGCGACGCTCATCCCCAGCTCGGCGGCGATCTCCGCGTTGGTCCGGCCCTGGGCCACGCCGACGGCCACGTCACGCTCGCGCGGGCTCACGGCGGCCAGCTGGGCGCGGGCCCGCTCGTAGCCGGCGGCGTCGGCGGCGACCCGGGTCATCAGGCGGCGGGTCACGGCCGGGGACAGGATCGGGTCGCCCGCGGCCACCCGACGGATCGCCTCGACCAGCCGCTCCGGGGGCGTGTCCTTGAGCAGGAAACCGCTCGCCCCGGCGCGCAGCGCCCGCACCACGTGCTCGTCGGTGTCGAACGTGGTCAGCACGACCACCTCGGGCGGCTGCGGGCGGGCGCGGGCGCGGCGGGTGGCCGCGATGCCGTCGACCCGGGGCATGCGCAGGTCCATGAGCACCACGTCGGCCGCGTGGCGGTCGAGGGCGGCGGGGACCTCGTCGCCGTCGGCGACCGCGGCGGCCACCTCGATGCCCGGGGCGCCGTCGAGCATCATCGTGAGGGCGGACCGTACCAATGGATCGTCGTCCACGATCAGGACGCGCACTAGCTCCGGCACGGCAGCTCCGCCCGCAGCCGGAACTCGCCCGTCGCGGTCACCGCGTGCTCGAGGGTGCCGCCGGCGAGGCCGACCCGCTCGGTCAGGCCGACCAGCCCGACGCCCGAGCCGGACAGGTCCGGCACCCGCTCCGCGACCGGGTTGCGCACGTCGATGACCAGCCGCCCGTCGCCGGTGCCCAGCGAGACGGTGACCGGCTGGCCGGCGGCGTGCTTGCGCGCGTTGGTGAGCGCCTCCTGCACGACCCGATAGGCGGTGCGCCCGACCACCGGGGGCACGTCGGGCGCGCCGGCGGCGTCGCTGAAGTGGACCGTCTGCCCGGCCGCGACCGCCTCCCGCACCAGCCGGGGCACGTCGGGCAGGGAGTGCACGACGCCGACCTCCTCGTGGCGCAGCACGGCGATCACCTCGCGCAGCTCGTCGAGGGCCTGGTGGACGCCGTCGCGGACGACCCCGGCGGCCTCGGCGAGGCGCTCGGGCGGCGCGTCGGGGCGGTACTGCATCGCGCCCGCGTACATCGCCACCAGCGACAGCCGGTGCGCGAGCACGTCGTGCATCTCGCGCGCGATCAGGGTCCGCTCGGCCAGCCGCGCCTCGCTCACCCGCCGGCCCTGCTCGGCCTCGGCCCGCCAGGCCCGCTCGCGCAGCGACAGCAGCAGCTCGTGGCGGGCCTGCGCCCACACGCCCCAGCCGAGCAGCGCCGCGTAGGCGGCCGCCATCAGCAGCAGCCACCAGCCGTAGCCGAGGCCGGGGTACGACCGCCACCAGCCCTGCACCGCGTGCCCGGCGATGCCGACGGCCAGCACCGCGAGCGCGCCGCGCAGCGGGCGCCTGCGAGCCGCGTTGAAGGTCGCGAAGGTGGCCGCCGGGGTCGCCGCCGGCGAGAGCGCCGCCAGCACGCCGAGCGCGAGGCCCGCCCCGACCGGCCGGTAGAGCGCCGCGACCGCCCCGGCGATGCCGAGCGCGGCGGCCGCGACGTCGAGTGGACTGTGCGAGCCGAGGAGGCTCCCCGCGCTCAGCGCGCCGATCGCGACCCCCGTCAGGACGACCGCCCCCCGCGACGGCCCGCACATATCCACGGGTCGAGGGTAGGCGGTGACCGCGCGGGCCGGCCACCGACCAAAGTCGTATGCGGCCGCGCGGGCCGGACGATGTGGGCCGCCCCGGCCCGCGCCCACACTCGGCGGCATGACATCACCACTGCAGCGGGCCGGGGTCGTCGCGGCCGCCGTCGCCGCCGCCGAAGCCGTATTCCTGCTCGTGCACCACGCCGCGAGCGTGGACCTCACCGTCCCGGGCCAGGGGCCCGTCGGCGCCGTCGCGGTGGGCGTGACCGCCGCGCTCGCCGGACTCGCGGCCTGGGGGCTGCTGGCGATCCTGGAGCGCGCGACCCGCCGCGGAAGGACCATCTGGGTCATCACCGCCGCGGTGGTACTGCTCGTGTCGCTGCTCGGCCCGCTCGGCGCGGCCACGGCGGGCGCGGTCGCCGGCCTGCTCGCCCTGCACCTGACCGTCGGCGCCGTGCTGCTCGCCGGGCTGCCCCGATGAGCGGGCACACGATCGTCCGGAAGCACGGGCGCTGGACCTACGGCACCGCCACCCTGCGCGCCCGCGGCACGATGCGCCGCGCCCTGCTGCACACCGACGCAGGCGACTTCGAGCTGACGCCGGCCGACCGCCACTGCCTCGGGGTGGTGGCGCGGGCCGGCGGCCGGCCCGTCGTCGCCCTGCAGACGAGCGGCGCCCGCGTCCCGGGCCCCGGACCGCAGGCGCGGTGGAGCCTGGGCCGGCACTCGGCGACGCTGACCCGCGGCGCCGACCGCATCGAGGTGCGGTCCGGCTGGCGCGGCGCGCGGCTGCGGGTCGAGGTCACCGGCGACTGGGCCGAGCCGGAGCTGGTCGTGCTGACCGCCTGCTTCGCCGTGCTGAGCCGGCGCCGCCAGCGCCTGCTCACCGCGATGGTCATCGCCGCCGTCACCTCGCCCGGCGGGCGACCTCACTAAGAGTTGAGTCGTAATTGGTCGAGGCGGTGATTGTAGATCGCTGCGACCGCGCGGATCGCGTCGTCGATCGCGGTACCGGGTCGTCGGCATTGGCGCAGGATTTGCCAGTCTTTGAGTCTGGCGATGACGTGTTCGATGGTGGCACGGCGGCGGCGGTGCAACCGCCACGAATGGTCGCGGATGATCCGGCCGGTTGTGTCGCGGGCTGGGGTGGTCACGCCGGGCAGTGACCGGTATGCGCCGTCAGCGAGGACCTGGCGGGGCGGGTCCGCGAGGAGTTCCGTGTGATGGTGGCGGGCGACGATGATGTCGTTGCGGTTACCGGGCCACGCGGGTGAGATCGCGATGATGCGCCGGTCGCAGCGGCGCGCGACGATCTGAACATTGACGCTGCGCCGGTAGTTCTTGCTCACCGCAGTCCGGGCGTGGTCGTGGACCGGGACCAGGGTGCCGTCCAGCAGCCAGGTGCAGCGTCTGCCGTGAGCATCCTGGTGTGGGGTGAGCAGGGCGGCGAGCCGGCGGGTCAGGTCACGGATCACGCGCACGATCATGGATTGGCTTCTCCGGAACACGGCGGCGAGCGCGCGGGTGGTCAGGTTGGTGCGTAACGCGGCTGCGGTGATCAGGGCCCGGTCGGCGAGCGGGAGCCGCCAGGGCCGGCCGCGCGACTGGCCGGTGGCGAGCCGGACGGTGAGCCCGGCCAGGATCACGGGCGTGAGACCGGTCAGCGGGATGAGGTGCGTCAGTGCAGGCGAGATCGTCACCGCCTATTTCTGTCGGACCCTGCCGATATAGTGCCCGGGTAGTCGATCATGCAGGCGTGCCCGGGGAGGTGGAGACGGTGCGTGATACCGATCTCGCCCCCGTCCGCCGCACGCGGGGCAAGTCGAAGACGAAGAACTGGCGCCGGGACCAGGATGCGCCGGTTGCGGTGATCCGTCTCGAACTCGACGCCCTCGACGCGCAGGCTCACCGGCGGGTCGAGGGGATGTACGAGGCGGCGTTCCGGCTGCGTCGTGCGCTGCAAGCGCAGGCCCGGTCCCGGGTGGACGCGTACTGGGCCGCGCATCGTCTCCGCGCGGTTGACGCGAAGAAGGCGCGGGCCCGGTTCGGGCTGTCCCGCACGAGTCTGGAGACCGTCGCATACCAGCACGTGGAGCGGGCGGATTGGATGCGGCACCATCTCACGAAAGCGCTCGCGATGCATCTCGCGGACGAAGTGTGGGAAGCCTGCGACCGGCACCTGTTCGCGGACAAGACGGGGAAACGGTTCGGCCGGCCGCGGGCCGGCCGGTGGTTCGACTTCGCCCGCATCCCCGGCCGAGCCCGCTCGCACACCCAGGCGAAGAAGTGGGAGACGTTCCGACTCGTCGGCTCGCTCGACGCCCACGCGACCACCTACCCGCCGCGGCAGCCCGAGTCAGCACTCACGCAGCCCGCCGTCATGCCGGCCCCCACCAAGCCGCGGGCCGGCTGGTGGTCCTACGACGGTCCCCTCACCGTCGTCTTCACCGGGCTACCAGCTGGGGATCTCGTGCTGCCCGTCCGGCTCCCGCAAGGGGCTGGGCAGTGGTCGCGGCTGAAGCACTTCCTCGCCGACCCGGCCGTCTGGCACAAGATCGACCTGGTTCGGGTCCAGGACCGGCGCGCCCCGGATGGCTGGCGGTACTACGCGCACCTGATGGTCCTCGCTCCTGGCTGGACCAGCCCAGCGGTCGCCGCGGACCGCGCTGCCGCGCCACGGGATCGGATCGCGGGCGTGGACGGCAACGTGTCGAATCTCGCGGTCGTGTCCATGCCCCTCGACTCCGCCGAGGGCGCCCTTCTCGCCACCTACGTGACGGTCACGCCCGAACAGCGCGCTGCCGCGGAGCAGGCGGCGCTGACGGCACGCCGGCGGCAGCGGGCGCTGGACCGGTCCCGTCGCTCCAGCAACGCGGCGCAGTACGCGCCGAGCCGTCGCCAGGCCAACCGCGCGGAACGCCGCCAGCGGGCGGGTCTGACCGAGCGGACTGTCGGCACACCGGCTGGCGGGCGGGTCAGTGATGCGGCAGGCCGGCCGAAGCGCTCGTACCGCAAGGACCAGTACAGCGACACCTACCGCCGTGTCCGCGCTGACCACGCGCAGGACTCCCGCGCCGCCACGCAGGCCAAGCGGGCCCGGGCCCGTGACGTCGCCCGGCAGATCGTCACCACACACGGCCCGCACCTCGTGACCGAACACGTCGACATGCGCACTTGGGCCCGGCTGTGGGGCAAGGGCATCGCCTTGTTCTCCCCCGGCATGCTGGTTGCTGCGCTCGACCGGGAGGCTCGTGCCGCCGGCGGACGGCTGCTGCGCGCCGGCACCTACCGGACGGCGCTGTCGCAGCGGTGCCCGTGCGGGCACCGCGCGAAGAAGCCCCTCGCACAGCGCACCCACCGCTGCGAACGGTGCGGGCTCGTCGGCGATCGGGACCTGGTCGCGGCGGCGATGGCCGCGTGCGTCCGGCTCTCCGACCCGGACGACCCGAGCACCGCACGACTTGATGACCCACTCGTTGCCACGCTGCGGCAGCGAGTGACCACAGGGCAGCAAGAGGCCCTGGCCCGGTCAACCGCACCCGCTCCGGTTCCGGCCCACGCCGGGACAGGGGTAGGGACGGCAGCCACCCACGTGGTGGCCTCTGCCAGGCAAACGACCCTGTTGACCGTCTGCGCCACCCCCGATGAGACCCCCACTGCCGCCAGCAGTGATGGGACCACGCGGAAGCACACAGACGGCCAGCAGGAACGCCACCCCACGTCGGGGGCAGCGGGCCGAGTCGCAACCCCTCGCGACTCTGCTTTGGCGTCGTCTGAGCCGTAGCATTACGACTCAACTCTTAGACTCGGCGGGTGAAGCAGTGCGAGGTGTACCTCGACCACAACGCCACCACGCCCGTCGACCCGCGGGTTACCGAGGCGGTCCTGCCGTACCTCGGCGGGCTCTTCGGCAACCCGTCGAGCGGCCACGCCTGCGGCGAACGGCCCCGCGCGGCCCTGCGGCAGGCCCGCGAGCAGGTCGCCGCGCTCATCGCGGCGCGCCCGGGCGAGGTGGTGTTCACCGGGTCGGGCTCCGAGGCCAACCTGCTCGCCATCCGCGGCGCGGCCCTCGCCGGCCGGCGGCACGTCGTCACCCAGGCCACCGAGCACCCGGCGGTGCTGGAGACCTGCCGGGCCCTGCAGCGGCTGCACGGCGTCCGGGTGACCGTGCTGCCCGTGGGGCCCGGCGGGCGGCTCGACCCGTCGGCGCTCGCCGCCGTCGCGGGCCTCGACGCGGCGCTGGTGTCGGTGATGGCCGCCAACAACGAGACCGGCGTGCTGCAGCCGATCCGCGAGCTGGCGGACGTCGCCCGGCGTCACGGCGCCCTGTTCCACTGCGACGCCGCCCAGGCCGCCGGGAAGATCCCGCTCGACGTCGGGGAGCTCGGCGTGGACCTGCTGACCGTCGTCGGGCACAAGATGTACGCCCCGAAGGGGATCGCCGCGCTGTACGTGCGCGACGGGGTCCGGCTCGAGCCCGTCGTCTACGGCGGCGGCCAGGAGCGCGGGCTGCGGGCCGGCACCGAGAACGTCGCCCTCGCGGCCGGTCTCGGCGCCGCCGCCGTCCTCGCCGCCGAGGACCTCGCGGGCGGCGTCCCGGCGCGGATCGCCGCGCTGCGCGACGAGCTCCTCCGGCGGCTCGAGGCCGGGCTGCCGGGCCGGGTGCACCGCAACGGCTCCGCGGAGCACTGCCTGCCCAACACGCTGAACGTGAGCATCAACGGGGTCCTCGGCGCGGACGTGCTCGCGGCCGCGCCCGGGGTCGCCGCGTCCACCGGCTCGGCGTGCCACAGCGGCACCCACACGCCGTCGCCGGTCCTGACCGCGATGGGCCTGCCGGCCGCACGGGCGCTCGGGGCGCTGCGGCTGTCGCTGGGCCGATGGAGTACCCCGGACGACATCGCCTCGGCGGCGGACGCGCTCATCGCCGCCGCGGGCTGATGGAGCCGGCTCGGCGGCCGTAGTATCGCGGCTCGTGAAGTTCTACACGACGGTGTTCCTCGATCCCGTGGATCCGCAAGGCGTGGTCCCCGCGCTGACGGCGGCGCTCGCGCCGTTCGACATGAACGACTACCGCGGGGAGTTCGACCCCACGGCGACCTGGGACCGGTGGCGGCTGCCGTCGCACGAGGTGCTGCCGGTGCGACGCCGGTGGCGCGGCCCGCGCGCGGCGCGCGACGGGGGCGTCGTATTCGCCGCGCCGAAGGTGATCGTCGACTTCGATGCGATGCGGCGAGGGGCCCGCAGGCACGCGGCGGGGGCCTGGGACGCGTGGGCCGCCGTCGTGCGCGCCCATCCCGGGGCCCTGCCGCGCGCCCACTTCGAGGAGCTGCACGCCGACCGCTCGGCGGCGCAGCAGGCGTTCATGCTGCAGCCGGCGGTGCAGGAGGTGGCGCAGGCCGCGGTCACGCAGCGGCACCCGTACTTCGACTTCACCGTGCTGCTCGCGGATCCCGTGGCGTACTTCGGCGTGGACCGCGACGCCTTCATCGCCCGGGCCGAGGCCACGTCGGTGACGACCCACGCGTACGTGACACTGGACGGGCAGTGGCTGAGCGAGCTCACCGACGATCGGGGGCCGGAGGCCCATGCGCTCGCGATGACCGAGTACATCGGCTCCGTCCCGGACGACACGGTGATCGCCCGGGTGTACTGCCACGGCTGACATCGGCACGTGTGCCGGCGGCCGGGACACTGGTGGGATGTCGAGTCATTCCGCGCTGGCCGTGCTCGACCTCGTCGGCATCTTCGTGTTCGCCATCTCCGGCGCCCTGACCGCCATCCAGCACCGCTTCGACGCCGTCGGCATCGTCATCCTGGCCGAGGTGACCCCGCTCGGCGGCGGCGAGCGGCCGGTGAGTCCGCACAGGGCGCGTAGCGCGTCGGCGGTGGGTAGGCGGGCCGGCCCGGCCGCGTGAGTCGTCACAGGGTGCGTAGCGCGTCGGCTGGGGGCAGGCGGGCGGCCCGGGTGGCCGGGTACAGGCCGGCCAGGGCGCCGACCAGCAGGGCCGCGGCCAGGCCGGCGAGCAGGGCCTCGGCCGGGATCGCGAGCGGGTTGCCGGCCAGCCTCGCCGCGACCGCCGTGGCCAGGCAGCCCAGGCCGATCCCGGCGAACCCGCCGACGGCGGCCAGCACCGCTGACTCCAGCAGGAACTGCGCGGCCACGTCGCGGCGGCGGGCGCCCAGGGCCCGGCGCAGGCCGATCTCGGCCCGCCGCTCCAGTACCGAGATCACCATGATGTTGGCGATGCCGACGCCGGCGACGAGCAGGGCGATGGCGCCCAGGCCCAGGAACAGGCCGACGAAGGCGCCCTTGGCCTGCAGCCGGGCCAGGATGACGTCGGAGGGGCGCTGGACCATCACGTCGCGCGGGTTGCCGGGGGAGGCGGTCGGGCCGAGGACCGCGGCCACGGCGGTCACCTGGTCGGGGTCGACCCGCAGGTAGATGCGGGTCGGCACGCCGCCGAGGCCGAAGAGCCGGTTGGCGACGCCGAAGCTGACCAGCGCCGCGGTGTCGATCTCCGGGGCGACGGTGACCCGGTCGAGGACGCCGATCACGGTGAAGTACCGGCCCGCGATGAACACCTGCGTCCGCGCGTCGAGCCGGTCGATGCCGAGGCTCTGCGCGGCGGAGTAGCCGAGCACGGTCTCGGGGTACTGCTCGGCCGCCGGCCCGAGATACGTCCCGCGCAGGACGCGGGCCGACAGGGTGGCCGGCAGCGACGGCTGGGCGGCCAGCACGTTGATGCCGTTGGTGTTCTGCGGCGGGATGCGGTCGGAGCGCCGGACGGTGGCGTCGTCGACGTTGCCGACCGCCGTGGTGGCCAGGACCGGCGGGATCCGCGCGATCATCGCCTGGGCGGTGAGCGGCAGCGGGGTGGGGCGGCCGTCGAACGTCTGGCCGGTGGCGACGGTGAGCAGGTTGCCCTGCCGGCCGAGCTCGTCGAGCAGCTGCCGCTTGGAGGACTCGGCGACGCCGAGGACGGCGACCAGCGCGGCGATGGCGATGGCGATGCCCAGCGCCGACAGCGTGGCACGGACGCGGCGGGCGCGCAGGCCTACCGTACCGATGGCAATGGCGTCTGCCGGCCGCAGACGGCTACGCAGGCTCATGTGGCGGCTCCAGAGTCGTGCACGATGCGCCCGTCGCGCAGCCGGATCTGGCGCTGCATGGCCGCGGCGACCTCGGCGTTGTGGGTGACGAGGACGAGCGAGGTGTCCTCCAGCGTGGCGAGCAGCCGCAGGATCTGGTGGCCGTTGGCGGTGTCGAGGTTGCCGGTGGGCTCGTCGGCGAGCAGCACGGCGGGGCGGCCGGCGACAGCGCGGGCGATCGCCGCCCGCTGCCGCTCGCCGCCGGAGAGCTGGGCGGGCCGGTGCCGCAGGCGGTCCGCGAGCCCGACCCGCTCCAGGGCGCGGGCCGCGTGCTCGCGCCGGGCGGCGGCCGGCATCCCCCGATACATGAGGCCGGTCGCCACGTTGTCCAGGACCGTGAGGTGGTCGAGCAGGAAGAACTGCTGGAAGACGAAGCCGATGTGCCAGGCCCGCACGGCCGACAGCTGCGGGTCCGACATGCTGGAGGTGTCGGTGCCGGCGATGCGGACCGTGCCGGTGGTGGGCCGCTCCAGGGTGCCGAGGATGCTCAGCAGGGTGGACTTGCCGGCGCCGGACGCGCCGGTGATGGCCACGGTCTCTCCACGGTGGACGGTGAGGTCCACATCGGACAGCGCGGTGACCGCGGTCGGCGGTGGATAGGTCTTGGCGACGCCGTGCAGTTCCAGGGCGGCGGTCACGACGACGGTACCTCCACGTCGTCGCCCTCCGCGAGCCCGTCGCCGTGGACCTCGACCAGTGTGTCGGAGAACAGTCCCGCCGTGACCCCGAGCAGCGTGCGGGTGGCGCCGGAGCGCTTGTAGACGCCGTACCCGCCGCCGGCCAGGGCGACCAGCGCGGTGATCGGCACCGCGAGCACGCCGGTGACGGTCTCGTCGGTGACGCTGACCTGCACCGGTGCCCGGTCGAGGTTCCCTCCGACGTCGGGGTTGTCCAGCGTGACGATGCCGGGGACCAGCACCTGCGTGCCGCGCCCGTTGTCCTGCTGCGGCTGCTCGGCGACGGGGGACAGGTACGCCACCCGGCCCGGCACCCGGCGCCGGTCGGGCAGCGTGACCGTCACGGCGTCGCCCGGGTGGACCAGGTAGGTCTGCCCGGTCGGCACGCTGATCGTCACGACGGCCGTGGTCGAGGTCGCGGTGAGCAGCGGCTCGCCGCCGTGGACCTCGGCGCCGAGCTTCGCGGTGACGGCGTTGATCCGGATCGGGCCGGGCTGGAAGGTCACCGCGCCCAGCTCGACGCGGCCGGTGACGGCCTGGCCGGTGGCCCGTTGCCAGCGGCGGATGGCGGTCGCGGTGGCGCTCGTGAACGTGGTGTCCGCCGCGCTGGTGAGGTGGCCGAGGGCCTTCAGATTGTCCTCCAGCGCCCGCACGTCGAGGCCGGCCGTCATTCCGGCGGCGAAGGGGCGGAAGGCGGGCCGGTCGGCGTAGAACAGCCGGACCGGGCGGTTGTCGATCTCGTACACGGCCTCGTTGCGGTTTACCACCACCCCGGGCTGCGGCAGCGCGGTGAGCGTGCCGCCGGGGCCCTGCGGGATGACGTCGTAGGCGCCGCGGTACCCCAGCGCGCCCGACACCAACGTGCTGGTGGACAGGTCGGTGCGGGTCACCTTCGCGGTCGTGGTGGGCACCTCCGCGGTCGCGGGTGCGGCCCCGCCGGGGTACCGCCACACGAACCACCCCCCGGTGGCGGTGGCGGCGACCGCGGCGGCCGCCGTCGTGACGAACGCCCGGCGCCTCATGCCGCCAGGCTTCCCAGGCTGGAGACGCGCGCCTCTTCGTCGAGCACCTGCCGGCAGGCTTCCAGCGCGTGGTGCACGGTCGGATCCGTCTTGTCGCCGGGCAGGTCCTCGGGGTGCATGCCGAAGCCGTGGCCCGGGGTGAAGAGTTCGTTGGCGTTGGGGTCGCGGTAGTTGGGCAGGCCGTTGGATCGCATGCACTGCGCCGCCTTCACCCCGGCCTGGACCAGCTTCGGCGGGGCCGGGGCCTGGCCGTCCGGCACGAGCTCGGCCGCCCGGATCTGTGCGTCGCAGGCCTGCGCCGCCGCCAGGACGGTGGTCTGCTCGGCGTCCTGCAGGCTGCGCGAGTCGGTGTAGACGTGCCCGTCGCCGGTGAGGACCGGGTCCTTGTACGTCGGGATGCCGTGCTGGCGGATGCACTCCGCCGCGGCGTGCAGCGCGTTCTTGCGGGCGTCGCCGGTCGCCCCGGCGCACGTCGGCTGGTACCCCTGCTCCTCATCGGTGCCCTGGCGAGGGGCGTCCTTGCCGCCGATCATCAGGCTGAGCCCGTCGGCGGCGCTGATGCAGCCGCCCGTGGGCGGGTGGGCCGATTGGCTGGCCCCGCCGAGGCTCGGTACGCCCGGCGACCTACTCCCGGACGAGCACGCGGTCAGCGCCGCCACGGTGCACGCGGCGGCGGCGAGCAGTCGGATACGCATGGCCATCAGGTGTACGCCGGCGGCCGTGACACGGGCGCTACCGCGCGTGTAGGACGGATGTCATCTCCGGCGGCGCACAATGGTCGGCATGCGGGTGCTGGTGGTCGAGGATCACGCGACGCTCGCCGGGCGCATCGGTGAGGGGCTGCGTGACGCCGGCATGGCCGTCGACGTGGTGCACGACGGCGCGGCCGCCCTCGCCCTGGCCGCGCAGACCGGCTACGACGTCGTGGTGCTCGACCGCGACCTGCCGGTGGTGCACGGCGACCAGGTGTGCCGCTCGCTCGCCGCCACCGACGGCCCCCGCATCCTCATGCTCACCGCGGCCGCCGGCGTCGACGAGCGGGTCGACGGCCTCGAACTGGGCGCCGACGACTACCTGGGCAAGCCGTTCGCGTTCACCGAGCTGATCGCGCGGGTACGGGCACTGGCCCGCCGCGCCCCATCGGCCCCGCCGGTGGTGCGCCGCGGCGACCTGACCGTCGACCGGGCCCGGCACCGGGCCAGCCGGGCCGGCCGGCCGCTGTCGCTGACCCGCAAGGAGTTCGGCGTCCTGGAGATGCTCGCCGCCGCCGACGGCGCGGTGGTGAGCGCCGAGGAACTGCTCGAGCACGTCTGGGACGCCCACGCCGACCCGTTCAGCAACATCGTCTCGGTCACCCTGACCCGGCTGCGGCGCAAGCTCGGCGCGCCGCCGCTCATCGAGACCGTCGTGGGCAAGGGGTACCGCCTGTGAGACGCCCGCGGCTCACCGTCCGGGTCCGGCTGACGCTGCTGTACACGCTGCTGTTCGTGCTCTGCGGGGCCGCGCTGATCGTGATCACCTACGGGCTGCTCGCGGCTAACCTGCCGCGCGTGTCCGACCTGAAGGCGGCCAAGAACGTGGAGCTCGTCGCCCCGGCCAGGGACGGCGGCGACGGCGTGCCGCCGCCCGAGTTCCTCGAGGCGTGCAAGTCGGTCCTCAACGGCAGCCAGGACGTCGACCCGGCGGTGCGGACCAAGTGCCTGAAGGCGTACAACGAGGGGATCATCGTCGGCGCGCAGACCCAGCGCGACGCCACGCTCGCGTCCCTGCTGTGGCAGTCCGGGCTGAGCCTCGCGGTCGCCACGCTGCTGGCCGCCGTCGCCGGCTGGTTCGTCGCCGGCCGGGTCCTGCGCCCGGTGCAGCGGCTCACCGTCGCCGCCCGGGCCGCGTCCGAGCACAACCTGACGGCCCGGGTCGCGCTCGGCGGTCCCCGCGACGAGCTGCGCGAGCTCGCCGACACCTTCGACACCATGCTGGAGCGGCTGCAGCGCTCGTTCGAGGGACAGCGCCGGTTCATCGCCAACGCCAGCCACGAGCTGCGCACCCCGCTCACCGTCATGCGCACGAGCGTGGACGTCGTGCTGGCCAAGCCGCACGCGACCGAGGCCGAGCTCGTCGGCATGGCCCGCGACGTGCGGGCCGCCGTCGAGCGCGCCGAGGCCCTCATCGAGGCCCTGCTCACCCTCGCCCGCAACGACGGCGGGCTCGCCGCCGCCGAGCCGGCCGACCTCGCCACGGCGGCCGAGGACGTCCTGGACGGCACCGACCTGCGCGACCGCCGGGCCCACCTGTCCCTCGAACCGGCGCCGACCGCGGGCGACCCGATCCTGCTCGAGCGGCTCATCGCCAACCTGGTCGACAACGCGGTGCGGTACAACGATCCCGGCGGCGAGCTGTGGCTCACCACGTCCACTGTGGATGGCTGCGCCCGGCTCGAGGTCGTCAACCGCGGCCCGGCGGTGCCCCCGGAGGCGATCGGCGCGCTGTTCCAGCCGTTCCGGCGGCTGCACGAGCGCACCGGGGGCGACGGCTTCGGCCTGGGCCTGGCCATCGTCGCCTCGATCGCCCAGCTGCACGGCGGCACGGTCCACGCCGAGCCCCGCGACGGCGGCGGCCTGCGCGTGACCGTCAGCCTGCCGCGGAGCTGACTTTGGTCAGGCCAGGCCGAGCCAGACGAGGGCGGCGACGCCGGCCGCGACGCAGTAGACGGCGAACGGGGTCAGCGTCCGGGTCTCGAAGTACCGCGTGAGGAACCGCACGGAGCAGTAGGCCGCGACGCCGGAGGCCAGGCTGCCGGCCAGCACCTGGCCCCGGATGCCCTCGCCGAGCGGTCCGAACAGGTCCGGGACCTTCAGCACCCCCGCGGCGAGGATGACGGGCGTGGCGAGCAGGAATGAGAACCGGGCCCCGTCCTCGTGCGACAGGCCCTTGAGCAGGCCGGCGCCGAGGGTGACGCCGGAGCGGCTGATGCCGGGCAGCAGCGCGAGCACCTGCGCCGAGCCGACGAGCGTCGCCCCGCCGAGGCTGCCGGCGGCGATCTGCCGGTCCGACGCGGCCGCCTCCGGCCACGAGGTCTGCGCCGCGGCCAGCGCCCGCCGGCGGAGTCGTTCGGCGCCGTACAACAGCACGCCGTTGACGGTGAGGAAGATCGCCGCGGGCACGGGGCGGCCGAGCACGGTGCGGAACGTGTGCTCCAGCAGCAGGCCGGTGATCCCGACGGGGATCGTGGCCAGGATGATCATCCAGGCCAGGCGCTCGTCCGGGGTCTTGATCCGGCGGTACCGCACGGAGGTGCCGAACCCGGTGAGGATCCGCAGCCAGTCGCGCCAGAAGAACAGCAGCAGCGCCAGCGCGGTGGCCACGTGCAGGCCGACGACGAACGCGAGGTAGGGCGACTCCGGCGCGGACACGTCGAGGTCGCGGGCCCAGCGGCCGCCGATCAGCGCGGGCAGCAGCACGCTGTGGCCCAGGCTCGACACCGGGAACAGCTCCGTGACGCCCTGCAGGAGGCCGACGACGATCGCCTCGGGGTAGGTCAGGTGGTTCACGTCGGACAATACTGGCGAGCGGTTGCTGAGAAAATCATGAACGGGCGCGGGCCCGCGCGCGCAGCAGCTCGATCGCGATCGGCACCACCGACAGCGCGACGATGCCGACGAGGATGAGCTCGATGTTGGACCTCACGAACTCGATCTGCCCGAGGTAGTACCCGAGCAGCGTGACCCCGGTGCCCCACAGCGCGCCGCCGATGACGTTGTAGAGGGTGAAGACGCGGTAGTGCATGCGTGAGGCGCCGGCCACGATCGGGGTGAAGGTGCGCACGATCGGCACGAAGCGGGCCAGCACGATGGAGCGGGGACCGTAGCGTGCGAAGAACTCCTGGGCGCGGGTCAGGTTCTCCTGCTTGAACAGCCGCGAGTCCGGCCGCCGGAACAGGGCCGGGCCGACCCGCCGCCCGAACAGGTAGCCGACCTGGTCACCGGCGACCGCCGCGGCCACGATGAGCAGGATCACCAGCCAGAGCGGCAGATGCAGGTACCGCCCGCCGGCGACGAGCAGCCCGGTGGTGAACAGCAACGAGTCGCCGGGCAGGAAGAAGCCGATGAGCAGGCCGGATTCGGCGAAGACGATCGCCAGGATGCCGAGCATCCCGAACGTCGAGATGAGCCATTCGGGGTTCAGGAACTTCACGGGCCGCTCCTCGCTGCCGGGGTCGAGAGGTCGGTGAAGGTACTTCGCCGAACCTGAGAATCCAGCGAAGAGGTCCTACATATTGTAGGAGTATGCTGCTGGCGTTGGCTTCGGCGGTGGGAAGGGCCCGATGCGACTGCTGCTGGTCGAGGACGAGGTGGGGCTCGCGGAGACGATCCGCGACGGCCTGAGCGCCGAGGGGTTCACCACCGACGTCGTGTTCACCGGCGTGGACGGGCTGTGGGCGGCCACCGAGCAGCCGCACGGCGCCTACGACGCGGTGGTGCTCGACATCATGCTGCCCGGCCTGAGCGGCTACGAGGTCTGCCGCCGGATGCGCCAGCAGGAGGTGTGGACGCCGGTGCTGATGCTGACCGCCAAGGACGGCGACTACGACGAGGCCGACGCCCTCGACCTCGGCGCCGACGACTACCTGACCAAGCCGTTCTCGTTCGTGGTGCTCGTCGCCCGGCTGCGGGCCCTGATCCGCCGGGGCGCGCCGCAACGCCCCGCCGTGCTCGCCGCCGGTGACCTGCGCCTCGATCCGGCGCGGCGGCGGGTGAGCCGGGGCGACGATGAGATCACCGTCACGCCGCGCGAGTTCGCGCTGCTGGAGTTCCTGATGCGCCGCCCCGGCGACGTGGTGGCCAAGACGTCCGTCCTCGAGAACGTGTGGGACGCGAACTTCGACGGCGACCCGAACATCGTCGAGGTGTACGTCGGCTACCTGCGCAAGAAGATCGACAACCCGTACGGGCGCTCGGCGATCCGGACTGTCCGCGGCGTCGGCTACCGCCTGGACCCCGACGGTGGCTGACCGCCGCCTCGCTCCCGTCGTCCCCGCGGCGCTCTTCGCCGGGCTGACCGCCCTCGTCGCCGTGCGGTTCGCGCCGCTGCTGCGCCTCGACGCGGCGGTCAGCGACGCGGCCCGCCGGCTCGCGCTCGCCCACCCCGCCTGGCGGGCGGCCATGTCGGCCATCACCCACACGGGTGACACCGCGGTGCTGTTGACGCTCACCCTCGTGGCGCTGGCCGCCCTGCTGGCCCGGCGGCACTGGACCGGCGCCGCCTTCCTGGCCGGCACCGCGGCGGCCGCGACCGTCGCCCGTCTCGCGGTGCTGCACGCCGTGCACCGGCCGCGGCCCCCGGACCGGCTCACCGCCGCCGACGGCTTCTCCTACCCGTCCGGCCACACCACGTCGTCGGCCGTCGCGGCCGGCATCGTGATCGTGCTGGGCTGGGCGCTGCTGCCCGGTCGCCGGTCCCGCATCGCGCTGGCCGCCGTCGCCGGCGGGTGGGCCGCGCTCGTCGGCGTGAGCCGGGTGGCGCTGGTCGCGCACTGGCCCAGTGACGTCGTCGGCGGCTGGCTGCTCGCGGCCACTGTGCTGGGCACGGCCTGGCTGAGCTGTGGCCCGTTCAGCGTTTCTTCAGGTTGGGCCGCCCAGTATCCCCGGCAACCCGGCGACCGCCGGCCCGGCAGGGGAGGTGCGCGTGCAGCCACGATCATCGGTGGCCGTCGTCTCCGGCAGTTTCGGCGCCGGTCACGACGGCGCGGCGGCGGAGCTGGCCCGGCGGCTGCGGGCGCGGGGCCACGCGGTTGAGCGCCACGACCTCGTCGACCTGCTGCCCCGCCGCGCCGGCGCGATGCTGCGCGGACTGTACCGGCGGCAGCTCACCGTCGCACCGCGGACCTGGGGCTGGCTGCTCGCGGCCGCCGGCTCCGACCGCCTGAGCCACCGGGCCGCGGCGCTCACCGCGGCCGCCGACGAGGCCACCCTCGCCGCCGTCGGCGACGCCGGGCTGGTCGTCTCGACGTACCCCCTCGCGAGCCAGGTGCTGGGCCGGCTGCGGCGGCAGGGGCGGCTGGCGGCGCCCGCCGTCACGTACCTCACCGACCTGTCCGTGCACCCCGCCTGGGTCGCCGACGGGGTGGACGTCCACCTGGCCCTGCACGACGACGCGGCCCGGCAGGCCAAGGCGCTGGGGGCGCCCGACGTGCGGGTGGTCGCGCCCGCGGTCCGGCCCGAGTTCGCCGAACCGGCCCCGCCGCCGGCCGGCGACCCGCGGGCGCTCGTCGTCGCCGGCGCCTGGGGCGTCGGGCCGGTCGCGCGGGCCGCCCTGGACATCGCCGCGACCGGCCTGGCCGTGCCGGTGGTGGCCTGCGGCCGCAACGACGCGCTGCGGCGGCGGCTGGACCGCTCCGGCCGGGTCGTCGCGCTCGGCTGGGTCGACGACATGCCGGGCCTTGTGCGGTCCTGCCGGGTGGTGGTGCAGAACGCCGGCGGGCTGTCGTCGCTGGAGGCGCTCGCCGCGGGAGTGCCGGTGGTGACGTACCGCTGCCTGCCCGGCCACGGCGCCGCCAACGCCGAGGTGCTGGACCGTATCGGCTGGGTGCCCTGGCTGCGGTGCAGGGAGGACCTCGCCGACGGGCTGCGGGCGGCCATGTCCGGCCGGCCCGCGTTCACGCCGTCGCCGGTGCCGCCCGAGTCGGTCCTGGCCGACCTGGCGGTGACGGCATGAGGCGGGCCCTCACCACGCTCGCGGCCGCCGGCCTCGTGGCCGGTGCCGCCGCGCACGCGCTGCCCGCCGTCACCGCGTTCGCGCCCGGCCGCCGGGCGTTGCTGCCCGGCCTGGCCGGCACCGGGCCGGCCGAACGCGTGGCGCTGACCTTCGACGACGGGCCCGACCCGGCCTCGACGCCGCTGTTCCTGAGGATGCTGGCCGACTACGACGTCCGCGCGACGTTCTTCCTCCTCGGCACGATGCTCGAACAGGACCTCGGCCTCGGCCGGGAGATCGTCGCCGCCGGCCACGAGGTCGCCGTACACGGCTGGTACCACCGCTGCCTGCTGTGGCGCGGCCCGCGCGCGACCCACGACGACATCGCCCGCGCCCGCGACCTCGTCGGCGGCCTCGGCGGCGGCGCCCCGCGCTGGTACCGGCCGCCGTACGGCGTCCTGACCACCGGCGCGCTGCTCGCCTGCCGCCGGCTGGGGCTGGAGCCGAAGCTGTGGACCGCGTGGGGCCGCGACTGGCGGGCCGCCGCCACACCGGACTCGATCGTCGCCACGGTGACCAGCACCCTCGTCGGCGGCGGGACCGTGCTGCTGCACGACTCCGACTGCACGTCCGCGGCCGGGTCGTGGAAGCGCACCCTCGACGCGCTGCCCCGGCTCATCGACTGGTCCCGCGCCCGGAACCTGCGCCTCGGCCCGCTCGGCGACCACGAGCCGGTGCGTCCGTGACCTGGCTCGTCACCGGCGGGGCCGGGTACATCGGCGCGCACGTCGTCGCCGGCCTGCGCGCCGGCGGCGACCCGGTCGTCGTCCTCGACGACCTGTCCACCGGCGACCCCGTCCGGCTGCCCGCCGACGTGCCCCTGATCGTCGGTGACGCCGGCGACGCGGCGCTGGTCCGGGCCGTCCTGCACGGCCACGGCGTCACCGGGGTGGTGCACCTGGCCGGCAGCAAGTCCGCGCCGGAGTCGCTGGACCGGCCGATCCGGTACTACCAGCAGAACGTCGGCGTCGTCGCCGCCGTGCTCGAGGCCATGGTCGCCACCGGCGTCGCCCGGCTGGTGTTCTCCTCCTCCGCGGCCGTCTACGGCCGGCCCGACACGCCGACGGTCGGCGAGGACGCCCCGACCCGGCCGCTCAGCCCGTACGGCCAGACGAAGCTCGTCGCCGAACAGCTCGTGGCCGCGGCCGGTGCGGCGCACGGCATCTCGTGGATCGCCCTGCGGTACTTCAACGCCGTCGGCGCCGCCGAGCCCCACCTCGGCGACCGCGGCACCACGAACCTGCTGTCGCTGGCCTTCGAGGCGTTGCGCACCGGCGTGCCGCTCACGGTGACCGGCACCCGGCTGCCGACCGCCGACGGCACCGGCGTGCGCGACTACGTCGACGTCGCCGACCTCGCCGAAGCCCACCGCCGGGCGGGCCTGCACCTGGCCGCCCGCCCGCACGCGCACGTCTACAACGCCGGCACCGGTCGCGGGTACTCCGTGCTGGAGGTCCTGCGGGCCGTCGGCGAGGCCGCCGGCGCGCCGGTGCCGGTCCGGCCCGGGCCGCCGCGCCCCGGCGACGCGCCCGAGGTCGTCGCCGAGACCGGCCGCATCCGCCGCGACCTGGGCTGGCGGCCCCGCTACACCCTTGCCGAGAGCGTGGCCGCCGCGTGGCTGGCCGCCGGCAGATGTCCCGCGTGAAGCTGGGCGAGCGGCTCGGGGTGCGGATGCGCTCCGCGCTCGCCGCCGCGGCCGTCGTCGCGATCGCCGCGGTGCTCAGCGGCATCGCCCTCGTCATTGCGGCCCGCATCATTCTCGACCAGAACGTCGACCAGTCCACCACCGAGCGCGCCGCCCAGGTCGCCGGCGCGCTGGGCGACGGCGGGTCGGGGCTCGCCGCGGCCCTGCGCCCGTCGCCCCGCGACCGCACGATCGTCCAGGTCGTCGACGCCGACGGCCGGGTCGTCGCGGCGTCGGCCGCCGTCGGCGGCGTCGGGCCGATCTCGCCGCTGCGCCCCAGGACCGGGCAGACCCTGCGGGAACGGCGGCGGCTGGCGGTCGCCCACGACGAGACCTTCCACATCGTCGCCACCGGCGTGGCGGCCGCCGGCGGGCAGCGCACCGTCCTCGTCGCCCAGTCGCTGGACGAGGTCAACGACGGCACCGAGGCGACCATCGGCGCCGTCGCCGTCGGGCTGCCGCTGCTCACCGCCGTGGTCGGCGTGGCCACGTTCCTGTTCGTCGGGCGCAGCCTCCTGCCGGTGGAGGCCATGCGCCGCCAGGCCGACACCATCACCGCCCAGAACCTGCACACCCGCCTGCCCGTGCCGGCCGCGGCCGACGAGATCGCGGCGCTGGCCACGACGATGAACACGATGCTCGACCGGATCGAGGACGCCACCACCGCCCAGCGGCGCTTCGTCGCCGACGCCAGCCACGAGCTGCGCAGCCCGCTCGCGACGATGCACGCCGGCCTGGACATCCTCGAACACGCGGACCTGCCGCCCCTCGCGCAGTCCCAGGTGCACCGCATGCACCGCGAGAGCGCCCGCATGGCCACCCTGATCGCCGACCTGCTGCTGCTGGCCCGGGCCGACGAGTCCGGGCTGCGGCTGCGCCACGACGACGTCGACCTCGACGACCTCGTCTACGCCGAACGCGACCGGATCGCCGCACACCACCCGCACCTGCGCGTCGAGGCACACGTGACGCCCACGCGCGTGCAGGGCGACCCGCAGCACCTGCAACGCGCCCTGCGCAACCTGCTCGACAACGCCGCCCGGCACGCCGCCGGCGTGGTGCGGATCGACCTGTCCGGCGGCGACGGCCACGCCGACCTCACCGTCACCGACGACGGCCCCGGCATCCCGCCCGCCGACCGGGAGCGGGTCTTCGACCGCTTCGTCCGGCTCGACGACGCCCGCTCCCGCGACGGCGGCGGCGCCGGCCTCGGCCTCGCCATCGCCCGCGACATCGTCACCACGCACGGCGGGACGCTACGCGTCGTCGACGGCCCGTCAGGCGGGGCGGCGCTGCACCTGCGCCTCCCCGCCTGATCCCCGCCGGACTACTCGAAGCGGGCCTCGTCCGGGTCGGTCAGGCGGCGCAGCAGGGGCAGCGCCGACACGACCACGGCCAGCGCCGCGGCGAGCCCCGCCCCCAGGGTCACGAAGTAGCCGGAGCCGGGCAGCGTCAGCACGGGGCCGCCGGGCGCCACCGCGTGTGTGATTGACGCGGCGACGCCGAGGCCGGCGAGGATCGCCACGGCGGCGGCGCAGACCAGCGGTACCACCGACTCGAATGCCACGACCCGGAACAGCACCGACGCCGGGGTGCCGGCGACGCGCAGCAGGGTGAAGGGCCGCCGGCGCTCCACGAGGCCGCCGCCGACCGCGACCGCCAGGCTGCAGCCGGCCACCAGCAGGGTCACCGCCACGACGGCCAGCGTCGCCTGCCGCACCTGCCGGTAACGGGCGTCGCGCAGTGCGACGCTCTCACCGAACGTCTTGGGGGCGCCGCTCGCGCCGATCCGGGCCGTGTACCCGGACAGCAGCGTCCGGACCCGCTCCAGGGTCGCGGGATCGGCGGCGCGGACCAGCATGGCCTCGAGCGGCTGCGCCGCCGGGTCGGCGTCGAACGCCTGGCTGTCGCGATCGGCGAACGGCAGCCGCAGGCCCGCGACGTTGTCGTGGCTGAGCAGCAGGCCGAACTGCGCCCGGATGGCCCGCCGGCCGCCGTCGCACCGGCCCAGCGCCGGGAACCGGGCCAGGTCGGCGCAGGCGATCGCGGCCTCGGTGGGTCCGCACGCGTTGGCGCCGACGCAGGCGTACCCGGTCAGCCGCGGCTCCGGCGCGTACAGCGGCAGCACGGCCGTGCCCGGCAGCGCCCGCAACCGGTCCACCAGCGCCCCGCCGGCCTCCGGGGCCAGGCCCAGCACCGGATGCTCCGCGGCCGGATCCGGTTCGGGCACGAACGACACCCGCAGCACGTCGGTCAGGGTTCCGCCGCCGGCCGCGCGCATCCCGGCGCTGATCGCCGGGATGACGCAGGCGATGACGGTGCCGACGAACACCGCGAGGACGAGCCCGCTGATCGACCGGAACGCGGCGCCCGGGTTGTCGGCCAGCCGCCGCGACGACAGCAGCGCGGGGGCCCGGCGCGCGGTCCGGGCCATCAGCCGGGCGCCCCGCATCGTCAGCCAGGGGCCGCCGAGGATCAGCCCCAGCATGGTCAGGAGCAGCCCGAGCAGCGTGACCGGCAGCACGGCGTTGCCGGGGCCGCCGGACAGCCCGCCGCTCGCCGGCCCGGCCGGTTGCCGGCCGAGGACCACCGCGGCGACGGCGAACAGGGCGAGCCCGGCGACGAGGGGCCCGAGCCGCCGGGCCGAGGGGGCCGGCGGCGTGACCCGGCGGCTCGCGCCCAGCGGGGAGTGCCGCACCCGGCGCAGCGACACGACCGCGGCCAGCGCGGCGGCCAGTGGCACCCCGAGCACGATCGCCAGGTACTGCGCGACGGTTGGCGCCACGAGGTGGCCGAAGTACGGTGTGCCGACGACCGCCAGCCCGGCGATGGCCGGCCGGAACGGCTGGAACACCACGACGCCGATGAGCGACCCGGCGGCCGCGCCGATGACCGCCTCGACCGAGGCGATGACGCCGACCTGCCGTGGGGTCGCCCCGGCCAGCCGGAACGCGGCGAAGCGCTCCTCCCGGCGGGCCGCCGCGAGCCGGGTCGCGGCGCCGACGAGCGCCAGCAGCGGGACCAGCAGTCCGGCCGCGACCAGGCCGAGGCCGTAGCGGTACAGGTTGGTGGTGCCGTCGATGTGGCCGCGCGACGAGATCTCGCCGACGACGCGGGTGGCCGGCAGCGCGGCGAGGTCGGCCGGCGTCCGCCCGACGACGATGACCAGGTCGTCGGGGCGGGTCAGCCCCGCGTCGCCGATCGGCCCGGCGAGCACGCCGGGAAACCGGTCCGCGAGTTCCCCGCGGGGGACCGCGGCCAGCAGGCGGGCCAGCGCCGGCGAGGCGTAGTACTGCCCGGCGGCGGGCAGCCGGGTCAGGCCGGGGATCACCGGCGCCTGCGCCGAGAGCGCGGCGACGTCGAGGCGCTGCACGACCCGGCCGGCGTAGGAGTCCTCGCTGTAGTTCCACAACGCCCCGCGGCTGCCCGGGCCGGCCGGGCCGACCGGGGTGCCGGTGGTGCACTGCCAGCATCGGGTGCCGGCCGTGGCCTGGAACGCGTTGAGCTCGGCCAGCACCCCGAGCAGGACGGTCACGCCGGCGGCGACGGCGGCGGCGATCAGGACGAGCCGGACGAGTGCCTCCCGGCCGCTGCGCAGCGTCAGCCGCGCGCCGAGGACGAACATCATCGGGCCGCCTCCGCCTCGCTCGCGGCGAGCACCCGGCCGTCCCGGACGACGACGCGGCGATCGGCGTGGGCGGCGACGCGGCCGTCATGGGTCACCAGTACGACCGCGACCCCCTCCTGCCGGGCCAGCCCGACCAGGAGCTCCATCACGGCCTCGCCGGTCACGGAGTCGAGCGATCCGGTGGGTTCGTCGGCGAACAGCACCCGCGGGCCGATCGCGAGGGCCCGCGCGATGGCGGCCCGCTGCGCCTGCCCGCCGGACAGTTCGCCGGTGCGGCGGCCGCCGAGGTCGCCGAGGCCGAGCCGGTGCAGCCATGCCGCGGCGGTGGCGTACGCGTCGTGCCGGCGGACCTTGTTCAGCAGCAACGGCAGCGCGACGTTGTCCGCGACCGTCAGCTCCGGCACCAGCTGGCCGAACTGGAACACGAACCCGAACTCGGTTCGCCGCAGCGTGGTGCGGGCCGCCTCGGACAGCGTGTCGAGCCGCCGGCCGTCGTAGCGGATCGCACCGCTGTCCGGCGTGTAGATCCCCGACAAGCAGTGCAGCAGGGTCGACTTGCCGGACCCGCTGGGCCCCATCACGGCCAGGATCTCGCCTTGCGCCACCGCCACGCTCGCGTCGCGCAGCGCCGGCGTGGAACCGAACGACCGGACCAGGTGCTCGGCCTCGACCATGAGCATCGGGTGCTCCTCCCTCTCGTCAGGCTGTGCCCGCACGCTATGGAAGGACGCCCGCACACCGCGTCGATCCCGGCGACGACATCGGCTTCCCCGCCGGTACGACCCCGGCGCCGGGGTCCTACCGCAGATGTACGACTCCGGGCCCGGCCGCATGCCGGCCCACGGGCGATGTGGCCGGGAAGCCGGTTTGTCACACTGACCCGGTGAGCACGGCGACGATCAGCCAGCGGTTGCGGCGCGCCGCAGCGGGACTGCGCCGCGGCGCGGTCGAGCCGCCGGCCCGGTCGCGCTGGGCGTTCATCGCGGATGCCATCCTCGCCGTGGCGCTCGCCGGCGGCGCGTTTCTCGGCTTCACCACGCGGACCCAGGGCGGGCCGACGATGACGTCGACCGGGGCGCCGATCCCGCCGCCGCCCGGGCGGCTGCCCGACGAGGTGCCCTACTTCGGCAGCATGCCGTGGCAGCAGGCCGTGCTGTGGGGGCTGCTCACCGCGCTGTCGACCCTGCCGCTGGCGGCGCGGCGGCGCTACCCGCTCGCGGTGTTCTGGGTCGTCGGGCTCGCCTCGCAGGCGTACCACCTGGCGCCCGGCTTCGACCCCACGTTCACGTTCGCCGCGTGCGTCGTCGCCGCCTACGGTGCGGTGATGTACAGCCCGTACCGGGTGCCCGCCGTCATCAGCGTCGCCCTCGGCGGCCTCATGTTCGTGCTGCACCGGGCCAACCTGCCGATCGGCCAGCCGAGCCTGATGCTGATCCTCGTCCTCGTCCCGGTGGCGCTCGCCGCCAACGCCGTGCACGGTATGCGGCAGCGGGTCCGGGCGGCCGAGGCACAGCGGGAGACCGAGGCCGCGCTGGCCGTCCAGCACGAGCGGGCCCGCATCGCCCAGGAGCTGCACGACGTGGTCACGCACAACGTCAGCGTCATGGTCATCCAGGCGGCCGCGGCGCGGCGGGTCCTGGCCACCGCCCCGGACAAGGTCGACCAGGCGCTGTTCGCCATCGAGTCCGGCGGGCGGGCCGCGATGAGCGAGCTGCGCCACGTGATGGGACTGCTGAGCATGAGCGGCGACGAGCCCGACCAGGCCGGCCCCGAGGACCTGCTGCCCTCACCCGGCCTGGACCTGCTGCCAGAGCTCGTCGAGCGGGTGCGCACCTCCGGCACCGCGGTCGAGCTCACCGTCGCCGGCACACCGCGGCCCTTGCCGCCGGGCATCGACCTCGCCGCCTACCGCGTCGTGCAGGAGGCACTGACCAACGCCGTGAAGCACGCGGACGGCGCCCGGGTCCGCGTCGACATCGAGCACCGGGCCGAGGCGATCCGGCTGCGGATCACCGACAGTGGCGGCCGGCCCGGCCCGTCGGCCCCCGCCGGCAACGGCCGCGGCCTCATCGGCCTGCGCGAGCGTCTCGCGGTGTACGGCGGCACCCTCGACAATGGACCGCTGCCCGCGGGTGGCTACCAGGTCCTGGCCACGATCCCACTGGAGCGCGCATGACGAACCCGGCCGGCGACGGCGACCGCCCCCTGCGCGTGGTGATCGCGGACGACCAGGCGCTCGTGCGAACCGGCTTCGCGATGATCCTGGCCGCGGAGGGGATGGACGTCGTCGCCGAGGCCGGCGACGGTGCCGAGGCCGTCGACGCGGTCCGGCGTACCCGCCCCGACGTCGTGCTGATGGACATCCGCATGCCGCACATGGACGGCCTCGAGGCCACCCGGCGCATCCTGACCGACCACCCGGACCCTCCGCGGATCCTGATCCTGACGACGTTCGACCTGGACCGGTACGTCTACGCGGCGCTCAGCGCCGGGGCGAGCGGGTTCCTGCTCAAGGACGTCACCGCCGACCGGCTCGTCGCGGCGGTGCGCATGGTCCGGGCCGGCGATGCGCTGCTCGCGCCGAGCGTCACCCGCCGCCTGGTCGAGCGGTTCGCCAAGCAGCAGGACACCGCCACGCTGCACCGTGACCTGTCCACGCTGACCCCGCGCGAAATGGACATTCTCCGCCTGATCGCGCGCGGCCTGAGCAACCAGGAGCTGGCCCGGCAGCTGCAGATCAGCGAGACGACGGTGAAGACCCACGTCACGCGGGTCTTCACCAAGCTCGGTATCCGCGACCGCGCCCAGGCGATCATCGTGGCCTACGAGACCGGCCTGATCACGCCGGGAAGTTCACCCCGCTGACGGAAGGAGCCGGCCGCCCCGCTGGGGCGGCCGGCCATGCTGCGGACGGCTTATCCGGCGGCGACCTTCGAGACGAACTCGGTGGTGTACGTCTTGGAGAGGTCGACCTGGTCCTTCTTGCCCTTGACGTTCGGCGAGAACTGGCTGAGCACCTCGAGAACGTTCTTCGCGCCCTCCTCCTTCATGACGCCGTCGCCGTTGAACATGCCGATGCTGTCGGTGACGGCCTTCACGTACAGCTGCGCGTTGCCGGCCGAGTACTCGGCGGGCATCTTGGCGGCGATCTCGTCCGGCTTGTGGGCCTTGATCCAGCGCAGGGTCTTCACGAACGCGTTGGCGAGCTTCTGCACCGCCTCCCGGTGCGACTGGACCCAGGCGCAGTCCATGTACAGGGAGCTGGCCGGGTACAGGCCGCCGAGCGCCGCGCGGGTGCCCGCCTCGGTGCGCATGTCCAGCAGCACCTTCCCCTTGCCGGTGGTGGTCAGCTGCGCGGCGGTCGGGTCGGTGGTCATGCCGGCGTCGATGCCGCCGTTGTCGATGGCGGCGATGAACGTCTGCCCGGCCCCGGCCTTCACCGTGGTGTAGTCGCCGTTCTGCAGGCCGCCCTTGGTCGCGAGGTACTGGGTGAGGAAGTCGGTCGACGAGCCCGAGCTGGTGATGCCGAGCTTGCGGCCCTTGAAGTCGGCCGGGCTCTTGATCTGGTCGGCCTTCCCGGCCGCGACGATCTCCACCTCGCCGGGCACGTCCGACAGCTGCACCACGCTGGTGATGCACTTGCCCTTCGTCTGCAGGTCGATCGTGTGGTCGTAGAAGCCGATCACGCCCTGCACGTCCCCGGCGATCAGGACGTTCTCGGCGCTGGCGCCGGAGGGCTCGGTGAGCAGCTGTACGTCGATCCCCTCGGCCTTGAAGTAGCCGAGCTGCTCGGTCAGCTTCGCCGGCAGGTAGATGACCTTGTCGATGCCGCCGACCATGATCTTCACCTGGACGGGTGCCTCGGCCGAGCCGGCCTTGTCCGGCGACGTACCCCGGCAGCCGGCCAGCACCAGCCCGGCGCAGCAGACGAGGGCCACGAGCTTGCGCATGTGCGTGTTCCTTTCAGATCTGGGTTTCGGTCTGTACCGGCGGGCGCCAGCGCAGCAGCCGGCGTTCCAGCAGCGTGAGCAGCCACTCGGCGAGCAGCGCGATGACGGTGATGACGATCATTCCGGCGTAGATGCCGGCCGCGTCGAACGTGCCCTGGGCGTTGGCGATGAGCAGGCCGAGGCCCTTGTCGGCGCCGGCGTACTCGCCGACGACCGCACCGATGAGCGCGAAGCCGAACGCGGCGTGCAGGGAGGCGAAGATCCACGACATGGCGCTGGGCACCACGATCGAGGTGAGCACCTGGACGCGGGAGGCACCCAGGATGCGGGCGTTGTTCACCAGGTTGCGGTCGACCTCGCGCGCCCCCTGGAAGGCGTTGAAGAAGACCGCGAAGAACACGAGCACCACGGCGGTCGCGACCTTCGAGGACAGCCCGAGGCCGAACCAGATCACGAACAGCGAGGCGAGGACGATCCGCGGTACCGCGTTGGCCGCCTTGATGAAGGGGGCGGCGACCTCGGCGACGAAGCGGGCCCGGCCGAGCAGGACGCCCAGCAGCACCCCGCCGACCGCACCGATGACGAAGCCGAGCACCGTCTCCTGCAGCGTGACGCTGATCTGCGTCCACACCGACCCGAACGCGGTGCCCTTGGTGAACCAGTCGACGAGCCGCTGCCAGATGGCCGACGGCTTGGAGTAGAAGAACGGGTCGATCCAGTGCGTGGCGGCCAGCTCCCAGCTGCCGAGCCAGACGATGACCACGGCCAGCCGGACCGCCCACATCAGCAGGCGCGGCCGGCGCCGCTTGCCGGTGGCCCGCTCCCGGTCCGGCGCCGCCACGGGGCTTTCGGCGATGGTCTCAGGCGGCACGGCGGCTCGCCTCCTCCCGGGCTCGTTCGACCTCTTCGCGCAGGCTCTGCCAGATCTCGCGGTACGTGTCGATGAACGCGGGCGTCAGGCGGATCTCCTCGACGCGGCGCGGCCGGGGCAGCGGCACGTCGAAGATGCCCTTGACGGTCGCCGGGCTCGACGTCATGACGACGACCCGGTCGGCGAGCGCGATCGCCTCCTCCAGGTCGTGGGTGACGAAGACGACGGCGGCGCCCGTGCCCTGCCACAGCCGCAGCAGCTCGTCCTGCATGAGCGCGCGCGTCTGCACGTCCAGGGCGCTGAACGGCTCGTCCATGAGCAGGATCCGCGGCTCGTTGACGAGCGTCTGGGCCAGGGCGACGCGCTTGCGCATGCCGCCGGAGAGCTGGTGCGGGTAGTACCGGTCGAACGCGGCCAGCCCGACGCGCTCGACCCAGACGGCGGCCCGGCGGCGGGCCTCCGCCCGTCCGGCGCCGCGGTAGCGGGGACCGGCGGCGACGTTGTCGAGCACCGAACGCCAGGGCAGCACGGCGTCGGTCTGGAACATGTAGCCGACGCCGTCGGGGATGCCGCGAACCGGCACGCCGTCGACGTCGACCTCGCCGCTGGACGGTGGCTCCAGGCCGGATACCAGGGACAGCGTGGTCGACTTGCCGCATCCGGTCGGCCCGACGACGGCGACGAACTCGCCGGCGTCGACCGTGAACGTGAGATCCCGGACGGCGGTGTGGGGTCGGCCACCGGCGCCCGGGAATCGCTTGGTGGCGTTCCGCAGCGCGATTACGCTCACAAGGGCTCCTTGGGGGAAACGGGGGCTTGCTGTTACGAACGCGTTTCGTAGGCAGCGACGGTAGGGAGCGCGACGGCCGCTGCGAACCCTTGCCGCAGTTGTGCGGGCAGCCCGCGTAAGCCGCGTATTGCGCGTTTTGCTCACGGGGCCGAATGGGCGGCCCCGGCGGTACGCTCCCGTCATGTTTCGCCTGCGTTACGCCCCGTTCGCCCGGCAGGCGCTCGCGCTGCAGGCCGCCGTGCTGGTCGTGGTGGTGGGCGTCGGCTTCGCGCTCGCCGGCTGGCTGTTCGACGCCGAGCTGACCCAGCAGTACGGCACCCGGGCGCTCGCCGTCGCGCAGACGCTCGCCGCCGACCCGGACATCGCCGCGGCGGCCGCGGCCGACGACCCGCAGCGCATCCTGCCCGGGCGGGCCCAGGCGGCGCAGGCGGCCAGCGGCGCCCTGTTCGTGGTGATCACCAACCGCAAGGGCATCCGGCTGGCGCACCCGAACCCCGACCGCATCCACGAGCCGGTGAGCACCGACCCGTCAGAGGTGCTGGCCGGCCACGACACGATCAAGGTCGAGCGCGGCACGCTCGGGCTGTCCGCCCGCGGCAAGACGCCGCTGCGCGACGCGAGCGGGACGATCGTCGGCGAGGTCAGCGTCGGGTTCGCCCTCGGGGTCGTCCGCGGCGACGTCACCCGCGGGCTCGCCGTCGCCGCGGTCTTCGTCAGCGGCGCGCTGCTGCTGGGCTTCGTCGGCTCGGCGCTGCTGTCGCGCCGGCTCAAGCGGCTCACCCTCGGCCTCGAGCCGCGGGAACTCGCCGAGCTGGTCCAGGAGCGCGAGGCGGTCCTGCACGGCATCGGCGAGGGAGTGCTCGCCGTCGACGCCGACGGCCGGGTGTCGGTCTGTAACGGCGAGGCCGCGCGGCTGCTGGGCGTGCCGGGCGACGCCGGGCCCACCGGCGCCGCCGTCGCCGACCTCGCCCTGCCGCCCATCCTGCGCGACGCCGTCGGCCAGCGCACCCCGGTCGACAACGTCGTCACCGTCGCCCACGACCGGGTGCTCGTCGCCAACTACCGCCCCGTGCGCCGCGACGAGCGCGACCTCGGCGGCGTGCTGACGCTGCGCGACCGCACAGACCTGGAGAACATCACCCGCGAGCTCGAGTCGGTCCGGACGCTGAGCACGGCCCTGCGCGCGCAGCGGCACGAGTTCGCCAACCGGCTGCACGTGCTGTCCGGGCTGCTGCAGAACGGCCACAGCAGCGAGGCGCTGGAGTTCCTGCACGCCGTGTCCGACACCGCCGCCCCCGCCGCCGGCCGGACCGTCGACGACCCCTACCTGCAGGCGTTCGTCGACGCCAAGAGCGCCGAGGCGGCCGAGAAGGGGGTACGGCTGGCGCTGGCCGACACCAGCTGGGTCGGCACCCGCGTCACCGCGCCGGTCGAGGTCACCACCGTGCTCGGCATCCTCGTGGACAACGCCCTCGAGGCCGCCCGGCGCGGCGCCCGCCGCCCCGCGTGGGTCGACCTGGCCCTGCTCGAGGACGGCACCACCCTGCACATCTCGGTCGTCGACTCCGGCGACGGCGTCCCCGACGACCTGCAGGACCGGATCTTCGACCCCGGCGTGTCGACCAACGGCGAGGACGGCCGCGGCATCGGCCTCGCGCTCGCCCGGCAGGCGGCCCGCCGGCTCGGCGGCGACGTGCGGCTGGCCGCGATCCCGTCCGACGGCGGCGACGGCCACGGCGCCGTGTTCGAGGCGCGGCTGCCGGCCGCGCTGCAGCCGGCCCGGGAGACCACGTGACGATCAGGGTGCTCGTCGTCGAGGACGACTTCCGCGTCGCCCGGGTCCACGTCGACTTCACGCACCGGGTCGACGGCTTCACGGTCACCGCGACCGCCCGCACCGTGGCCGAGGCCCGGCGCGAGCTCGCCGCCCGGCCGGTCGACCTGGTCCTGCTCGACACCTACCTGCCCGACGAGTCGGGGCTCGACCTGCTGGCCGAGCTCACGACGGACGCCATCATGCTCACCGCCGCGTGCGACGCGGCGACGATCCGCGCCGCCTACGCCCGCGGTGCGCTGAACTACCTGGTGAAGCCGTTCACCGCCGAGCAGTTCGCGGACCGGCTGACCGCCTACCGGCACTACCGCGCGATGGTCGCCGCCGACCGCCAGCTGACCCAGGCGGAGATCGACCGCTGCTGGCGGGTCCTGCACGACGGCGACCGCCCGGCCGCGCCGAAGGGCCAGTCCGCGGTCACCGTCAGGCTCGTCAGCGACGCGCTGCGCAACGCCGGCCGTCCCCGCACCGCCGCCGACATCGCCGACGAGCTCGGCATCTCCCGGGCCACCGCCCAGCGGTACCTCGCCTCCCTGGCCCGCGACGGCATCGCCGAGGTCCAGCTGCGCTACGGCGCGACCGGCCGGCCGGAGCATCGGTACCACTGGAAGGTCGCGATCGGCTGACGGCGCCGCCGCCGAGCGTCAGGAGACGTCGCGCCGCCGCAGCAGCGAGGTCCCGGCCAGGGCGGTCACCGCGCCGTAGCCGAGCAGGACGGCGGCGCCGACCCATTGCGGCGGGCTCTGGTCGAAGGTCTTCGTCGGCGAGATCATGACGGCCGACGCCACCGACGGCACGATGACCTGCGCGGTGAGGATCCAGTCCTTCTTGATGACGTAGGTGTACAGCAGGTCGAACACCCCGGCGGCGGCCGCCGCGCCGACCAGGTAGAGCACGGTGGCGGAGACGGTCGCGGTGAGCTGGCTGCGGATCAGGGCGCCGAAGCCGACGCCGAAGACGGCCCAGATGGTGTAGGCGGCGAGGTTGAGCAGGATGGCCCGCACGACACCCCACTGGCCGAGCTGCGTGCCGTAGCCCTCGCTGCTGAGGAAGACGGCGCCGACGACCAGGGCGAGCGCGGTCGAGGCGAGCCAGGACGCGGCGGCGACGATGACGGCGGTGACCAGCTTGGCCACGACCACGGCACCCCGGCGCGGGGTGAGCAGGTACGTGGTGGTGGCGGTCTGCTGGTGGTACTCGCCGGTGACCAGGACGACGCCGAGCAGGCAGGTCAGGAGCACGCCGATGAGCTGTCCCGCCGTGAAGATCGTGGCGGCCTGGGTGAGCGCGCTGTGGCCGAGGGTCCACTCACCCCGCAGCCGGTTGAGGAACTCGGGCGGCATCTGCGCGGCGGTACGCCCGTGCGCGTGCAGCGCCACGAACGCGTCGAACGGCTGCAGCAGCTCGTGGGCCTGTACCAGGTCGATGGCGAGCATCACCCCGGTGCTGACGAACGTGGCGGCGGCCAGCAGCCACCACAGGCTGGTCGTGCGCAGCTTGAACAGTTCCGCCCGGACCAGACGTGTCATCGGATGGCCGCCTTCGCGTGGGTCAGGTCGAGGAACACGTCCTCGAGGTCGGGCTGCTCGGTGGTGAGCTGGTGCAGGGCGACCCCGGCGGCCAGGGCGGCGTCGCCGACGGCCTCGGCGGCGACGCCCGCCACGCGCAGCCGGTTCGGGCCGTCCGCCGTGACGGTGGCGCCGAGCTGGTGCAGGGCCGCGGTGAGCTTCTCCGGCTCCGGGGTGCGCGCGTGCACCACGGCGTCGCCGCCGACCGAGCCGAGCACCTCGGCGACCGGCCCTTGCCGCACGAGCCGCCCGGCCGCGACGATGACGACGTCGTCGGCGAGCGACTGCATCTCCGCGAGCAGGTGGCTGGAGACCAGGACCGTGCGACCCTGTGCGGCCAGGCCCTGCAGCAGCTCCCGCATCCAGCGGATGCCCTCGGGGTCCAGGCCGTTGGCGGGCTCGTCGAGGATCAGGACTCGCGGATCGCCGAGCATCGCCGTGGCGATGCCGAGCCGCTGGCGCATGCCCAGGGAGTAGCCCTTGAAGGGCCGGTCCGCGGCGGGGTGCAGGCCGACCAGGTCGAGCACCTCCTCCGCGCGCGTGCGGGGCAGGCCCATGGTGATGCAGCAGGCGCGCAGGTGGTTGCGGCCGGTGCGGCCCTTGTGCGCCGAGGACGCCTCCAGCACGGCGCCGACCACGCGAGCCGGCTCCGGCAGGTCGGCGTAGCGCTGCCCGCCGAGCGTGGCGGTGCCGGCGTCCGGCGCCACCAGCCCGAGCAGCATCCGCAGGGTCGTGGTCTTGCCGGCGCCGTTGGGGCCGAGGAACCCGGTCACCCGGCCCGGCTCGACGGTGAACGAGAGGTCGTCGACGGCGGTGACGCCGCGGTACTGCTTGCGTAGCCCCGACACGACGATGCGAGCGTCGCTCATGGAGTCCTTTCCCGAACCGATGCGTTCAGCCGCGCAACGCGCTGTGGGCAGCCTTTGCCGTCGGGATAAGAGCGATCGCCGATCCGGCTAAGGATTGCGTGAGAAAAGTCGGGCCGGCCGAGCAGCAGGGCGCAGGCGGCCGCGAAGAACGCCACCAGCAGCCAGCCGTGCACCGGATCGGGCATCGGGACCCAGCGGGCGACGAACAGGCCGAGGCAGGCCGACATCGTCCACCAGGGCACGTCGTGCCGCGAGCCGGCATAGTCCCAGATGATGGTGCCGACGACCACGCCCGCGATGTAGTACTTGTTCCCGCCGGGCTCCAGCACCAGCCGGGACGCCACCGTCAGCAACGGGATCGCCGGCCAGTGGCCCCGCCACACGGCGACGGCGCCCAGGGCCAGGGCGAGCGCGAGCTGGGCGGGGCGGTCCCACGGCGGGGTCCGGGGGTCGTGGACGCCGAGGGCGTGCAGCGCCGAGACGGGGACGTTCTGGATGGTGTACCGCACCGCATTGCTCGTGTGCGGGTCCGCGGCGAAGAACGGCAGCCAGGCCGCGGCGACCGCCGCCGCCAGCACCGCCGCGGCCGTGAGCCCCCGGCGCCATCCCGGCAGCAACAGCAGCATGGCCGCGAAGCCGACCGCCCACGGCTTGGCGTCCGCGGCCAGCCCGAGCAGCAGCCCGGTGAGCGCCGCGCGGCCGTCCCGGGCAGTGCGCAGGGCGGCGACGGACAGCAGCAGCGCCAGGACGTCGTCGAGGTGGGCGACGCCGACGGCGAGGAACATCCACACCGGCATGAAGCAGGCCGCCCCCAGGGCGAGCCATCCCTCGTGGCGCCGCCATCGCGGGACCAGCCCGCGGGCCAGCCACAGCACCAGCAGCCCGGCGGCGGCGCCGAGGACCTGCCAGCCGGCGAGGGCCGCCACGGCTCCGGCGGGGGCCTGCAACAGCAGTACGGCGAGGAACGTCAGCGGGCCGATCTGCAGCACCGGCGCGCCGGCGTAGAGGTGCAGGCCGCCGCGGACCGCGTCGTCCACGTCGGCGAGGGCGCCCGCGCCCTCGGCGAAGAACCGCCACGACGAGCCGCCGCCGAGGGCCATGAGCGCGAACCAGGCGACGGCCCACCCGAGCACGAGGCACGCGAGCGTGCGGGGCCGTAGAAGCACAGGCCGAAGGTAGGCGCGCCCGGCTGAGGCCCCGCTGAACCGGCCGCCCCCGGCGTTCAGCGTGGTTTCAGCTTCGGGCGGCGACCATGCTTCCATGCAGCCGAGAAAGTCCGAGTTTGCCCGTATTGTGAGCAAGGTTCCGGAGGTGACGGTCTACTTCTGGGTCATCAAGGTGCTCGCCACCACCGTGGGCGAGACCGCGGCCGACCTGCTCAACTTCAATCTGGGCCTGGGTCTGGGCGGCACGACGGCGGTGATGTTCGTCGCGCTGGCCGTCGCGCTCGTGCTGCAGTACCGCGCGCCGCGGTACGTGCCGTGGCGGTACTGGCTGGTCGTCGTCCTCGTCAGCATCGCCGGCACGCTCGTCACCGACAACCTGACCGACGGCTTCGGCGTGCCGCTGGAGACGACGACGGCCGTGTTCGCGGTGCTCCTCGCGATCGTGTTCGTCTGGTGGTACCGCAGCGAAGGAACCCTGTCGATCCACTCCATCACCACCCGGCGGCGCGAGACGTTCTACTGGGCCGCCATCCTCGTCACCTTCGCGCTCGGCACCGCGGCCGGCGACCTGCTCGCGGAGCGCCTCAGCCTCGGCTACCTGCTCTCCGCGGCCCTGTTCGCCACGGTGATCGCCTTCATCGGCCTGTTCTACGGCCTGCGCGTGCTCGGCGGCGTGCTCGCGTTCTGGGCCGCCTACGTGCTCACCCGCCCGCTCGGCGCCTCGCTCGGCGACTGGGTCACCCAGCCGTCCGACTCCGGCGGGCTGGACTTCGGCACCGTCGGGCCCAGCGCCGTGTGCCTGGCCGCGGTCGTCGCCCTGGTCTGTTACCTCACCGCGTCGGGCCGCGACCGGCTGCCGGCCTGATCAGCGATGGGCGATCGCGGCGGGTACCGCGCTGACCTGCTCGGCCAGCGCGTTGACCACGGCGGCCAGGCGCTGCACCTGCTCCGGGCGCAGGGAGTCGTACGCGACGAACCCGTCACCCTGGTGGTACTTCGCCAGCTCCGCGTCGACGGCGGCGAAGGAGACGGCGGGGACCGGGAGCGTGGCGAGCGCGGCCCGGCAGCCCTCGACGTTGGCGGCGAAGTCCCACAGGTCGGTGTGGGAGTAGCGGTCCTCCTCGCCGGTGACCTTCTTCGTGGCGACCTCGTCGAGCAGGCTCTTGGCGCCGTTGGCGATCCCCAGCGCGGTGAGCGCGACGCCGTCGAGGCGCCTGCGCAGCTCGGTGACGTCGGCCAGGAGCTGGTCGGCGACGCCGGCGACGGCGGCCAGGTCGCCGCCGCCCCACAGCTGCTGCTCGATGCGGTGGTAGCCGGTCCAGGCGGTGCCGGGGTCGAGGTCGCCGTCGCGGGCGTCGATCCTCGGGTCGAGGTCGGCGAAGCTCTCCGCGACCGTCTCGATCCGCTCGTACGGCGCCCGGGCCGGGGCGTAGAGCGCCTGGGCCCTCGCCCGGTCGCCGGCCTTCACGGCGGCGACGAAGGCGGTGGTCTGTTCGGCGAACGCGGCCGCCTGCCGGCGCACGTAGTCCTGATAGGTGGCCGCGGCGGCGGCGAGCGCGGGATCGGCCGAGGCGGCCCCGGACGCGTCGCCGCCGGGGCCGGTGACCGTGAACGCGGCGCGGATGCCGGTGCCGGTCATGCCCGGCCGGCAGGAGACGGTGTAGGTGCCTGCGGTGAGCTCGACGTGCAGCGTGCGGCTCAGGCCCGGCGCGATGTTCTCGACCTCGCCGACGATGCGGTCCCCGGCGGCGTACACGTAGAACTCGGTGACCTTGCCGCCCTCGTTGCGCACCTCGAACACGTGCGGCCCGGCGGCGGCGTGGTCCGCGCTCAGCCGGCACTGCGTGTCGCCGGCGGTGACCGCGATGGCGTCCGATGTGGACGGCACGGCGGACGGGCCGCCGCACGAGGCGAGCGCGGCGAGCGCCCCGAGCGTGGCGTACGCCTGGGCGCGCGGCCGCGGCGCGGGGTGCGCGGGCCGGAAGAACAGCGCCAGCATGACCATCGCGAAGGACAGCCAGGCGCCGATCTCGAGCACGCTCGCCCGCGGGGTGAGGTTGACCGTACCCGCGAAGAGGGTGGCGTACCACGACGTAGGGTCGACCAGGCCGCCGAGGTCGAAGGCGATCCGGTTGCCGCCGGGCAGCACCCCGGCGCTCTGCAGGCCGTGGACGCCGTACTTGAGGATGCCGGCGGCGACGAGGATGAGCAGCGCGCCGGTCCAGGTGAAGAAGCGGCCGAGGTCGATGCGGGCGGTGGCGGTGGACACGGCCCAGCCGAGCGCGACGGCGGCGGCCACGCCGGTGAGCATGCCGGCCAGCGGGGTGGCTCCCGCGGTACCGCCGGCGCCCTCCGCGGCCGCGAACACCAGCAGCACCATCTCCACGCCCTCGCGGAGCACGGCGAAGAACGCCATCGCGGCGACGGCCCAGCCCCCGACGCGCAGCGCGTTCTCCAGCCGGCCGGTCAGCTCGCCGCGCAGGGTGCGTGCGGTGCGCCGCATCCAGAAGATCATCCAGGTGACGAGGACGACCGCGGCCAGGGACGTGACCGCCTCGAACAGCTCCAGCCGGGTGCCGGCGCCCAGCCAGGCCGCGGCCGAGGTCAGCAGGGCGCCGACCGCCGCGGAGACCAGCGCGGCGCCGCCGACCCCGGTCCAGACGTGCCGCAGGTGCTCGCGCCGCCCGGCCCGGCTGAGGAAGGCGATGAGGATGGCCACCACGAGCGACGCCTCGAGGCCGTCGCGCAGGCCGATGAGCAGGCTGGCGAGGAACACGCCGCACTCCTGGGGTTAGGTTAGGTGAGCCTCATCAAACTCCTACAACTTGTAGGAACTGTCAAGCGGTACCGTGGTGGCGTGACCGCGTCCGAACGCCGCCCCTGGGGCTCGCTGGAGCTGGACGTGCTGGCCGTGCTGCGCGCCGCCGACGGGCCGCTCACCCCTGCGCAGGTGCAGGCCGGGCTCGGCGGCGGCCCGGCATACAACACCGTCCAGACGATCCTCACCCGCCTGCTGGACAAGGGCCTGACCCAGCGCGGCCGCAGCCCGCACGGCGGCCGCGGCCACGCCTACTGGCCTACCCAGGACGCCCCGACGGCCACCGCGCAGCGGATGCGCGAGCTGCTCGACGGCCCCGGCGACCGGCGGGCCGTCCTGCGCGAGTTCACCGCCGACCTCGACCCGGCCGACGCCGAACTGCTGCGCGCGCTGCTGGCCCCGGACACCCCCGCATGACCTGGCTCGTCTACCTGCCGCTGATCCTGCCCGCCCTGCTCGTCCCGGCCCCCACGAGCGCGACGGCGGCGACCCGGCCGG
>NZ_BAAARV010000029.1:114704-119084 GCF_039532525.1 Dactylosporangium salmoneum
CCCCCGCCTGCTCGACCGCCTGCCTGGTCCTGCTGACCGCGTCGCTGCTCGACGACCTGCCGCCCCTGGAACAGCACGAGGACCGCGCCGCCGTCCTCGGCCGGGTCCTGCCCGAGCCGGTGCCGGACTGGCTGGCCCTGACCGCCGCGCTGGCGCTGGCGTGGCTGGTCGGGCGGCTCGTCCGCGAGGCGTGGCGCCGCGACCGGGCCGCCGCCGTGCTGCACGACGCCGGTCGCCCCGTCGGCGGCCTCCTGGTGGCCGACTGGGGGGTGCCCCGGGCGGTCGCGGTGCCGGCGCGACGCGGCCGCGCGGGACACGTGCTGGTCACCACCGGCCTCCTGCGGCTGCTCGACGACCGCGAGCGCGCCGTCGTGCTCGCCCACGAGCGGGCGCACCTCCGGCGCCGCCACCACCGCACCGCGGCGGTGGCGGCCGTCTCCCGTGCGGTCAACCCGCTGCTCCGCCCGGTTCCCGCGGCCGTGGACGTCCTCGTCGAGCGCAGCGCCGACGAGGACGCGGCCCGGGAGAGCGGGGACCGCATCCTCGTCGCGCGCACCATCGGCAAGGTCGCGCTCGCCGGCCCTTCCGCCGGCCGAGGGGGCCTCGGCTTCGATGGTTCGGCGACGGTACGGCGGGTGGCCGCGTTGCTGACGCCACCTTCGGGCCGCGCGTTGCCGTTGCTCGCGCTCGCCGCCGCCGGCCTGTCGCTCGCGGCCACCGGTGCGGCCGTCATCGGCTTCGTCGAGCTCGCCGGCGTCTGGCTGCCGACCCGCTGACCGGCTCAGCCCAGCCGCAGCGGTGTCGCCTGCGCTGCCGCGCCGAGCGGTGGCAGACCGTAGGCGTCCTCGATGGTGCGCAGGATCGCGTAGTGGTCGACCCGCTCGACGCGGTCGCCCGGGCGCACGCCCGCGCCGAGGACCACGGTCGGGATGTGGTTGCCGTCGGTGCCGTTGTCCTCGTCGAACGTCAGGATCAGCAGGCTGTTGTGCGCCGTGGCCCAGTCCGCGTAGGAGCCCAGTTCGCGGCGCATCCAGGCGTCGGCGTCGCCCTTCGGGCAGTCGTGCATGTCGTGGCAGAGGTCCGGCACCACGAAGGCGACCGACGGCAGCTCGTCCCAGCCGGCCGGCAGGGCGCTCAGGGGCCGGTTGAGGCTCGCGGGGACGGAGGCGAAGTCGACCCAGGGGTTGTGGCGGCGCACGTACGTCCCGCTCGCGCATCCGGTGTAGCCGGCGGACGGCAGCGCCTCGGCGTACCCGGTGAAGGTGAGCCCGGCGTCGAGCAGCTGCCGCCCGAGGTTGGGCGCGTCGAACGGGCGGCGCAGGCAGGAGTTGTCGGTGACGCCCTGCGTCGAGCCGGAGAACAGGGCGAGGTAGTTGGGCTGGCTGGGGTGCGTCTCGCCGTAGGCGGCGGTGAAGTTCGCCCCGCGCCGGGCCAGGGCCGAGATGTACGGCGTCCTGGCGTGCCCGATGACCGCGTCGTACCGCTTGTTCTCCATCACCACGACCACGACGTGGTCGGGCCGGGGGAGCGGCGCGGACGCCGCCACCGAGGAGGCGAGCACGGGCAGTGCGGCGGCGGCCAGCAGGGCAGGAGTCCATCGCATTCCTACATGCTGTAGGAGGTGGGCGCGCCGCTCGTCGCGGCGCGCCCGCGCGTCACCCCATCGGATGCGTGTTACTTCTTCGCGCCGTGGCCCCCGGTGTGGAGGGTGAAGGTCTTGAGGTCGGCGCTGACCTTGTAGAACACCTTGGCGCCGTCCTTCGTGCCGAGCACGCGGTAGGAGCCGTCGGAGCCCTTGTAGACCTTGGTGACGGTCACCGCGGAGTCCTTGGCCTTCACGGCCGCGGTCACCTTGGCCAGCTCGTCGCCGGTCACCGCGGTGGCGCCGCCCTTGTCGCCGTGGCCCCGGCCGCCGTCGGGGCCGCCGGTGTGGAGGGTGAAGGTCTTGAGGTCGGCGCTGACCTCGTAGAAGACCTTGGCGCCGTCCTTGGTGCCGAGCACGCGGTAGGAGCCGTCGGAGTCCTTGTGGACGCGGTCGACGGTCACCGCGGAGTCCTTCGCCTTCATCGCCGCGGTCACCTTGGCCAGCTCGTCGCCGGTCACCGCGGTGGCGCCGCCCTTGTCACCGTGACCGCGGCCGCCGTCGGGGCCGCCGGTGTGCAGGGTGAAGGTCTTGAGGTCGGCGCTGACCTCGTAGAAGACCTTGGCGCCGTCCTTGGTGCCGAGCACGTCGTAGGAGCCGTCGGCGTCCTTGTGGACGCGCTTGACGCTCACCGCGGAGTCCTTCGCCTTCATCGCCGCGGTCACCTTCGCGAGCTCGTCGCCGCTCACCGCCGTGTCCTTCGAGCCACCCTTGCCGTGATCGCTCGAACCAGTGGCGCTGGGCGACGGCGACGCCGTCTCCGCGCTCGCCAGCGACGCTGCGCCGAACACCATCACACCGGTAGCCGCCAACCCGGCCGCGGCCAGACCGATCCGCCGGACGCTCTTCACTGACTTCATCGACACGTCATGTGCTCCCGTCACCCCCCGGCGCAGGCCCGCTGCCTGCGCTTTCGCGACATACAGCATTGCCGACATTCCTGGGTGAAGGCTGGCAAGGACCTGCCATACGCCTGGAATCCCGCCTTTCCCGGACAGCATGGGCGGTGACTCTCGGTGACTTCTTACGGAGCGTGTGCGGGCAGGTTCCGCCGGGTCGGCTCTCGACGATGACCACGATCTTGCCGCGGGCCCGGCCCGAGGCGATCGTGGCCAACCCCTCCGCGGCACGGTCGATCGCCTCGACGGACGCGGCGGCGGAGGTGGTCAGGGGTAGGGCGGCGGCTGCGCGCGGCCGGCACCCGCGACCCCAAGCCCGCGCAGGCCGGCGCGACCACGTCGAGCAGCACGGTGAACGTGGCCCCGGGCGCGACGGCGACCCTCGCCACGCTCAGCGGGGCGACCCGGGCGATCCGGGTGTCGTACTCCGCTTGATCCGTTAGGGGTTGACTTCACTTGATGTGTGACACGCCGCCGAGTGCTGGTGGAGTTGACCATGACCGAACAGCGGTATCGCGCCGTGTTGGAAAGTCGAAGCCGGGGTGCCGGTGACCGAGGTGGCCGGGCGGTTCGGGGTGTCCCGGCGGGCCTCCGAGGACACCTTCGCCGGCTTGGCCGTCAGATTTACGCCGGCATGACCACGTACTCGGCGTGACTGGCGTGGCGCGCCCGAGACGGTGGGGCGGTGGCCTTGTAACCGGGGAGGAACTCCCTCGACCGCCGGGCAGGGCTTCGTCACGATCCTGTACAGGTCATCGCCCGCCAGACACGGTGATGTCGGTGCCGGTGACGTACGACGCCGCCGGCGAGACGAGCCACGACACGGCATCGGCGATCTCGTCGGGCCGGCCTACGCGACCGAGCGGGCTGCTCGCGCTGGCCTCCGTCATTCCTGCGGCTCCCGCCATCTCCGTCTCGATGACGCCTGGCGAGACACTGTTGACGCGAATCCCTTCAGGGGCAACCTCGTTCGACAGGCCACGGCTGAACGTCACCATCGCGCCCTTCGTAGCCTGGTACGGCGCAAGTCCTTGTGCGCCGGGGAGGGCCCGGGCGGCGACCGAGGCGATGTTGACGATGGATCCGCCGTTGCCGCCGTGCGCGGTCGACATCGCTCGCACCGCGTACTTGGCGCACACCATCGGGCCCACGATATTAATCTGCATCAGCCGGGTCAGCTCGTCCGCCTTCTGCTCGTCGATGCGGGCCTGCTCGCCGATTGTTCCGGCGTTGTTGACCAGTGCGGCCAGCGGCCCCAGCTCGCGCTGGGCGCGTTCGAACAGGTCCGCGACCGCATCCGGTGCCGCCACGTCCGCGCGTACGGCGATGGCCCGGCCGCCGCGGCCACGAATGGTGGAGACGACCGATTCGGCGCCGGCCGCGTCCACCGAGTAGTTGACCGCCACGCCGTACCCGTCCTCGGCCAGCTTCTCGGCGATCGCGGCGCCGATGCCCCGGCTCGCGCCGGTGACGATCACCGCACCTTTCTCCTGCTTAGCCGTAGTCATCTCGTCGACCTCCCGTCGCAGGAACTCGTGTCAGGTCGAACCGCACCTTGCGGTCCGCAACGTCACCAACCCGAACGCTCAACACTCAGCACGACAGGCTGACCGAACATGTCGAGAACTACCCACAGGGCCACGGCGAAACCCAAGCCGACGATCGTCTAGCCGGAGCTGTCACGCATCATGTGACGCTGATCCGTAACGGATCAAATGGAGCCCGACATCCGGGGCGAGCCCGTGTCGAGGGGAAGCAGCGGATGCTGGCGTCTAAGGCGTGTTTCAAAAGGCGGTCGCCCGGTTGAGGCCGCGGCGTGGCGGTGATCGATAACTGAAG
>NZ_BAAARV010000030.1:0-137140 GCF_039532525.1 Dactylosporangium salmoneum
GTGCCCGGCCCCGGAGCGCCCGCCGCGCGGCGGCGCTCCCCCGAGTTCGCGACGGCGTGCAACCTCACCGGGGCGGGGGCTCGTTTCAGTCCGAAGCGAGGGGGAGGCCCTATGCGCGAGCGGGCGCAAGAGGAGTACGTCGAGTACGTGACCGGCCGGCTGGCGTCCCTGCGCCGGCTCGCGTTCCTGCTGTGCGGCGACGAGCACCGCGGCGACGACGTCGTGCAGCTCACGATCGAGAAGCTCTACCAGCGCTGGCCGCGGGTCAGCGCGGTCGAGCATCTCGACCAGTACGTCAGGCAGATGCTCGTCCGGACGTTCCTCGACGAGCGCCGGCGGGCGTGGAGCCGCATCGGCCTGTTCGGCGCGACCGGGCCCGAGCCACCACCGCACGCGCCGCACGAGGCGGTCGACGACCGGCTGGCGCTGCGGGCGGCCCTGGAGAAGGTGCCGCGGCGGCAGCGGGCGGTGCTCGTGCTGCGGTACCTCTGCGACCTGTCCGTCGAGGAGACGGCCGCGATCCTGGGCTGCTCCCCCGGCACCGTGAAGAGCCAGTGCGCCCGGGGGCTGGCCACGCTTCGCCAGCTCGTGGGCGACGACCTGCAGAGGACGGTCTGAGATGGACTTCGACGACGAGCGGGCGGTCCGGCTGCTGACCCCGCTGCGGCAGGAGCCACAGCGGCCCTCCACGGTCGACGTGCGGCGGGCCGTGGTGCGCGGGGAGCGGCGGCGCATGACGCTCCGGGTCGCCTCCGTGGCGGTGGTCGTGCTGGCCGTCCTGGTGGGCGGGTGGGCGGTCGCGTCGCCCGAGGCAGGGCCGAAACCGGCGCCGTGGCCGGCGGCGTCCGGCACCAGGCCGCCGGACAGCGGGCTGTCACCGGGCGTGACGCCATTGCAGTGCACCGCCTACCCGCTGGAGTTGCCGCCGAGGGCCGCGGGCGGGGGCACGGTGACCGGGAGCGATCCGTCCGGGCAGTACATCATCGGCACGGGAATCGACGGCGGCACGGGCTTGGCGCTGCTGTGGGACGACACGAAGTACGGCGTCGTGAACGCGCCCGACGGGCTGCAGCTGCAGGGCGTCAACACGCACGGGGTGGCGGTGGGCGCGACCTACGGCAAGAAGCACGTGCCCTGGGTGGTGCAGGGCGGCGTCGCCCGCCTGCTGGCCCACCCGGACGGCGTCGACGCCGTGCCGTACGCCATCAACGGCAAGGGGCAGATCGCCGGGTCGATCCACAACCAGCCGGTGCTCTGGGCCGACCCCGACGCCGCGCCGGTGCCGCTGCGGCTGCCCGGGCCGGGGTACAGCGGCGTCGCCCGCGGGATCGCCGAGGACGGCACGGTGGTGGGCGAGCTGCTCAACGGCGACCGGTCGGCGGCCTACGTGTGGTCGCCCGACGGGACGCCGAGGATGCTGCCGGCGCCGGTCGTCGACGGCCGGCCGGCCACCAACTACGGGGCCGACCAGGTGCGCAACGGCTGGGCGTCCGGCCGGGTCGGCGAGAGGTGGGCGGTGTGGAACCTGGCGACCGACGAGGTGCGGGTCGTCACCGGCGGGGCGCCCGGCGTGGTGAACGGCTCGGGCTGGACGCTGGTGTCCACCGGCGCCGACGTCGTCATCGACACCCGGACGGCCGGGCTGATCATCCTGCCGACCCCGGCAGGGCAGGCCCCGCTCGCGATGCAGCCGGTAGTGCTCAGCGACGACGGGAGCATCGCCGCCGGCGTGGCGATCACGTCGGAGAACGGCCACCCGGTGCCGGTGCGATGGGTCTGCCGATGACCGCCCGGGCGCGGGCCACCTTCACGGCCGCCTTGAGGGTGCCGATGTCGTACGCCCCGTAGTGCCGGACGCCGTTGATGAAGAACGTGGGGGTACCGCCGACGCCACTGAGGTCGGCGGACTCCACGTCCTGGGCGATGCGCCCGGCGTGCTCGTGCCGGATGAGGTCCTCGTGGAACCGCTCGCGGTCCAGGCCGAGCCGCTCGGCGTAGCCGACCAGGTCCGCCGGCTTGAGCTCGTCCTGGTGGTCCAGCAGCAGGTCGTGCATCGGCCAGAAGGCGCCCTGGGCGGCCGCCGCCTCGGCCGCCTCCGCGGCCAGCTGGGCCTGCGGGTGGACGTCGGTGAGGGGCAGGTGGCGCCAGACGTAACGCAGGTCGGCGTCGGCCAGCAGCTCGCGCACGGCGGGTTCGGCCTGGCCGCAGTACGGGCACTGGAAGTCGCCGTACTCCACGATCGTCACCGAGGCCTCCGCCGCCCCGCGCACGTGGTCCGCGCTCACGTCCACGGCGGGGATGAGGTCCACGAGGGCTTCGGCCTCGCCCAGCAGGGCCCGGAGCCGGCGAGGCTTCGGCAGCATGGCGGTCACCCGGAAGACCACCCAGGTCAGCGCCGAGGCGAGCGCCGCGGCGGCGAGCACGCCCACCTTGGCCTCGGCCAGCTGGTCGCCGGTGAAGGCGAGGCTGGCGATGAGCAGCGAGACCGTGAAGCCGATGCCGGCGATGGTGCCGGAGCCCAGCACCGCGGCCCACCCGACGCCGGGGCGGACCCGGCCGCCGGAGACCCGGGTGACCAGCCAGGAGGCGCCGGCCACGGCGACCGGCTTGCCGAGCACGTAGCCGGCCAGCACGCCGAGGGTGACCGGGGAGGTGAACGCCCGGGACAGGAACGCGCCGTCGATCGGGATGCCGGCGTTGGCCAGGCCGAAGAGCGGGACGATGACGTAGCTGCTCCAGGGGTGGTACATCCGCTGGAGGCGGTCGTTGGGCGACAGCGTGCGGGTGAGGCCCAGCGACGCCGAGCGGGCCAGCTCCACGGTGGGCTGCTCGCGGAAGAGCTTGAACAGGCCGCTCGCCGCCTCCAGCGCGGTGCGGGCGGGGGTGTACGCGGTCGCGGTCAACCCGATGGCGAGGCCGGCCACGACCGGGTCGACGCCGCTGCGCAGCATGCAGTACCACAGCAGGAGGCACACCGGGGCGTAGACCGCGCCGCTCCTCACCCTGAGCGTGCGCAGGCCGAGCAGCAGGCCGAACACCGCGATCGCCGCGAGCAGCGGCATGACCTCGATGCTCTCGGAGTAGGCCACGGCGATGACGACCAGCGCCACCAGGTCGTCGACCACGAACACGGTCAGCAGGAAGACCCGCACCTGCTCCGGCACGTTGCGCCCGACGAGCGCGAGCAGGCCCAGCGCCAGCGCGGTGTCGGTGGACATGGCCACGCCCCAGCCGTGCGCGCCCGGGCCGCCCCGGTTGACCGCGAGGTAGATCGCCACCGGCACGAGCATGCCGGCCACCCCGGCCGCCATCGGCAGCACGAACCGGCGCCGGTCGCGCAGGTCGCCCAGATCGAGCTCGCGGCGCGCCTCCAGGCCGACGACCAGGAAGAACAGCGTCATGAGGCCGCTGTTGACCCAGGTGCGCAGGTCGAACGCCAGCGACCAGCCGCCGACGTGCAGGCCGAGCTCGGTCGCCCACAGCCGCTCGTAGCCGGCGTCGTCCACGTTGGCCCAGACCAGCGCCACCGCGATCGCGGCGACGAGGACGCCGGCGCTTCCGGACTCGGTGCGCATGAACGCCCGCACGGGCGCGGTGATGTCGCGCCGCCAGGCGGTCGTCTGCGGTTCGGTCACAGGGGGCAAGCCTATTACGCTCGCCCGGTGGGGATCACCGTGCTCATCGCCGACGACCAGGACATGGTCCGCGACGGGCTGCGCCGGATCCTGGGTGCGGCGCAGGACATCGAGGTGGTCGGGGAGGCCGCCGACGGGGTCGAGGCGCTGGAGCGGATCCGCGCGCTGCGGCCCGACGTGGCCCTCGTCGACATCCGGATGCCGCGCATGGACGGGCTCACCCTCACCCGCGAGCTGGCCGGCGGCCCCACCCGGGTGGTGGTCGTGACGACGTTCGACCTGGACGAGTACGTCTACACGGCCCTTCGCAACGGCGCGGCCGGCTTCCTGCTCAAGCGCTCCGGACCGGCCCTGCTGACCGAGGCGGTCCGGGCCGCCGTGTCGGGCGAGAGCCTGATCAGCCCGGCGATCACCGTCAAGCTGCTGCGCCACCTCTCCAGCCCCCGCCCGGAGTCCCCCGAGCCGCTCACCGAGCGCGAGCTGGAGATCGCCGGGCACGTGGCGGCCGGCCGCACCAACGCCGAGATCGGCGCGGAGCTGTTCATCTCGGCCGGCACGGTGAAGACCCACGTCGCCGCCGTGCAGCGCAAGCTCGGCGTGCGCAACCGGGTCGGCATCGCGGTCTGGGCCTGGAACCACGGGGTCGCGGCGCCGTGACCGCGGGATGGCCGCTGCTCGCCCTGGCGGCGGCGCTGGCCGTGGCCGCCGCGATCAGGCCCCGCCCGGCCGCCCTGCCCCTCGCCGCGGCGCTCGGCTCGCTGGCCGTCACCGCCGCCTACCGCGGGGCGCCGCAGCCGCCGGGGCTGTGGTTCCCGTTCGAGTTCTTTCCCCTGCTGGTACTGCAGGTCCGCCTGCTGCGCCGCGCCCCCGCCCGGACGGCCGCCGTCGCCGGCGCGCTGGTCGGGCTGGCCACCAGCGCGCTGCCGCTGCGGATCACCCTGCACACCCCCCACAACCGGCTCAACGCCTCCATCCTGCTCGTCGCGGTGGCCTTCTGCTGCGCGGTGGCGGCGGCCGGGACGGGGTTGCTCGTCCGGGCCGCCGACGCGCGGCGGGCGCGGGCGCTGGAGGCGGCGCGGCGTGCTCAGCGGCTGGAGCTGGCACGGGACCTGCACGACCTGGTGGCGCACGAGGTGACCGGGATCGTGGTGGAGGCGCAGGCGGCGCAGATCGCGCCCGATCCGCGGTCCTACGAGCGGATCGAGGCGGCGGGGCAGCGGGCGCTCGCGGCCATGGACGACATGGTCGCGGCGCTGCGCTCCCCGGACGCCCGGGTCCACGGCCTGGCGGACATTCCCTTGGCCGTTGCCCGCTACGGCCCCAACGCCTCGCTGTCCATCGACCCCGGCGCGGATCTGTCCCCCGCCGCCGGATCCGTGGCCTACTACGTGGTGATCGAGGCGTTGACGAACGTGCGGCGGCACGCGGCCCCGTCCGCGAAGGTTGTCGTTCGCCTCACCGATCGCGGCGTTCTGACGGTTGAGAGCGACATGTCCGAAGCCTCCCCGCAGCAGCGGCGCAGCGGGACCGGCCTCGCCTCGCTGGCCGAGCGGGTGCGGGCCGTCAGGGGCACGTTGCACGCCGGGCCCGGCGACGGGCGGTGGAAGGTGATCGCCGATCTCTCCCATTCGGCAGATGTGCGCCGCGGAGGGGTCGAACAGCCTTGAGGGCATGCTCGAACTGCTCGACATCACGAAGGTCTACAAGGGACAGAAACGGGCCGTCGACGGCCTGACGCTCCGGCTCGGCCCCGGGCTGGTCGGCCTGCTCGGGCCCAACGGCGCCGGCAAGTCCTCGCTGCTGCGCATCGCGGCCACGGTCACCCGCCCGACGTCCGGCCAGGTGCGCTACGAGGGGGTGGACGCGGTCGCCCGGCCCGACGGGCTGCGCCGGGCGCTGGGGTACCTGCCGCAGGACTTCGGGGTGTACCCGAACCTGTCGGCGGTGGAGTTCCTGGCGTACCTGGCGGCGGTCAAGGGCCTGTCCGCCCGCTCCGCCAGGGCGCGCATCGACGAGCTGCTGGAGCTGGTCAACCTCACCCACGCCGCCCGCCGCCCGCTCGGCGGCTACTCCGGCGGCATGCTGCGCCGGGTCGGCATCGCCCAGACGCTGCTGGCCGACCCGCGGGTGGTCATCGTCGACGAGCCCACCGCCGGGCTCGACCCGGAGGAGCGGGTGCGGTTCCGCAACCTGCTCAGCGACCTCGCCGCCGACCGGCTGGTGCTGCTGTCCACGCACATCGTCGGCGACGTCGAGTCGGTGGCCGGCCGGATCGTGGTGGTCAAGGGCGGGCGGGTCCGCCTCGACGGGCCGGCCGACGAGCTGCTGCGCGGGGTGACCGGCCACGTCTGGGAGGTCACCGTGCCGCCCGAGGCCGCCGCCGGGCTGCAGCAGCGGCTGCTCACCACCCGGGCCGTGCGCACACCGGCCGGCGTGCGGCTGCGCGTGCTGGCCACCGGCCAGCCGCTGGCCGACGCGGCGCCGGTCGCGCCGGACCTGGAGGACGCCTACGTGGGCGCGGTGCACCGGTGAACGCGCCGGCCGCCCTGGCACTGGCGGACTTCCGGGAGCGGGTGCGGCGCCCGGCGTACCTCCTCATGCTGATCTCGGCGATCGGCCTTGGCCTGCTGGCCGTCCCGCCGGTCGGCTCGCACTGGTCGGTGCTGGTGCTGGGCGGCTTCCGCGGCCGCTACACCAGCTCCTACGTCGGCCTCGTCACCGCCCTCACCAGCGCGCTGTGGCTGACCCTCGTCGGGTTCTACCTGGTGCGCGACGCGGTCGCCCGGGACGAGCGGACCGGGGTCGGGCAGCTGCTGGCCGCCACGCCGCTGCGCACGCCCGTGTACCTGGCCGGCAAGCTGCTCAGCAACGTCATGGTGCTCGGTTCGATGGTCGCCGTGCTGGCCGTCACCGCGCTGGCCCTGCAGCTGCTGCGGGGCGAGTCGCGGGCCGTCGACCCGGTCGCGCTGGCCCTGCCCTTCGTCCTGCTGGCCCTGCCGATGGTGCTCGTGACCGCGGCCCTGGCGATCTTCTTCGAGACGACGCCGGTACTGCGCGGGGGCCTCGGCAACGTCCTGTGGTTCTTCGTGTGGATGGTCGGCGTGCTCGGCGGCCAGTCGCCGAAGGCCCCCCTCGGCGGGCTGGGCCTGCCGCCCGTGAAGCTGCCGGACGGGGCGGGGCAGGACGTGGGGCTCGGCCTGATGTACGTCGACGATCCCCTGCGCACGTTCGACTTCCCCGGCCTGCGCCTCGACCCCGGTTTTCTCGCCGGCCGGCTGGCCCTCGTCGCCGTCGCGGTGGGGATCGCGGTGCTGCCGGCGCTGTGGTTCCACCGCTTCGACCGCCCGGCCCGGGCCGCCCGCGCGGGCGGCGGCCCCGAGCCGCGAACCGTGTACAAGGGGCTCCCCCGCACCGCGCCGGCCCGCGGCGGCACGGGCCTTCGCCTGCTCGCCGGGGAGCTGCGGATCCTCGTGCAGGGCGCGCCGCTGTGGTGGTGGCTGGGCGCGGGCGCCCTGGCGCTGGCCGGCCTGGCCGCCCCGCCCGGCCCGGTGCTGGCCGTCGCCTGGATCTGGCCGGTGCTGCTCTGGTCGCGGCTGGGCACCCAGCCGGCGACGTCGGGCGCGGCCGCCATCCTCGGCGCGTACCCGGCCCCGCGCCGCCGCGTGCTGGCCGAGTGGGGCGCGGGCGCGCTGCTGGCCGCGGCCACGGGCGCGGGCTCGGCGATCCGCATGGCGGTCACCGGCGACCTGCCGGGGCTGGGCGCGTGGGCGGCGGGCGCGGCGTTCGTCTCCGCGCTGGCGCTGGCCCTGGGCACGCTGACCGGGGCGCCGAGGGTCTTCCAGGCGGTCTACACCGTCATCTGGTACCTCCTGATCAACAACGCCGGCGCGGTGGACTTCATGGGCGCGCTGCGCGACCACGGCCGCCTCACCGGCCCGAGTCCCCTGCTGTGGGCCGCCCTGGCGGGCGCGGGGCTCCTCGCGGCCCTCTTCCGCACCGCCTGGCGCCAGGCCCGCCGCTGACGCTCGCGAGAGGCCGGCAAACCTGCCGGTCGCCGCGTGCAACGGCGGCGGGAGGATGCGGCGTGGTGCGGAGTGGGAGGCGGTGACAGAGTGATCAGCTTCGACGACTACGTCCGGCTGCGCGGCGAGCGGCTCGTGCGGCTGGCGCGGCTGCTGGTGCGGGACCGGCACCTGGCCGAGGACCTCGTGCAGGACGTCCTCGGCCGGGCCTTCGTGCGCTGGGAGCGGATCAGCCGCGCCGAGGATGTCGACACATACGTGAAGCGCATGCTGGTCAACCAGCACATCTCCTGGCGGCGCAAGCGGTCCTCGAGCGAGGTCGCGGTGGACACCAGCGCCGGGCATCTCGAGCGGGCCGATCCTGCGGACATCGGCGCCGAGGCGGCCGAGCGGGACGCGGCCTGGCAGCTCATCGCCGAGCTGCCGCCGAAGCAGCGCGCCACGCTCGTCCTGCGCTACTACGAGGACCTCGACGACGCCGCCATCGGGGAGATCCTGCGCTGCTCGCCGGTGACCGTGCGCACGCAGGCCATGCGGGCGCTGGCCACGCTGCGCCGGCGGCTGGTGGACGAGGCGGCCCTGACCCGGAAGGACGTGAACCGATGAGCGACCTCGACCCGATCATCGCGACCGCGCTGCGCGCCCGGGCCGACGGAGATGTGCGCATCGACTCGCTGCTCGAGGGGGCCCGCCGCAGCGGGGCACGACACCGCCGCAACCGCCGGTTGGCCGTGAGTGCCAGCGCGGCTGTCGTCGTCGCGGTGCTGCTCGCCGCGGTCGTGCTGCTGCCGCGCCAGTTCTCCGGGCCGCCCGCGAACACCCACACCCCGACCCCCGCCACCACGGCGAGCCCGACCACGGTGGCGCCCTCCCCGACGCCGCCGGAGCGGCCCCGCCCGCCGGAGGTGCCCGGGATGCGCCCGCTGGCCGGCGGCGGGCAGCTGGGCGAGGGGCGCCAGCTGCACCTCGACACCGCCGACCCCGACGTGATCGAGACGTCCTGGGGCTCCGGCGAGGGCGAGGAGATGTCCGTGACCCGCAACCCCCGCACGCCCTACCTCTACGAGCACTACGAGGTCGCCGGCCGGCCGACCGAGGGCGCCCGCGACGCGATGGCCGACGCGGACAGGGCGCACCGCGAAGGCACCGAGCACACGGACGACCTCGCCGTGACCGGCCGGCCGGCGACGCTGGAGTGGGGCCCCGACTGGGCGGCGCTGCGCTGGCGGCCGGTGGACACCGCGTGGCTGTACGCCGTGGTGTCGTTCCAGGAGCGTGAGCCCGACGCCACCAAGGCCGCCGAGCGGGCCCGCGGCGCGGTGCTGGAGGTGGCCGGGTTCCTGCGGCTGGACAAGGTGCGCCAGTGCGCGGTGGAGTTCCACCTCACGTGGAGCCTGTCGGACACGCACCTCGCGAGCTGCGCGACGACGTGGACCGCGACGGGCAAGGTGATCATGGCCACGGCCGGCTTCCGGCTCGCCGGCGGCTCCCCGTTCCTGATCACCGACACCGTGGCCACCGACCCGCCCCACGTCAACACCACGTACGACGGCAAGGGGCTCGAATACGACCCGACGAACGGCGCCACCATCTGGCTCGACGGGCACCAGTACACGTTCGAGCGCCGCCAGTCGGGCCTGCCCGAGGAGCCGATCCTGCACATGCTGACCAGCCTCGAACGCACGGCACCCACGACCGATCCTCTCGCACGATAGGACGATCTTCCGGGTGGGTCATTGCGGATATCGTGGCTGCGTGACCCGCCTGGAGTTCCGGATCCTCGGGCCGCTCGAGGCCTGCGTGCCCGATGGCGCGCCGATCGACCTGGGCGCCCGCAAGCAACGGGCGGTGCTCGCGATGCTGTTGCTGGAGCCGGGACGGGTGGTGTCGGTCGACCGGATCACCGGGGGGCTCTGGGGCGGGGAGGCGCCGGCCAGCGCGACCGGGACGCTGCAGGCCTACGTGTCACAGCTGCGCCGGGTGCTGGAGCCGGACCGGGCGCCCCGCACGCCGCCCGCGGTGCTGCTCACCCGGGACCCGGGCTACCTGCTGGCGGTGGACGGCGAGCAGGTCGACGCGGTCCGTTTCGCCGCCGGGGCCGAGGCCGGCCGGGCCGCGCTGGCCCGCGGCGACCTGGCCGCGGCCGAGCGGGGCCTGAACGCGGCGCTGCGGGAGTGGCGCGGCGAGCCGCTCGCCGACCTGGCCGACGAGGCCTTCGCCGCGGCCGCCGCCGCCCGCCTGAACGAGCTGCGCGACGCCGCGCTCGAGGACCTGGCCGAGGTCCAGCTGGGCACCGGGCGGACCGCGGCGGCGATCGCGAGCGCGCAGGCCCTGCTGGAGCGCCGGCCGTTCCGGGAGCGCTCGTGGGGCCAGCTCATGCTCGGCCTGTACCGCGAGGGCCGCCAGGCCGACGCCCTGGCCGCCTTCCGCCGGGCCCGGACGGTGCTGGACGAGGAGCTGGGCGTGCCCCCGGGGCCTCGGCTGCGCGAGCTGGAGTCCGCGATCCTGCGCCAGGACCCGGCCCTGTCCCTGCCGCCGCCGGCCCCCGCGCCGGCGGCACCGAACCCGGCCGCGCCGGCGCCCGAGCCGGAGGGGCCGCGGCTGGTCGGGCGGGCGACCGAGGAGGGGCGCATCGCGGAGCGGATCGAGCGGGCCACCGCCGGGGCCGGCGGGGTGCTGCTGATCGCCGGCGAGGCGGGCCTGGGCAAGAGCCGCCTCGCCGAGCGCGCGGCGCAGCTCGCCGCCGGGCGCGGCCTGGCGGTGGCCTGGAGCCGCTGCGTCGAGGCGAGCGCGACCCCGGCGTTCTGGCCCTGGACCCAGGTGCTGCGGGCGTTGCCGGAGACGCCCGAGACCAGGCGGCTGCTGGACGCGCTCGCCGGGCGCGGGGTCGATCGGCAGCGCGAGGACCCCGACGCCGCGCTGTTCCACCTGCACGAGGGGGTCGCGGAGGAGCTGCGGGGGCAGGCGGCCGCGCGGCCGCTGCTCGTGGTCGTGGACGACCTGCACGCCGCCGACGCGGCCTCGCTGCAGCTGCTGGCGCACCTCGCGGCCGGGCTGGCCCGCTCGGCGCTGCTCGTGCTGGGCACGATGCGGCCGGAGGCGGCCGACTCCGACCCGGCGCTGCGCGAGACGCTCGCGCTGCTGGCCAACGAGCGCGGGGCCGAGCGGCTGCGGCTGGCCGCGCTGACCGCCGGGGACATCGCCGAGTACACCGGGCGCCCTGCGGCGGTCGCCCGGGCGCTGCAGGAGCGCACCGGCGGCAACCCGTTCTACCTCAACGAGCTGCTGCGGCTGCTGGACAGCGAGCACCCCGACGGGTGGGCCGACGCCCACGCGGTGGCGGGCACCGGCGTGCCGGAGAGCGTCCGCGACGTCATCGAGCGGCGGCTGTCGCGGCTGCCCGAGCGGACCCGCGAGCTGCTGGCTACGGCGGCGGTGCTCGGCCGGGACGTCGACCTGCTCCTGCTGGAGGCGGCCACCGAGAACCGGGACAGCGGCGGGCACGAGCGGGTGATGGCCGCGCTCGAGCCGGCCGTCGCGGCCGGGGTGCTGCTGGAGGTACCGGACGGCTGGGATTATCGCTTCTCGCACGCCCTCGTCCGGGACGCCGTCTACGGCGGGCTGAGCCGCCTGGAGCGGGCGCGGCTGCACAAGCGGGTCGGTGAGGCGCTCGAGGCCTTCGACCGGCCCGACGACCCCAACCTGCTCGGGCGCCTGGTGCACCACTTCACGATGGCCGCGCGGCTGGGCGTCGCGGACCGGGCCGTGCGGCACGCGACCCGGGCCGCCGAGCTCGCCATGGCCCAGCTCGCCTACGACGAGGCCGCCCGCTACCTGGAGGCGGCGCTCGGCGCGCTGGACCCGACCCGGTCCGGGGCCGCCCAGCAGCGCTGCCGCCTGCTGGTGCAGCTCGGGGTGGCCCGGCGGGCGACCGGCGACGTGGCCGGCACCCAGGCCGTGCTCGACGAGGCGCTGACCCTGGCCCGGCAGCTCGGCGACGACGGGCTGGCGATGGACGCGGCGACGCTCTTCGGCGGGGTGACGCTGTGGGGGTGGCGGCCGTACCACACCTTCGACGAACGGATGATCGGCATCCTGCGCGAGCAGCTCGACCGGCTCGACCCCGCCGACATGTACCGGCGCGCGGTGCTGCTCGGCACGCTGGCCGTCGAGCTGTACCACCACCCCGACCGCGCGCAGGGTGAGCAGCTCGCCGAGGAGGCGGTGCGGCTGGCCCGCCGGCTCGGCGACCGGGAGCTGCTGGTCCGGACGCTGAACAACTACTGGAACGTGGCCTGGGTGCCGGAGCGGGCGGCCGAGCGCCGGGCGACGGTCGACGAGCTGCTCGGCATGGACGGGCTGCCGCGCACGGTGGAGGTGACCGCGCGGCTGCACCGGATGCACACCGAGTGCGGCGCGGGCGACGCGGCCGGGCTCGACGCCGACCTGGCCCGCTGCGTGCGGCTGGTCGAGGAGGTCCGCACCCCGGTGCTGCCCGCCCAGGTCCGCTACGCGCAGGCCGGGCAGGCGCTGCGGGCCGGCGACTGGGCCGCCGCCGAGCGGCTGGTCGGAGAGGCGTTCGGGCTGCAGGAGCACACCAGCCTGTGGGGAAGGCAGTGGATCCGGCTGGCGTTGGTGCACACCAGCCGGCGCTTCCAGGGCCGCCCCGGCGAGCTGCTCGACGAGCTGGTGCGCTGCGCCGACGAGCCGCAGCTGGAACTGCTGCGCCCGACCGCGGTGCTGGCCGCCGTCGAGTCGGGCGATGAGGACCTGGCCCGGGCCCTGGTCGCGCGCTGGGGGGCGGCCCGCGAGCGGCTATGGTGCTGGGAGTTCGTGGTCTTCCAGTGGGCGCTCGTCGCCGCCCGGCTCGGCACGCCCGATCCGCGGGAGCTGTACGCCGAGATCGCCCCCTACGCCGACCGCTTCACGGCGGTCGGCACGGGCTGCGCCACCTGGGGCTCGCTGCGGTTCGCGCAGGCGGCCCTGGCCGAGCGGCTGGGCGACCGGGCGGCGGCGCTGGAGCACGCGCTGGCGGCCCGGGCCGCGCACGAGCGGTTCGGCGGAGCCCACCTGGTCGCCGCCAGCGACAAGCAAGTCGCCGCCCTAGTGGATTGCAAGTGAACACCAACCGGGGTGCGCGACCGTGCTCCCATGACCACCGCACTGACTGATCTCCCGGTTGCGGCCGGGCCCGTATTTGTTCCCGGCGACGAGGGCTACGCGGCCGAGGTCGCGTCCTGGAACGCCGCCACCATCCACGAGCCGCTGGTCGTCGTCGGCGCCACCTGCGCCGAGGACGTCGCCGCGGCGGTGCGCTGGGCCGGCACCCAGGGCCTGCCGGTCGCGGTCCAGGCGACCGGGCACGGCGCCGTCCGCCCGGTCACCGGCGGCCTGCTGATCACCACCGGGCGGATGAACGAGGTCTCCGTCGACCCGGCGGCGCGCACCGCCCGGGCCGCGGCCGGCGTCCGCTGGGCCCAGGTGATCGAGGCGACCGCCCCGCACGGGCTGGCCCCGCTCAACGGCTCCTCGTCGCACGTGGGCGTGGTGGGGTACACCCTGGGCGGCGGCGCCGGCCCGCTCGGGCGCCGCTACGGCTTCGCCGCCGACCACGTCCGCTCGATCGAGATCGTGACCGCCGATGGCGCGCTGCGCACGATCGACGCCGGCCACGAGGCCGACCTGTTCTGGGCGGTCCGGGGCGGCAAGGGCAACTTCGGCATCGTGACCTCGATCGAGTTCGGCCTGGTCGAGGTGGCCGGGTTCTTCGGCGGCGGCATCTACTTCCCGGGCACCCACGCCGCCGAGGTGCTGCACGCGTACCGCGAGTGGTCGGCCGGCCTGCCGGAGGAGATGTCCACGTCGGTCGCGCTGCTGCGCCTGCCCGACCTGCCGGTCCTCCCCGAGCCGCTGCGCGGCGCGTTCGTGGCGCACCTGCGGGTGGCCTACCTGGGCGGGGCCGAGGAGGGCGACCGGCTGCTCGCCCCGATGCGGGCGGCCGCGCCGGCGCTGATCGACGACGTGCAGATGCTGCCGTACGCGGCGATCGACGCCGTGCACCGCGACCCGGTCGACCCGGTCCCGAGCCGCGAGCGCGGGGTCCTGCTCGGCGAGGTCACCGCGGAGACGGTCGAGCGGGTGCTGGCCGCGGCCGGGCCGCAGGTCGACGTGCCGATCGTCATGATCGAGCTGCGGCACCTGGGCGGCGGGCTGGCCCGGCCGCCGGCGGTGCCCAACGCGGTGAGCGGCCGCGGGGCCGGGTACTCCCTGTTCGTCATCGGCGTCGGCGTGCCCGAGCTGGCGCCGGTCGTGGACGCGGTGACCGACCGGATCCTCTCGGTCGACACGGTGCCCGGCGGCCTGATCAACTTCTCCGGCCACGCCGGCCCCGAGGCGCTCCTGGCCAACTGGGCGCCGGCCGACCGGGACCGGCTGCTGCGGATCAAGCGCGCCTACGACCCGACCAACGTGTTCTCCAGCGGCCAGGCGCTGGTCGGCTAACAGGTTTGCAACCGGGCCGCACTGTTGCGGCCCGGTTGCCGGCCGATGTGAGCGGCATGGGCTGGGCGATCGCATACCTGCGGCGTGACCTGCTGCGGGCGATGCGCATCGGGTTCGTGCTCGCCCTGTCGGCGGTCACCGCCGCGTCGTTGATCCAGATCGGCCTGCTGGACCTGTCCCCGCCGGCGCGGCTCACCAGCTTCGCCGTGGTGCTCGGCATGCTCGCCCTCCGGGCGGCCGAGTTCACGCGGGTCCGGCCGGTGCCGATCTGGGTCGACGCGCTCGAGCTGGCCGCGTTCCTGCCGGTCGCGGTCCAGGTCGCCGACATCGACGCGCTGCTCGGGCTGCTCTTCTTCCACCTGCTGTTCCGCTCGTCGGTGGCCGGCCTCGGGCGCATGCTGCCGCTGGCCGCCGGTTACGTCGCCGTCTGGGTGGGCGCGGCCCTGCTGGAGCCGCGCATCAAGGTGTACCCGGGCGCGATCGTCTCGCTCTGCGTGATCGGCTTCCTGGTGTACTCCATGAGGGTCCTCCTGCTGCGCCTGCAGGACCAGCACCGCTCCCAGAGCGCCCTGCTGCAGGCCGTGCTGCGCCGCTTCCCCTTCCCGGTGCTGGTCGCCGACCCGGCCGGCGGCGTGCGGCTGGCCAACCCGGCCGCCCGGGACCTGCTCGGCTGGCCGCCGGAGGGGGCGGCCTCGTGCGAGTCGCTGAACCTCACCGGCCCCGGCGGCGCGCCGGTCGACCTGCGCGCCCTCGGCCGGGCCGGCACCGCCGCCCAGGAGGTGCGCCTCACCCGCCCGGACGGCACGACCAGCGACGTGCTCGTCGAGGCGGTGCCGATCGAGGAGGGCGTCGGGACGGTCTTCGCCCTGCTCGACGTCAGCGCCCAGCGCGTCTACGAGGAGTCGCTGCACCACGCCGCGTACCACGACGCCCTCACCGGCCTGCCGAACCGCGCGATGCTCTGGCAGCACCTCAGCGCCGCCGCGGCCGAGCCCAGCCCCTACGCCGTGCTGCTGATCGACCTCAACGACTTCAAGACGGTCAACGACACCCACGGCCACCAGGCCGGCGACGACCTGCTCACGGGGGTCGCCCACCGCCTGCGCGACGCCGGCCTCGCCCTCGACCGGCGCGCGCTGGCCGCCCGCCTCGGCGGCGACGAGTTCGCGGTACTGCTGCCCGGCGCCGGCACCCAGCCGGCCGAGCGGCTGGCCGCGGCCCTGCGCGCCTGCTTCCTCCAGCCGTTCCCGACCAGCGCCGGCCGGCTGACCGCGCACGGCAGCGTGGGCGTGGCCGTGGCCGCGCCCGGCCAGCACCCGGACGAGGTCCTGGCCGACGCGGACGCCGCCATGTACCGCGCGAAGCCCCGCCGCATCGCGTCCTAGAGCCCCGCGACGTCCAGGGCCAGCGTCACCGCGCCGAAGGCCACCATCAGCCCGGTGACGAGGTTGACGCGCCCGGGGGACCCACCGGTCCGCCGCGCGGCCCGCCAGTACAGCGCGGACCCGACGAGCACGAGCAGCGCCTCGATGGCGGCGGTCAGCCAGTGGTACCGCCACAGCCCGAACCCCATCCGCGGCAGGTCGCCGAGGTTGCCCGGCAGCAGCGGCAGGTCGGCGTGGTGCACGAGCAGGTCGAGCAGCCAGTGCGAGAAGACCACCGCCCCGACGACCACACCGCCCCGCCGCCCCCACCAGCGGCTCATCAGCAGCCCGGTCAGCGCCGCGATGACCAGCGCGCCGACCAGCGAGTGGGTGTAGTCGGCGTAGATGATGCCGTCGCCGTAGCCGCCGTCGGTGCCCGGCAACGGGTCGATGTGCTCGACCCCGGAGATGTACAGCGGCACGAACACGACGTCGAGCCAGACCGTGCCGAGCATGAGCCCCCACAGCGGCACCGGCCGCTCGAATGACTTGACCGCCGCGGCCAGCCCGAAGTGCCCCGTGATCATCGCTGCTCCCCCTTGCCCGCCGCCGGCCACGGCAGCTTCGCGTCCAATGCCCCGACCAGCGCGGCGAACAGGATCGCGCCAACGAAGAACGCCATGATCGCCCCTCACTACTAAGTGAACTGCAGTTGCGTTAACCTGTCACGAGGAGCATGACAGCCCACCGCGCTAAACGCAACTGGAGTTTCATTGCAACCCACTGGCTCAGTAAGGCCGGGCGGGCGCACCGCCCGCACGAAGGCCGCGGTGACCGAGGCGCTGGTCGCCGAGCTGCTGGAAGTCGGGTACGCGGGCACCACGATCGAGCGCATCGCCCAGCGGGCGGGGGTGGCGAAGACGACGGTGTACCGCCGCTGGGGCAGCCTCGCCCAGCTGGTCGTCGACGCCTTCGCCGACACGGCGGGCGCCCAGGTGCCGCTGCCCGACACCGGCAGCCTGGAAGGCGACCTGCGCGAGCTGGGCCGGGCGAGCATCGCCATGCTGCGGATGCCCCACCTGCGCGCGGTCTTCGACGTGGTGGTGCGCGAGGCCATCCACGACCCGGCCGCCCGCTCGGCCCTGACCGAGTTCTTCGCCGCCCGGATCGCGAACGGCGCGGCCATCGTGGAGCGCGCGGTCGCCCGCGGCGAGGCGGCCGAGGGCACCGACCCGGCGGAGGTGATCCGCATGGTCGGCGCCCCGTACTACGCCCGCGCCTACATCACCGGCGAGCCCCTGGACCCGGCCCTGGCCGACCGCACCGCCGCGGTCATCGCCCTGGCCGCCCGCGAGGGCCTGCTGCTCCGCTAGTGGGCGTCGCGGTGGAGCATGGCGGCCTGGACGCGGTTGGTGCAGTCCAGCTTGGTGAGCACACGACTCACGTAGGTCTTCGCGCTGGGCTCGCTCATGCGCAGGCGGGCGGCGATGTCGGCGTTGGACAGGCCCTCGGCGATCAGGCGCAGGACGTCGGCCTCGCGCGGGCTCAGCACGGACAGGCGGGCGGCGGCCGAACGGCGGCGCTCGGCCTCCTCAACCCCGGCCGCGCCGACCAGGCCGATCAGGTGGCGGGTGACCGGTGGGGACAGGAAGGCCTCGCCGGCGTGCGCGGCCCGCACCGCGCGCAGCAGTTCCTCCGGGGCGCACGACTTCAGCACGAAGCCGGCCGCGCCCTGGCGCAGGGCGCGCAGCACGTTGGGCTCGTCGCCGAAGGAGGTCAGGATCACCACGCGGATGCCGGGCAGGGACAGCATCGCGTCCAGGCCGCCCAGGATGGGCATGCGCACGTCCAGCAGGGCCACGTCGACCTCGACCCGCCGGGCCTCGGCGACCGCGGCGGCGCCGTCCGCGGCGGTGCCGGCCACCTCGATGTCGGCGGCGGACTCGAGCACGGCGCGGATGCCGGCCAGGATCAGCGGCTCGTCGTCGGCGATGAGGACGCGGATCGGGGCCACTAGGCGACGCCGACCATGAGGCTCAGCGGGACGAACCCGAACATGAGGCCGGCGACGGCGATGCCCAGCAGGGCGGGGCGGCGGGCGGCCACGGCGAGCGGGAACACCGCCCACAGCCGGAACTCGCCGCCGCCGGCCGCGTGTCCGACGAGGGCGCCGGCCGGCTCGGCCCGCTCGGCCAGGCCCAGCAGGCCGCGGCCGGGCACGACGGGCGCCCGGTCCGGTGGGACCGGGTTGGTCACCGACAGCACCAGCGCGTCGTCCTCCCACTCGGCCCGGATCAGCAGGGGCACGCCCGGCGCGTGCTTGACGCCGTTGGTCAGGCCCTCCTGGACCAGGCGGTAGGCGACCGGGCCCGCCTCCTCGGGCAGCTCGCGCCGCGGGCCGCGGATCTCCAGGCGCGCGTCGACGCCGGCCGCGCGGGCGCCGGCCACCAGGTCGGCGATCGCGGTCAGGCCGGGGCGCGGGGCGCGCAGGCCGCCGACGAGCTCGTGCAGGTCGCCGACGGCGCCGCGGACGGACTCGGCCAGGCGGCGCACGGCGGCGCGCTGCTCGTCCGGCAGGCCCGCCACCTCCAGCACGGCCGCCTGGACCGACACCAGGCTCAGGCGGTGGCCCAGGGCGTCGTGCATGTCACGGGCGATGCGCAGCCGCTCCTGCGCGGCGAGTGCGGCGGCCTGGCGCTCCTGCTGGGCGACGTACCGTCCGGCCAGCACCGGCAGCAGCACGAAGACCACCGACGCGATGACCAGCTGCGCCGCCTGCTGCGGGCGCAGCGCGATCTCGGCGCCGAGGGCGGCGACGGCGGCCGTCGTCATGAAAGACCCGGATGTCGTACCGCGAACAGCCCGCCCGGCCTGATAGGCGCTCCACGGCAGCAGCGCGCAGGCCCCGCCGACCACGACGGCCGGGCCGAGCGCGCAGGCGAAGGCGGCCACCGGGCTGCGGTAGCGCAGCCGGATGACCGCCGCCACGACCAGCGCCCAGACCGGCAGCAGCAGCGGCGTGACCGGCGCCGGGTGGGCGAAGGTCAGCAGCACGCTGTCGACCGCCACGATGCCGGCAGCGGCGAGAAATCGGCGCATGCCAGCAGGCTACTGCGCGACGATCGGCGACGGTGCGGCGCGACTTTCGGCGACTGCGGTGCCGGCCGGGCTGCTCCTAGCGTCCGGGGCATGATCCTCGCCGAGCAGCTGAGCAAGCGGTACGGGCGCACCGTCGCGGTCGACGGGCTCTCCTTCGCCGTGCGCCCGGGCCACGTGACGGGCTTCCTGGGGCCCAACGGGTCGGGCAAGTCCACGACCATGCGCATGTTCCTGGGGCTGGACCGGCCGAGCGCCGGGCGCGCGCTGATCGGCGGGAGGCGGTACGACTCCCTCCGCCATCCCCTGCGGGAGGTCGGCGCGCTGCTGGAGGGGCGCTGCGCGCACCCGGGCCGGCGGGCGGCGCACCACCTGCTGTACCTCGCCCGCAGCAACGGCATCCCGGCGCGCCGCGTCGACGAGGTGCTCGCCCTGGCCGGCCTGGACGGGGCGGCGGCCCGGCGGCGGGGGCGCGGGCTGTCGCTCGGCATGGCCCAGCGCCTCGGCATCGCGGCCGCCCTGCTCGGCGACCCGCCGGTGCTGCTGCTCGACGAGCCGGTCAACGGGCTGGATCCCGAGGGGGTGCACTGGCTGCGCGCGCTGCTGCGCCGCTACGCCGCCGAGGGGCGCACGGTGCTCGTCTCCAGCCACCTGATGGCCGAGACGGCGCTGACGGCCGACCGGCTGGTGGTCATCGCCCGCGGGCGGCTCGTCGCCGACTCCACTGTGGACGATTTCGTGGCCGGGGCGCCCAGCCTGGAGGACGCGTTCCTGCGGGCGGTGGCCGGATGAGCGCCTTCGCCGCCGAGTGGATCAAGATTCGGACGCTTCGGTCCTCGGCGTGGACGCTCGGGCTGACCGTCGCGGCCGCGGGCGGGCTGGCGTACTTCGTCGGCTCGACCTTCCGCCACATCGACCCGGAGGTGGGGCGCTTCGACGCGGTCGTGGCCACCTTCTACGGCCTGTCGCTGGCCCAGCTCGCCCTGGTGGTGTTCGCGGTGCTGGCGGTGGGCGGCGAGTACGGCTCCGGCACCATCCGCCCGTCGCTGGGCGCGGTCCCCCGCCGGGGCGCCTTCTTCGCGGGCAAGGTGGCCGCGGTCGCGGCGTGCGCGGCGGTCACCTCGGCGGCCAGCGTGGCCGTGGCGTTCGCGGCCGGCCAGGCCGGTCTCGGGCCGCGGCACACCTCGCTGACCGCCCCCGGGATACCTCAGGCCGTCGCCGGCGCGTTCCTGTACCTGGTGCTGATCGCGCTCTTCGCCACCGGCCTGGCCCAGGTGCTACGCAGCTCGGCGGTCGCGCTGGGCGTGCTGCTGCCGCTGTTCTTCCTCGGCTCGCAGGGGCTGGCGAACATTCCGGAGGCCAAGCGGTATCTGCAGTACCTGCCCGACCAGGCCGGCGTGGCCATCCTGCACTTCTGGGGGGCGCCGGGCAGCCCGGAGTACAACCGCGACTTCGGACCCTGGACCGGGATCGGCATTCTCGCGCTGTGGGCGGCCGCCGCCCTGGCCGCGGGCTACCTGACCCTCCGCCGCAGGGACGCCTGACCGTCTCCGGCATGCTTTGGCCGTGATCAATCGGGCCGTCGTCTGGTGCGCCGCGGCCGGGATCGTCCTCGGCCTGACCGCCTACGCCGGGGACGAGCTCGACGGGCTCACCGGCACCGTGGTGCGCTTCGCGGCCGGGAGCGGCTTCGCGTGGGCCTGCGCCGGGCTGCTCGCCGGCTACCTGCTGCGCCCGCGCCGGACCGCGGCGGCCGGGGCGGTCGCGCTGCTGATCGCGGCGACGGTGGCGTACTACACGACGTACGCCGTCACCGGCGTGCGGTGGTACCGGATGTTCCACGAGGACGGCACCTCGGCCGCGCCCGACGCCATGCGCAGCCTCGCCCTGGCGGCGGCGTTCTGGCTGGTCGCCTCGGTCGCCGGCGGGGCCGTGCTGGGGCTCCTCGGGCACGCGATCCGGCGGGCCCCGGCCCGGCTCGCGCTGGCCGCCACGGGGCTCGCCTTCGTGCTGATGGCCGTGGCCGGGCTGGCGATCTCGATGGACTCGGTCGTGCCGGCCTGCGTGGCAGCCGTTGTCCTGCTGTCCCTTAGACCAGTTTTACGTTCAACTTAGATCTCGTCGGAGGTCTTGAGAGAGCGCTCTCCCAGGCCTACGGTCTCGGCATGCCGATGGATCAACGGCCGCCGAAGCGCCGCCGCACGCTGCTGGCCCTGCTCGCGGTGCCGGTCGCAGGGGCCGTGGCCACGAGCGTCATCGTCACCACGACGGCCGGGGCCGAGCAGACGGACACCGCCGGCATGGTCCAGGCCGAGGCGTGGAGCGCCCAGCAGGGTGCGCGCACCGAGAACACCACGGACGTGGGCGGCGGGCGCAACGTGGGCTGGCTCGCCGACGGGGACTGGATGCGGTACGACAACGTCGACCTCGGCGGCCAGGGCACCCTGACCGCGAGCGTGCGGGTCGCCGCGGCCAGCCGCGCGGGCGGCACGATCGAGCTGCGGGCCGGCACGCGGGACGGCGAGCTGCTGGCCAGCTACCCGGTCGGGTACACCGGCGGGTGGCAGAGCTGGACCACCAAGACCTCGGTGAGCACCACCGGCCTGACCGGCAAGCAGACCGTGTTCCTGCTGCTCAAGAGCGCCCAGAGCGGCGACTTCACGAACGTCAACTGGCTGCAGTTCCGGCGCACGCCGACGGCGACGCTGCCGGGGTCGCCCAGCGCCTCCCCCTCTGCCGCCGCGCCCACCTCCGCGGCCCCTCCTCCGGTCGTGACCGGGTGGCCCGCCGTCGACCCGGCGAAGCAGGCCGCCGACACGGCCGCGTTCTTCGCGCGCAAGCCGGCGCCGATCACCAACAACCCGGTGAAGGTGCCCGAGTTCCACGCCACCTGCACGGTGAGCCACCACGCCCCGGACGACCCGATCGTGTTCCCCGGGCTGCCCGGCGCCTCGCACGACCACACGTTCCTCGGCAACAAGTCGACGAGCGCGGCCTCGACCGCCGAGTCGCTCTTCGCCGCCGGGACGACCTGCACGCCGGCGCAGGACCACTCGGCGTACTGGATTCCGACGCTGTACCAGAACGGCAAGGTCGTCGACCCGAAGGAGGTGACCGTGTACTACGGCTCGCGCCTGAAGGACCCGAGCAAGACCCAGCCCTTCCCGTTCGGCCTGCGCATGATCACCGGCGACGCCAAGAACCAGAGCGACACCCCGGACCACCAGGGCAACCACTTCTGGTGCGCGGGCATCGGCGGGGAGGTCGGGCGGACGGCCGACGGGCAGTACCCGATCTGCGCCAAGACGGCCGAACTGGTCCGGCAGATCACGTTCCCGGACTGCTGGGACGGCGTGCACCTGGACAGCCCGGACCACAAGGCACACATGGCCAACGGCGACCACACCGGAGCCTGCCCGGCCAGCCACCCGGTGCCGATCCCGTCGGTGTCGTTCGTCATCGCGTACCCGCTGAACACCGACACCAACGGGATCACGCTCTCGTCGGGCAACGGCTTCTCGATGCACGCGGACTTCTTCAACGCCTGGGAGCCCGCCGCCCTCGCGCAGCGGGTCCGCGACTGCCTCGACCAGGGCTACAAGTGCAACGCCCAGGGCACGTTCTGACGACGGACGTTCCCCTCCGGACCGGGAAGGCCACCCGCCGCCACGGGTGGCCTTTCCCGTTTCCGCACTCGTTTCCCGTTAGCCGCAAGGCCGGACCACCCGCCGCGGTGTCAAAGTGTTGGCATGACGATCCGTTGCGTCATCGTCGACGACTCGGAGCGCTTCCGGTCCAGCGCGCAGCGCCTGCTGACGGACCAGGGCATCGTGGTCGTCGCGACGGCGTCGGACAGCAGGCAGGCGCTCCGGGCGGTCGAGGAGGAGCATCCGGACGTCGTACTGGTGGATGTCGGCCTGGGCGCGGAGAACGGCTTCGAACTCGCCGCGCGGATCCGGCTCAGCCCCGTCATCATGGTCTCCAGCCTGTCCCCGGAGGACGTGATCGACATGCTCGCGGAGAGCCCGGCGATCGGCTTCCTCCCGAAGGACCAGCTCTCCGGCTACGCCATCTGCCACCTGCTGGAGTCGTGACCGGCAGGCCGGGAGCTACGAGCTCGCGGCTTCCAGGAAGGTCAGGACGGCCAGCACCCGGCGGTGCGTCTCGTCCGTCTCGGGCAGGTCGAGCTTGGTCAGAATCGAGCGGACGTGCTTCTCGATCGTCCCCTCTGTCACCCACAGCGCCTTGGCCACGCCGGCGTTGGAGCGGCCCTCGGCCATCAGCGCCAGCACCTCGCGCTCGCGCGGGCTGAGCACGTCGAGCGGGTCCTTGCGGCGGTGCGCGGCGACGAGCTCCTGGACCACGGCCGGGTCGACCACCGTCCCGCCGTCGTGCACCCGGTGCAGGGTCTCGATGAACTCCTCGACGTCGGTCACCCGGGTCTTGAGCAGGTACCCGATCCGCTCACCGCTGGCCAGTAGCTCGATGGCGTGCTCGACCTCCACGAACGCCGAGAGCACGAGGATGGCCACCTTCGGGAAGCGCAGCCGGATCTCCCGGGCCGCGGCCAGGCCCTCGGTGGTGTGCGTCGGGGGCATGCGGATGTCGACCACGGCGATGTCCGGCGCCGTCTTCTCGACCAGGTCCAGCAGGTGGGTGCCGTCGTCGGCAAGGCCGGTCACGTTGAAACCATGCCGGTCGAGGAGGCTCGCTAGTCCCTCGCGCAGCAACACGTCGTCGTCCGCGATCACCACCGTTCGACGGAGGGCCGCGCTCGCCTCGAATGCCATCAAATCCAACATATCCCCGCGAGCCGGGGTAGACACCCCCCCATGCACGGGGGATTGACCGTCCGCCTGGCGCTGACCAGCGCGTTGTTCACCCTGATGATCAGCGCAGCGTTCGCCGTGATCCTCCTTTCCGTGTACCAGCTGCGGGCTTCGGTCATGGTGGTCACCCGGGCGGAGCAGGCCGTGTCCGCGTCCAACAGCCTGGAGCGGCTCGTGCTGGACGTCGAGGCCGGCCGGCGCGGCTACGCGCTGACCCACGACCGGGCGCTGCTGGAGCCGTGGATCGAGGCCCAGCAGCAGATCCCGCTGGACCAGCAGGAACTCGCCGCCGCGGTCTCCGGCAGCAAGGTCCAGGCGGCCCGCGTCACCCGGCTCAACGGCGACGTCACCGTCTACCTGGACAACTACGCCGACCCGGCGATCGCCGACAACCAGTCGGGTGAACCGCAGAACATCGACCCGCAGTCGATCATGGCCGGGCAGCAGCACATCGCCGCCCTGCGCGACGAGTTCGACGACTTCGTGACCAGCCAGCGGGCGGCCGTCGACCTCGCCCACGCCGAGGCGGACCGGGCCGGGCTGCGGGCCGTCACGGCCGGCATCGCCGGCTTCGTGGTCGCCCTCATCGCCGTCGGCCTGCTCACCCGCTCGCTCGCGGTCGTGGTGGTCCGCCCGCTGCGGCGCATGGTGATGGCGGCCGACCAGGTGGCCGGCGGCGACCTCACCGTGCGCGTGGCCACCGACGCCCCGGTCGAGGTGGGCGCGCTGCAACGCACGTTCAACTCGATGGTCGAGGCGCTCGACAAGGGCCGGGTCATGCTCGGCGCGGTGGCGGCCGAGCAGGCGGCGCTGCGCCGGGTGGCCACGGTGGCGGCCCAGGGCCGACCGGCCGACGACGTCTTCGCCGCGGTGACCGAGGAGGCGGGCAAGCTCTTCGCCGCCGACGCCGCCGTACTGCTGCGCTTCGAGCCCGACGGCAACGCCACCGTGGTGGCCAGCTGGAGCCAGGACCCGCGGCACCGGATCGGGCTGGGCAAGGTGGACCTGGCCGAGGAGGGCATCAGCGAGTCGGTGCTGCGCTCCGGGCGCCCGATCCGCCTGGCCGGCCCGGGCAGCGCCGACTTCCTGCAGCAGGAGTTCGGCGACACCTCGATCCGCTCGGCCATCGGCGCCCCGGTGCTCGTCGCCGGCCGCACCTGGGGCGTCCTCAAGGCGCTGTCCACCTGCGCCCAGCCACTGGAGCAGCACGACGCCGAGCGGGCGGCCGAGTTCACCGAGCTGGTGGCCAGCGCCATCGCCAACTCGCAGGCCCGGGCCGACCTCACCGCCTCGCGGGCCCGCGTGGTCGCCGCCACCGACGAGAGCCGCCGGCGCATCGAGCGCGACCTGCACGACGGCACCCAGCAGCGGCTCATCGCCCTGCTACTGGCCCTGCGGGCGACCGAGACCCAGGCCGACGGCCCCGTCCAGGACCGCCTGCACACCATCGGCGGCGACTTGTCGGAGGCCATCGACGAGCTGCGCGAGCTGGCCCGCGGCATCCACCCGTCGATCCTGTCCGAGGGTGGGCTCACCCCGGCGCTCAGGTCCCTGGCCCGCCGCTCCCCGGTGCCGGTGGAGCTGTCCCTCGAGCTGCCCGAGCGGCTCGGCGCCCAGATCGAGATCGGGGTGTACTACATCGTCGCCGAGGCCATGACCAACGCCGTCCGCCACGCGCACGCCAACCTGATCTGCGTGCGCGCCTCCGTGCGCGACGGCCGCCTCGGCCTGGTCGTCGAGGACGACGGCATCGGGGGCGCCGACCCGGGCACCGGCACCGGCCTGACGGGCCTCGGCGACCGGGTCGCGGCACTCGGCGGCAGCATGCAGATCGCCAGCCGCCCCGGCACCGGCACCCGCCTGGGCATCACCATCCCCCTCGCGACCCCTCTGGAGGGTGATACCGGTTGAGTCGGCCATGGAGGCCAGCCGGTACTGGCGGGTGCGGAAACCCGCAGCCACAGAGGCCTGCTGGCGCCGACGCCGCACCCCACTCATCGGGAGCACGGTGGAACAGTCATCCACGCCCCCATGAACAGGTGATTCCCATGACGGCCTGCCTGGTTGATCCAGTGAAGTGCATGGCACTGTTCGTCTCCGACACCCCGTGCTTCTCCGATCCCGACGCCGCCACCGTCCGCGCCGCGGTCGACTCGACCCTCGAGCGCCTGGGGGCCGAGGAGTGCTACGCCCGGGCCGCCGAAGTCTTCGGCGACCGGCCTGACGTCGCGTTCGACCGCATCCAGTGGGCCCGCAGCGTGTGCGAGCGCGCCCTGACCTCGGCGACGCCCGTTCCCTGCTGAGCGCGCAGCGCTCTTTTGAGGCGCAGCGCTCTTCCGCGGCCATAGCGCTCTTCTGCGCCGATTCCCGATAAGTCGGGCACGCCGTGCCACGACTTATCCGATTTTCCGCCTGTCAGGGCATAAATCCGACATGTCGTTGGCACGGAGTGCCCGACATGTCGGGAAGGCCCACTTGCCGCCCCAATTCCGCGTTGCCACCCGGGTCGCCTTTACCGCCCCGGCTTCGCCTTAGCGCCCAGGCCCGCCTTACCGCCCGGGGTCCACCTCCCCGCCCGGCTCCGCGTTACCGCCCAGGCCCGCCTTACCGCCCGACTCCGCGTCGCCGCTCAGGTCGCCTTGCCGCCCAATTCCGCGTTGCCGCCCGGGTCCGCGTTGCCGCCCGATCCCGCGTTGCCGGCCGATCCCGCGTTGCCGGCCGATCCCGCGTTGCCGGCCGATCCCGCGTTGCCGGCCGATCCCGCGTTGCCGGCCGATCCCGCGTTGCTGGCCGATTCCGCGTTAGGCCGAGTCCTCGCCCAGGCGGGCCACGATGTCACCCAGCGTCTCCAGCTCGGCCGCGGACAGGGCCAGCATCTGGGGCGGGGGCTGAGTCATGATCGCCTCGGCCCGGGCCGCCTCGGCTCGGCCGCGAGCGGTCGCCGTCACGAGTTTGGCACGGCGGTCGGCGGGGTGCGGCTCCCGGCGTACGAGGCCTCGTTTTTCCAGGTCGTCCACGACGAGCGTCGTATACGGCGCATCCGTCTGCAGCCGCGCCGCCAGCTCGCGCATCGTGAGCGGCTCGCCGGCCAGGCGGCGCAATGCCTTGATCCGCACGAAGCTCAGGTCGAGCGCCTCGCACACCTCCTTGCGGCGGTCGTGGCGCTCGTGCACCAGGGCCAGCAGGTCGCGCCAGACCTGCGCGGCCCGGTCGGGGGTTTCCGGGTCAGGCATCGACGAGCTCCGCCTCGGGTTGTCTGCTCTTCGCCCAGCGTCCGGTGGTGATGGTACCGATGGCAAGGATCGCGGCCCCGCAACCGGCAACGATCCACCAGCCAGCGTGGCTGGCCGGCGTAAAGCCGTCGGCCATGGCGCGGTCGTGCAGGCCGGCGTTGACCACGGCGCCGAGGACCGCGATGCCCAGCGTCGAGCCGAACTGGCGGCTCGTGGAGGCGAACGCGGCGGCCACGCCGGCCTGGGCGGTCGGCAGGCCCGACACGGCGGTGACCGTGATCGGCGGGTTGACCATGGCGAAGCCGATGCCGAAGGCGACGTACGCGGCGAGGACCCACACCAGGGGCGTATCCGGGGCCAGCACGGTCAGCAGCACTCCGGAGACGCCGATGCCGGCCCCGCCGACGAGCAGCGGCAGGCGCGGGCCACGGGCGCCGACCAGGCGGCCCGACACCGGGCCGAGGACCACCGTGATGGCCGCGATCGGCAGCGTCAGCAGGCCGGCGTGCATCGGCGAGAGGTGCCGCACCTCCTGCAGATAGAGGGTGTTGAGCAGCAGGAAGCCGGCCAGGGCGCCGAAGGCCGCGACCGCGATCATCGTGGCGCCCGCGAAGGGCGGGCTGCGGAACAGCGCGATGTCGACCAGCGGCTCGGGGCGGCGCGGCTCGACCAGCAGCAGGGCCACCAGCGCGACCAGGGCCACGATCCCGGCCCGCCAGTCGTGCTCGATGATCGCGTAGGTGGCGCTGGCCAGCAGTACCAGGACGATGATCTGACCCGGCACGTCGACCCGCCGCGGCCGCGGGGCGCGCGACTCGGGCACGAACAGCGCGGTGAGCACGATCGCGGCGATGCCGATCGGCACGTTGATCCAGAAGATCGTGCGCCAGCCGACGGTCTGCACGAGCAGGCCGCCGACCACCGGGCCGAGGGCCATGCTGATGCCGACGACGCCCGCCCAGACGCCGACCGCCTGGGCCCGCTCGCGCCGATCGGTGAAGACGTTGGTGATGATCGACATGGCGACCGGGTTGAGCATCGAGCCGCCGATCGCCTGCAGCACCCGGAAGACGATGAGCCACTCCAGCGACGGGGCGAGGCCGCACAGCAGCGAGCCGACCGAGAACACGACGAGCCCGGTCTGGAAGGTCCGGCGGCGGCCGATCCGGTCGGCGGTGGAGCCGGCCATGAGCAGGAGGCTGGCCAGAACGAGGGTGTACGCGTCGATCGTCCACTGCAGCCCGGACAGCGGCGCGTCGAGGTCGTGGCCGATCGCCGGCACCGCGATGTTCACGATGGTGTTGTCGAGCCCGACGATGAGCAGGCTCATGCAGCAGATGCCGAGCACCAGGAGGCGCCGGCGGCGTTCTTGTACGACCACAACTATTATATTCGTACAAGCTTTGCCGTTTGTGCAATCGGCAGCGAGGGGTTCGCGGCGGCCGGGGTGGCGCTCGGGTGCTGGGCGATCGCGCGGAGGGGCACGTCGCCCGGCGTGCGGCGGTGGCGCCGCTCGGGCGTCCGTGAGATCGGCGCGGCCGGCGAGGTCCTTGCACAGGTCCCCGTCGGCCGCGACTCAGAGGGCGTCGAGCAGGTCGTGTACGAATGCCGGGAGGCCCTTAGTTGCTGGTGCCGTTGCCCTGCGGGGCGCCGCCACCACCCGGCATGCCGTTGCCGTTGCCGCCGCCCTGCTGCTGGTTGCCGCCGTTGGCCTGGCTGAGCGTGGTGTCCGTGATGCTGGTCGCGGTGACCGTCGAGCCGTCGACCGTTCCCACCACGGTCACGGTGTCGCCGGTCTTGACGTCGGAGATCTGGTCGTTGCCGTTGTCCACCGTGGTCGACGAGCCGATGACGAAGGTCGTGGCGTGGCCGTCGGCGCTCTTGGCGGTGATCGACGTGGTGCTCACCTCGGTCACCGTGCCGCTCTGCAGGCGCTTGGTGGTGTAGCCGCCGTTGCCGTCGGAGGCGGTGAAGTCGCCGTACAGGGCGCCGGACAAGCCGTTGGCGCCGCGGTCCATGAAGCCCCCGCCGAAGCCACCCGGGCCGCCTTGACCGTTGCCGCCGGGGCCGGCCTGCTGGGAGGTCGACGACGAGTCGCCGCTGGCCGCCTTGATGACGGCGAACCCGCCGCCGCCGATGACCAGCGCGGCCACCACGCCGACGATGACGGTCTTCATCCGCGACGATTTCGGCGGGGTGGCCGGCGGCTGGGGAGCGGGGGCGGCGGGGGCGGCGGGCGTCGGCTGGGCCCAGACGGGGGCGGCGGGCTGCTGGTCGAGGTGGCTGCTCATCGAGGCTCCTGAGGGTCGTCGTCCGGCGGCTCGTACTCCGGGGAGCCGCTCACCAGCAACGATCCCGAGACTGCCTGGCACGCCGCCCCGCGAACCTTGGCAACCAGCTGTGAAGCGCAGGCCGCAACCAGCTGTGCAGCGCAGGCCGCGACCAGCCTGAGCAGCGCAGGCCGCGGCCAGCCTGTGCAGGGCAGGCCGCGGCCAGCTGTGCAGCTCAGGCCGCGACCAGCTCACCCGCCGGCGCCTCGGCCCGGCGGGCGCGTGGGCGCAGCGCGGCGACGACGACGAGCACCAGCCCGAAGAGCGCCCAGGCGGCGAGCACCAACACGTGCGGCCCCGCCCCCGCGCCGTCGAAGAAGGCGGTACTGCGAAGCAGCGACCCCGCGGCCCCCGGCGGCAGGTACTGCCCGAACGCGCCCCACCCCGAGGGCAACATCTCCGGCGCGCTGGTCAGCCCCGACAGCGGGTTGCCCAGCAGCATCATGACCGCCGCACCGAGCCCGAGCCCGCGGAACCCCAGCAGCGACTCCAGCCCCAGGAGCGTGAGCGCGGTGGCGGCGATGGACAGCGCGACGACACCGCTGTTGGCCCAGTAGTCGCCGGCGAGGGAGCCCAGCCAGTACTGCAGGATCCCCACGAGTGCCAGACCGCCCGTCACCGCGAAGGCCAGCGCGCCGGCGATGCGCCGCCCCAGCCCGACGATGAGGCTGGTGAGCATCCCCGCCGCCGCGATGCCGCCGAGTACCAGCGGCAGCGCGCCAGCGGACAGTCCCGCGCCGCGCGGGTCGTCGGCTGGCAGCGGTACGAGGTCCCGCACGACCGTGGCGTCCCCCTGCGGCGGGGCCAGCGCGAGCGCCACCTGCTGCAGCGCCTGCGCCACCACCGGGCTGGCCGCCGACGCGACGATCAGCTGGGGCTTGCCGGAGGTGAGGTCGATGGCGCCGTACACCTCGCGGTCCTTGATGAGCCGCTCGGCCGCCGCCGTGTCTCCGACGACCCTGACGTCGAACGCGCCCGGCCGCTTCGCCTCCAGCTGCTGCACGACCTGCGAGGTCGCCTGCGGCGGCCCGGCCACCGCCAGCGGGATGTCGTGCACGCCGGCCCGCGTGGCCGGCCACGCGAACGCCACCATGATGAGGCTGAGCAGTGCGGTCAGCAGGAGCACGATCGCACCGACCCGCCCCCACCCAGAACGCCCCTGCGTCACCTGCGCGGCCATCTCGCCTCCTAAAAAGAACGGTCGTTCGTTCTTTTAGAGTGAAACCGCTCGGCCGCCGCGTCAAGAACGAACGTTCGCTCGAGGATGCGACCCAGCTCACGCCCGCCGGACGGCGTTGGTCAACGCGGTCTCGGCCTGGGCGGCCAGCCGCTCGACCAGGTCGGCGGCGAGGGGCAGGTCGGTGATCAGGTCGACCGCCTCGCCGGCCCAGATCGGGAGCGTCGGGATCGCGCCGCGCTCGACGTCGGCCCGGTACTGCTCGCGCACCCCGGCATCGCCCTCCAGCTCGGCCTCGCGGCCGCGCCAGCGGTCGAGGTACGGGTGGCCGAGCGTCCGCGCCGTGTACCGCGCCGGCCAGGCCGAGCCCCGCGCGATGTCCAGCACCCGGCTGCGCTCGGTGTCCTCGGTCCGGCCGGCGACGATCGCCCTGGCCACGGCCGGGTCGACCAGCGCCTCGGCGGTGGCCTGGAAGCGCGTGCCGATCAGCGCGCCCGCGGCGCCGAGGGCCAGCGCGGCAGCCAGGCCGCGGCCGTCCGCGATGCCGCCGGCCGCCAGGACCGGGATCGGGCCGGCCAGGTCCACCACGGCCGGCACGAAGGGCAGGGTGGAGCGCCCGCGCCGGGCGCCGTGCCCGCCGGCCTCGGTGCCCTGGGCCACGATGACGTCGGCGCCCAGGTCGACCGCCCGGCGGGCCTCCTCAAGGTCGGTGACCTGCAAGATCAGGGCGGCGCCGGAGCTGTGCACGATTTCGGCGTACGGCCCGGGGTCCCCGAACGACAACATGACCGCCCGCGGGTCGTGTTCGAGCGCGCGCTCGACGGCGCCGGGCTCGATCGCCCAGGTGAGGAAGCCGACGCCCCACGCGCCTTCGACGAGCCGCAGCTCGCGGTCCAGCCACTCGCGCGCGCCGCCGCCGGCCCCCAGCAACCCGAGGCCGCCGCCCCGGGAGACGGCCGCGGCCAGCGCCCCGCCGGCCGAGCCGCCCATCGGGGCCAGCGCGATCGGGTGCCGCAGGCCGAACATCTCGGTGAACCTCGTGGTCAACGCCATGACCGGCATCATCGCGCGACCGGTCCGGTGGCACGATCCCCCGCCCGGCGCGCGGGGGAAGGGGCCTACGAGCGGGCGGGCACCGGGGCCGGCACGGTCGAGGCCGGCAGCGTGAAGGTGAAGCGCGAGCCCCCTCCCGGATTGTCCGCCGCCGCGATCGTCCCGCCGTGCCGTTCCACGATCCGCTTGCAGATGGCCAGCCCGAGGCCGGTCCCCGCGTAGCCGCTCGACCGGTGCGCCCGGTGGAAGTTGGTGAAGATGGCGTCGTGGTGCCCGGGCGGGATGCCGATGCCGTTGTCGGAGATCTCGACGCGCACCAGCCCGGCGTCGTCCGGGCTGGACGAGATGGCGATGCGCGGCACCGTGCCCGGCGCCGTGTACTTCACCGCGTTGCCCACCAGGTTGTCCAGCAACTGGCGCAGCAGGACCGGGTCGGCGCGCACCTCGTCGAGGTGGCCCAGGCTGAACTGCGGGGACGGCGCGCCGGCCGCGGCCGCCAGGTCGGCGCGGGCCGTGGTCACGTCGACGACCAGGGCGCGCAGGGCCAGGTCGACCGGGGCTATGGCGGCGTTGCGGGCCGTCGTGTAGGCCAGCAGGTCGTTGATGAGGTGCCGCATGCGGGCCGAGGCGCGGGTGATGCGGACCAGGCTGTCGCCGGCGTCGCGGACCGCGGGGTCGGCCGGCGGCATGGCGGCCAGCGTCTCGCCCAGGTTCTCGGCCCAGCCGTCGATCGTGGTCAGCGGGTTGAGCAGGTCGTGGGCGACCACGCCGGCGAAGGAGGAGAGCTCGTCGCGGTGCCGGCGCTCGGCGGTGACGTCGTGGAAGACCACCACGGCGCCGCCCTCGTCGGCGCCGTCGGCCGGCAGCCGCGTGGCGCTCACGCTGATGAAGCGGCCGTCGGGCACGCCGGCGTTGCGCACCAGCAGCTCCAGGTTGTGCACGTCCTCGCCCTGCAGCGCGCGGGTGTGGGCCATCTCCTCCTCCGGCAGCGGGGTGCCGTCGGGGTGGAAGAGGCCGTAGTGGCCGGGGTGCGCGACGGCCTGCGTGCGGCTGGTGACGCCGCCGAGGAGGGAGACGGCGGCCGGGTTGCGCATGATCCAGCGGCCGTCGGGGCGGATCACCGACACGCCGTCGCTCATGGCGTTGACGATCGTGGTGAGCAGGCGGGCCTGGGTGGCAGCCTCGCGGCCGGCGGCGGCCAGGCGGGTCATCAGATCGGCGCGCTCGTCACGGCCCAGCGCGATGGACAGGCCGACGATCGCGAGCATGCCGACGAAGCCCTGGGCCACCAGGGCGCGCACCGGGTAGGAGGCCACGGCGGCGAAGGGGCCGGTGCCGTGCAGCGTGAAGAGCACCGCGGCGACGCCGAAGGCCAGGTCGTGCAGGACGACGAAGGTGGTGTGCAGCCGCAGCGCGGCCCAGACGGTGAGCACGAGAAGCGGGAAGACCAGGGGGAGGCGGGTGCCGCCGAAGGCGATCCAGTACGCCGCGGCCGAGCATGCGATGAGCGCCGCGTACTCGGCCAGGCGGGCCGGGCGCGCGAGCCGCAGCGGGCGGCCGGACGAACGGTGGTACCCGAGCCGGAACCCCACCGCCGAGATGATCAGGATGCTGACGGCGTTGCGCAGGAACCACACCAGCCCGTCGGACCACTGGAACTCGCCGGTGGTGGCCCAGATGGCGGTCGGGCCGACCAGGGCGCCGGCCGCCGACCCGGCCACGGTCGCGGCCATGAGCCGCCACAGGTCGGCCGAGCGGGACAGCGGCTCGGTGCCGCCCGCGCCCCACAGGTGCGGTCCGAGCCGGGTCAGCATCCGCATGAACACGGCGACCTGGACCAGGTTGGCCGCCGTGAACCAGGCGGTCAGCATCACGGAGGCGCCGGTGGCCAGGTCGACGGCGACGGTGGCGGCGGCCAGCACGAGCGGGTCGAGCCGGCGCAGCGGGGCGCGGCGCTGGGTGGCGAACCAGATGGCGGCGACCCCGGCGGCCGGCCAAACCAGGCTCAGGCTGCTGCCGTCCATGATGGTCAGGCGACCGGCGATGGTGGCCAGGACGTACAGCAACGCCCAGAGGCCGGTCCGCAGCAGCGACGCCGACATCAGGCCGCCTGCAGCGCCTTCGCCAGCCCGGCCCGCAGGGTCTCGGCGGTGAACGGCTTGCGCACGTAGAGCGCGCCGGTCGCGAGGGCGCGGGCCAGCACCTCGCCGTCCCACAGCACGGTGAGGAACATGGCCGGCAGGTCGGCCCGGTGCCGGCGCAGCCGCGCGAGCAGCTCGATGCCGTCCATGCCGGGCAGGTCCACGTCGAGGATGGCCGCCTCGGGCAGGCCGTGACGGGCCACCGCGGCCAGGGCGGCGGCGCCGTTCTCGGCGGCGAGCACGTCGTGGCCGTCGGTGCGCAGCCGCTTGACGATCAGGTCGCGCACGTCCTGCTCGTCGTCCACCACCAGCAAACGGGCCATTCCGGCACCTCCCGCCCTCCCATCGGCAGGCGGGAGGTGCGACTGACGGTTTCAGCCCTTACCGGGGGATGATGCCCTGCAGGTGACGGCCGTTGACGGCGGAGCGGCGGCCGGCGTCGGCCTCCGTCTTCCAGGTGCGCACGTAGTTGGAGGCGGTCAGCCGCTCCACGTCGTCGAGGTCGAGCAGGTCGCCGACCATGGTGGTCAGCTCGACGACGTCGCGGCGGTCGTTCGCCGGGACGTTGTCGTGCAGGATCTGGTACACCTGGTTGCGCAGCGACCCCTCCCGGACCATCGGGCTCGGGGTGAGGGTCGGCTCCTCGGCGATGTCGACGATCTCGCCGGCCTCGTGGGTCACCGGCACGCCGCGGCTGCGCGAGCGCCGGGGCGTCGGCGTGGTGGCCGGGAGCATGCCCTCGAACTGGCCGCGCAGCGGGCCCAGCGGCGAGGGCGCCTCGGCGGCGGGCTCGGCCATGGCCCGGACGACGGCCTCGCGGGCGGCGCGGCGCTCTTCCTCCTCGCGCTCCTCACGCACGGCCTTCGCCTCTTCGACGGTCGGCAGCGCGCGCTGCTCCTCGGTGTCGATGACCAAGGGCTCCGGTTCCGCGGCGACGGCGGGGACCGGCTGGCCGGCCACCGCGGCCAGCCGGGCCGGGGCCAGGTCGGCGGCGATGAGCGAGGTCAGCCCGTCGTAGTCGGCCCCGTCGGCGAGCCGCAGCGCGATCTCGTCGAGGTCGTAGACGGCGACGGCGATGTCGGCGGTGGTCGGGTCGACGGCGGCGCGGATCTTGCGGTGCAGCACCTTGGCGATCGCCTTCGTACGCTGCTCCTTGCGCTTCTCCGCCTTGGCCGCCGCGATCGAGCTGTAGAGCCCGAGCTGCTGGTTGGCCTTGGCGAGATTCTTCGCGCGCAGGGTCATCCACGGATGGCGCACCCAGTGGCCGACCACCTCGTAGGCCGGCGAGGTGGGGGGCAGGTCGCCCTTGGCCCGCAGCCGGTCGCGCCGCTGGTTCTCGGTGTGCATCAGCCAGACGAGGTACCCCAGCGCCGACATCCCCGCGAAGAAGCCCGCGAGCAGCTTGTTGTCGTGGGCCATCCAGTTGAAGGCGACGGCGAACCCCGCGATGGCGGCGGAAAGCACCCGCGAGGCGACCGCGCGCTCGCCGAGCCGGCGCCGCACGTCGGCGTTGGCCAGCACGACGATGCCGCCGACCTCCAGCGCGCCGACGGCCGGGATGGCCCAGATCAGCGGGATGCCGAGCGCCTCGACCGCGCCGGACACCTGGCCGGCCATCGCGGTGAGCAGCACGACGATGTAGAAGAGCTGTCGCATGTAGGAGGTACGCCGGATCGTCTTCTGCAGATCCGCGTCGAGCTCGTTGATGCCCGGCGTGCTCACCGGTTTCTCCCGTCGTCGTCCGGCTGGGGCAACGGATAGCCCCGGGCCGCGAGGAACTCGGCCAGCGCCAGGTCCACGGAGCTCTGCACCGTGGTGTTGTGATCGACGACGAACCGCTGCAGGGTCTGCTCGATCTCCACCCGGACCCGGGTGTTGAGCTGCACCCGCTCGAACCGCGGCCGCTGCGGCGGCATCGCCACCGTCTTCTCTGTCGATTCCAACATCACTCCCGCTAGCCGTTTGCTAGCGCGCACGCTAGCAAAGCCGGCGTCGATGGCCGAATCCGACACGCCGGACACGTGTTCGAATCCGAACGAGGGCGACGGTCGGTAGTCGCCCGGGAGCGTTCTTCGCCCTGTGCCCGGACAGGACGAGCCAATACACTCACCGCATGCGAAGCCGGGCACGCACGTTCGTGATTGCCTTGCTCGTCCTGATCTGCGCCTGGGCCGGCCCCGCGGCCGCCGAGCCGGGCGACCCGACCGCCCCGCCGGACGAGGGCGCGGCCAACCTCACGCTGGGTGACAAGCTCGACGCGGCCAACACCGGCTGGCTCAACGCGCAGGCGGCGCTGGAGGCGTCCAAGAAGCGCCAGGCCGACCTGGTCAAGCAGATGGCGGACCTGCAGGCCGAGCTGGAGCCGGTGCGGGCCAGCGTGAACGTGATCGCGGCGGCGGCCTACCGCACCGGCGGCAAGATCCGGCTCAGCGCCGCGCTGGTCGACACCGACTCGCCGGACGCGTTCATGGACCGCGTGGTGCTGATCAACGAGATCGCGATGTACAACGACCGGGTCATCGGCCGGCTGACCAAGCTCGAGGCGGACCTCGCGGGCGCCAAGAAGGCGATCGACCAGGAGGTCGCCACGCAGCAGGCCCAGGCCGACGTCCAGGCCAAGAAGAAGGCCGACGCGGAGGCCGCCCTGGCCAAGATGCGCGGCAAGGCCGACGGCTACGTGAGCGTCAACTCACCGCTGGCCACGCCGGCCCCGCGCAACGCCGACGGCAGCTGGCCCTCGGAGAACTGCATCATCGACGACCCGACCACGACGGGCTGCATCACGCCGCGGTTGCTGCACGCGTCCCAGGAGGCCCGCAAGAACGGGTTCACCCACTTCTACTCGTGCTTCCGCCCCTCGGGGCCTTATGAGCATCCCAAGGGGCGGGCGTGCGACTTCGCGGCCGCCTCCGACGGTTTCGGGGGCGTCGCGACCGGCAACGACAAGACGTACGGCACCAACCTGGCCGCGTTCTTCGTCAAGAACGCGTCGTCGCTCGGCGTGCTGTACGTGATCTGGTTCCGCCAGGTGTGGACCCCGGCGGCCGGCTGGCACGCCTACAGCGGCGGCAACGGCGACCCGTCCAGCGACCACACCAACCACGTGCACCTGTCGGTGATCTAGCGCCTGTTGTGCAACAGGCGCTGAGGCCTCACGCCCGCCGCAGCGACCAGCCGAACGGGTCCTCGGCCAGCCCGCGCTGGATGCCCACGATCGCGTCGCGGATCGACGACGTCACCGGGCCCTCGGCCGCGCCCCCGATGAGGAACTCGCCGTCGCGGCTGCGGGCGGTGCCGATCGAGGTGATCACCACGCCGGTGCCGCAGGCGAAGGTCTCGCGCAGCGCGCCGCTGATGGCGTCCGAGCGCCACTCCTCGAGCGAGTACGGCCGCTCCTCGACGCCCCAGCCGCGGTGCCGGGCCAGCGTCAGCACCGAGTCGCGGGTCACGCCCGGCAGGATCGAGCCGTTGAGCGGCGGGGTGACCAGCAGCGGGGCGCCGTCGCGCTCGTACACGAAGAACAGGTTCATGCTGCCCGACTCCTCGATCCAGCGGTGCTCCACCGCGTCGAGGAAGACGGTCTGGTCGCAGCCGGCCTCCTGGGCCTGGGCCTGCGCGCGCAGGCTGACCGCGTAGTTGGCGGCCGCCTTCACCGCGCCCGTTCCGCCCGGCGCCGCGCGCGAGTAGTCCTGCGACACCCACACCGTGACCGGCTTGGCGCCGCCGGCGAAGTAGGAGCCCGAGGGCGAGGCGATGACCACGAAGAGGTACTCCGAGGAAGGCCGGACCCCCAGGAACGGATCCGTGGCGATCATGAACGGCCGCAGGTACAGGCTCTGTCCCTCGCCCGTCGGCACCCACTCCCGGTCGGCCTCGACCAGGGTCCACACCGCGCGCAGGAACAGCTCCTCGGGCAGCTGGGGCATGGCCAGCCGCTCGGCGGTCGTGTTCAGGCGGCGGGCGTTGGCCTGGGGACGGAAGAGCCCGACCTCGCCGTCGGGCAGCGCGTACGCCTTCAGCCCCTCGAAGAGCTCCTGGCTGTAGTGCAGCGCGGCCGTGGCCGGCGACAGCGAGAGCGGCCCGAAGGGTTCCAGGCGGGCGTCGTACCACCCTTTGCCCTCGGCGTAACGGATGGTGACCATGTGGTCGGTGAAGACGCGGCCGAACCCGGGGTCGGCGAGCAACGCGGCGCGCTCCTCGGCCGGGCGGCGCTCGGCGGGAACTGTGTCGAATTCGAGCATTCAGGAACTGTAAGCGGAACCTGAACGATCCCTAAGCGCCTTCCCGCCGACTGGGAGGTAACCAGGCGTGACTGCTATTCGCCCGAAATGCCGGGACATTCGCATCGTGATGTTTCGGACTTATGGGAAATCGGGGTGGCGGCTTGTCGCGCTCGGCCCGGGTCAGAACAGACCGGCCGGCGGGGAGGGCGAGGCCACCGCGGTCGCGTCCGTGGCGACCGCCGCGCCGGCGATCAGCCTGATCAGGTCGTCGCCGGAGACCAGCCGGGCCGGGAACGGATCCGCCGCGGCCGCCCGGGCCAGCGGGGCCTGCGGGATGCGCCCCGCCTCCGCGGACGCCACCAGGACCACGTTGCCGAACCGCCGCCCGCGCAGCACCGAGGGCTCGGCCAGCAGCACCAGGTCGCCGTAGACCCGGCGCAGCGTGGCCGCCTGTCCGCGGGCGAAGGCCAGCCCGGAGCCGTCGGCCAGGTTGGCCACGTAGAGCCCGCCCGGGCGCAGCAGCCGGGCCGCCGCGGTCAGGAACTCCAGCGACGCCAGGTGGGCCGGCACCCGGGCGCCGGCGTAGACGTCGGCGATGACCAGGTCGAAGCGGCCCGGGGCGAGGGACTCCACGGCCTCGCGGGCGTCGGCCGCCCGCACCCGGATGTCGGCCCCGCGGGGCAGGGGCAGCTCCCGGCGTACGAAGTCGATGAGGGCCGCGTCGCGCTCGACCACCCGCTGGGCCGAGCCGGGCCGGGTGGCCGCCACGTACCGCGGCAGGGTGAGCGCGCCCCCGCCGAGGTGCAGCACCGACAGCGGGGCCCCGGGCGGCGCCATCGCGTCGAGCACCGATGCGATGCGCCGCATGTACTCGAAGTCGAGCCGGCGCGGGTCCTCGACGTCCAGCGCGGACTGCGGGTACCCGTCCAGCAGCAGCGTCCAGCGGCCGGGCCGCCCGTCGTCCGGGCACAGCTCGGCCACTCCGCCGTCGACCTGCGCGACCGTGCTGGTCACCCGTTTGCGCCCACCCACGCCCGCAATCTTGCCCGCCGCGCCCGTCCAGACCCGCCGCCGGGCAACCGAAACTACGCTGCGTATACAGATCAACTACCGTGGCGGAGTTGTCCGTTCTCGCCTTTAGGACGACGATTCTGTCGACCTTCTGCTCATTGTCCGGACCCGAAAAACCGGAGGCGCGATGCAAGTACCCGCCGCATTCGAATACGCGAAAGCCACAAGCGTCGGCCAGACCCTGCAGCTGCTCGAGCAGTGGGGTGAGGACGCCCGTGTGATCGCCGGCGGCCACAGCCTCATTCCGATGATGAAGCTGCGCCTGGCCCGGCCGACCGCGCTCATCGACATCAACGACGTTGCCGAGCTGGCCTATATCCGGGTCGAAGGCGATGAACTGCGCATCGGCGCGCTCACCCGGCACGCCGAGCTGCTCGCCTCGCCCCTCGTCGAGGAGCACTACCGGATCTTCGCCGACGCCGAGCGCGTCATCGCCGACCCGTTGGTGCGCAACCGCGGTACCGTCGGCGGCTCGTTGTGCCAGGCCGATCCGGCCGAGGACCTCTCCGCCGCGTTCGCCGCGGTGGGCGCCTCGGCGGTGATCCAGGGTGCGCGGGGGTCGCGCACCGTGCCGCTGACCGAGTTCCACGTGGGGCCGTACGAGACCGTCGTCGAGCCCGGCGAGCTGCTCACCGAGGTCCGGGTGCCGATCCGGCCGGGCGGCGGCTCGGCGTACCACAAGGTCGAGCGCCGCGTCGGCGACTGGGCGGTCGCGGCCGCCGGTGCCGCCGTCTGGCTGGACGGCGACGCCGTGAAGGCGGCCGGCATCGGCCTGGCCGCGGTCGGGGCCGAGCACTTCCGGGCGGCCGAGGCGGAGGCGTTCCTCGTGGGCAAGCCGGCCACGGAGGAGACGTTCGCCGAGGCGGGGCGGATCGCCGCCGAGCACACCAACCCGGTCGCGGACCAGCGCGGGCCGGTCGACTACAAGCGGCACCTCGCCGGCGAGCTGACCGCGCGCGCACTGCGCACCGCGGCCGCCCGCGCGCGAGGGCAGGAGGCGTAGAACATGCAGATCACCGTGACGGTGAACGGCGAGCAGTACACCCGCGACGTGGAGCCCCGGCTGTTGCTGGTGCACTTCCTGCGCAACGAGCTCGGCCTCACCGGTACGCACTGGGGCTGCGACACGTCCAACTGCGGCGTGTGCACCGTCTCGCTCGACGGGGTCCCCGTGAAGTCCTGCACCGTGCTGGCGGTCATGGCCGACGGCAAGACGGTCGGCACCGTCGAGGGCCTCGAGGGCCCGGACGGCCTCGACCCGGTCCAGCAGGGCTTCGTGCAGTGCCACGGCCTGCAGTGCGGCTTCTGCACGCCGGGCATGATGATCACCGCCCGCGCGCTGCTGAACGAGAACCCCGACCCGTCCGAGCAGCAGATCCGCGAGGCCATCTCCGGCCAGCTCTGCCGCTGCACCGGATACGAGAACATCGTCCGGTCCGTTCGCTGGGCGGCCGAGCACCAGGCACAGGCAAAGGAAGGTGCGGACGCGTGACCGTCACCGAGAACCCCACGCCCATGGGCTTCGGGCGGATGCACCGCAAGGAGGACGCGCGGTTCGTCCGGGGCAAGGGCAACTACGTCGACGACATCCAGCTGCCCGGCATGCTGCACGGCTCCTTCCTGCGCAGCCCCTACGCGCACGCGAAGATCGTCTCGATCGACACCAGCGCCGCCGAGGCGCTGCCCGGCGTCAAGGCGGTCATCACCGGCGCGACGCTCGAGTCGCTGAAGCTGGCCTGGATGCCGACCCTGTCGTACGACACCCAGGCGGTGCTCGCGACCGACAAGGTGCGCTTCCAGAACCAGGAAGTCGCGTTCGTGGTGGCCGAGAACCACTACATCGCGCGCGACGCCCTGGAGCTCATCGAGGTCGACTACGAGCCGCTGCCCGTCGTCGCCGACGCCAAGCAGGCCCTCGCGCCGGGCGCCCCGGTCATCCGGGACGACAAGGAGGGCAAGACCGACAACCACATCTTCGACTGGACCGCCGGGGACAAGGAGAAGACCGACGCGGTCTTCGCCGGCGCCGAGGTCGTCGTGGCCGAGGACGTGCTCTACCCGCGGGTGCACCCGTCGCCGCTGGAGACCTGCGGCGCGGTCGCCGACTTCGACAAGGTCAGCGGCAAGCTCACCATCTACTCGACGACCCAGGCGCCGCACGCCCACCGCACGGTGTACGCGCTGGTGGCCGGGCTGCCCGAGCACAAGATCCGGGTCGTCTCCCCCGACATCGGCGGCGGCTTCGGCGGCAAGGTCGGCATCTACCCCGGCTACGTGCTGGCGATCGTCGGCTCGATCGTCACGGGCAAGCCGGTCAAGTGGATGGAGGACCGCAACGAGCACCTGACCGCGACCGCGTTCGCCCGCGACTACCACATGCACGGCGAGATCGCGGCGACGAAGGACGGCAAGATCAAGGCCCTGCGGGTCAAGGTCCTCGCCGATCACGGAGCCTTCAACGGTACGGCCCAGCCCACCAAGTTCCCGGCGGGCTTCTTCCACATCTTCACCGGCTCCTACGACCTGGAGGCGGCCTTCTGCGACGTCACCGGCGTCTACACCAACAAGGCGCCGGGCGGCGTGGCGTACGCCTGCTCGTTCCGCATCACCGAGGCCGTCTACCTCGTCGAGCGCATGATCGACGCGCTGGCCTTCGAGCTGAAGATGGACCCGGCCGAGCTGCGGATGAAGAACCTGCTCAGGCCGGAGCAGTTCCCCTACACCACGCCCACCGGCTGGGAGTACGACTCGGGTGACTACCCGAAGGCGCTGCGCCTGGCCATGGACATGGTCGGGTACGAGAAGCTGCGCCAGGAGCAGGCCGAGAAGCGCGAGCGCGGCGAGTACATGGGCATCGGCATCAGCTTCTTCACCGAGGGCGTCGGCGCGGGCCCGCGCAAGCACATGGACATCCTCGGGCTGGGCATGGCCGACGGCGCCGAGCTGCGCGTGCACCCGACCGGCAAGGCCGTGCTGCGGCTGTCGGTGCAGACCCAGGGCCAGGGCCACGAGACGACGTTCGCCCAGATCGTCGCCGAGGAGCTCGGCATCTCCCCGGACGACATCGAGGTCGTGCACGGCGACACCGACCAGACGCCGTTCGGCCTGGGCACCTACGGCTCGCGCTCGACCCCGGTCTCCGGGGCGGCCACCGCGATCGTGGCCCGCAAGGTGCGCGACCGGGCCCGGATCGTGGCCTCGGCGATGCTCGAGGTCTCCCCGGACGACCTGGACTGGGAGAAGGGCCGCTTCTTCGTCAAGGGCGACCCGGACCAGGGCAAGACCATCCAGGAGATCGCGATGGCCGCGCACTCCAGCCTCGAGCTGCCCGAGGGCGTCGAGGGCCACCTGGACGCGACCACCGTCTACAACCCGCCGAACCTCACCTACCCGTTCGGCGCGTACATCTGCGTCGTCGACGTCGACCCGGCCACCGGCCAGGTCAAGGTGCGCCGGTTCATCGCGGTCGACGACTGCGGCGTGCGGATCAACCCGATGATCGTCGAGGGCCAGGTGCACGGCGGGCTCGCCGACGGCATCGGCATGGCGCTCATGCAGCTCATGGCGTTCGACGAGGACGGCAACCACCTCGGCGCCTCGCTCATGGACTACCTGCTGCCGACGGCGCTGGAGTGCCCCTCGTGGGAGCTCGGCGAGACCGTCACCCCGTCGCCGCACCACCCGATCGGCGCCAAGGGCGTCGGCGAGTCCGCCACGGTCGGCTCCCCGGCCGCGGTGGTCAACGCCGTCCTCGACGCGATCAAGCCCTTCGGGGTCCGGCACGCGGACATGCCCCTCACCCCGTCGAACGTCTGGCGGGCCGTGCAGGGCAACCCGATCCGCACCGACCTCGCGATCAGCTAAGTAAGGGAAACCGATGAACCTCCTCGTTCGTGCCGACCAGCTCCGCGTGGGCCGGACCCCGTTCGTGCTCGCGACCGTGGTCCGGGCCGAGCGTCCGACCAGCGCCAAGGCCGGCGACCGCGCCCTGGTGCTGCCCGACGGCACGATCGAGGGGTTCGTCGGCGGCACCTGCGCCGAGTCGACCGTCCGTCTCCAGGGGCTCAAGCTGCTGGAGACGGGCGAGTCGACGCTGCTGCGCATCACCCCGGACGCCGAGGGGCCCGAGGACCGTCCCGGCGCCGAAGGGCTACTCACGGTCGCGAATCCGTGTCTTTCCGGCGGTACCCTCGAAATCTTCCTCGAGGCGATGATCCCGGCGCCGCTGGTCTTCGTCTACGGCGAGGCGCCCGTCGCCCGGGCCCTCGCCGACGTGGCCCGCGCCGTGGGCTGGGAAGGGTCCCGCGCCGAGACCGCGCAGACCTCGATCCCCCTCGACGCGAGCGCCGTCGTGGTCGCCTCGCACGGGCGGGACGAGGCCGAGATCCTCACCGCGGCGGTGAAGGCGCGGATTCCGTACGTCGCCCTCGTCGCCAGCCGCAAGCGCGCGACGGCGGTGCTGGCCGAGCTGGAGCTGAGCGACGCCGAGAAGGCCACCATCCACGCGCCGGCCGGCCTCGACATCGGCGCGCGGACCGCGCCCGAGATCGCGCTGTCGGTCCTGGCCGAGATCATCTCGTCCCGTCCCCGGCAGACCGCCCCGCCGCCCGGCGAGCCGGTCCGCATCATGCTGCCGTTGCTGGAGAAGCCTCCCGCGGTACAGATCGCTCCCGCGGCGCAGATCGCCTCCGCGGCGCAGATCGCCTCCGCGGCGCAGATCGCCTCCGCGGTACAGATCGCGAAGGACCCCGTCTGCAACATGGACGTCGCCGTGGTCCCGGACGCGCTGCACTACCAGCACGAGGGCACGGTCTACTACTTCTGCGGCACCGGCTGCCGCCGCGCGTTCGCCGACGCCCCGGGCCGATACCTGTGATCGACACCGTCGACGCGCTGGTCGAGGGCCTCGACCGGCAGGGCTACCTCGCCGACGCCGGGCTGGCCACCGCGCTGTACCTGGCCCTGCACATGCGCCAGCCGATCCTGCTCGAAGGCGAGCCCGGCGTGGGCAAGACGGCCGCCGCCGCCGCGCTGGCCGCGGCCCTGGACACGCCGCTCATCCGGCTGCAGTGCTACGAGGGGCTCAGCGCCGCCGAGGCCCTCTACGAGTGGAACTACCCGCGCCAGCTGCTCGGCATCCGGCTGGCCGAGGCGCGCGGCGAGACCCCGCGCGAGGCCGACCTCTTCGCCCCCGAGTACCTGCTGCGCCGGCCGCTGCTGGCCGCGATCGAGCACCCGGGCCCGCGCCCGGCCGTGCTGCTCATCGACGAGGTCGACCGGGCCGACGACGAGTTCGAGGCGTTCCTCTTCGAGCTGCTGGCCGAGGGCTCGGTCACCATCCCGGAGCTGGGCACCCGCAAGGCGATCGTGCCGCCGATCGTGCTGCTCACCTCGAACCGGACCCGGGACCTGCACGACGCGCTGCTGCGCCGCTGCCTGTACCACTGGATCGCCTACCCGCAGGCGGACCGCGTGGCCGCCATCATCCGCCGCCGGGTGCCCGCGGCCGGCGAGCCGCTCGCCGACCGGGTGGCCGGCGCGGTGTCCAAGCTGCGCGCCACCGACCTGGTCAAGCCGCCCGGCGTGGCCGAGGCGATCTCGTGGGCCAACGCCCTGCAGCTGCTCGGCCTGCCGCTCAACGTGGCGTCGGCGGAGGCGACGCTCGGCGCGGTGCTGAAGTACCGCGAGGACGAGGAGGCGGCCCGTGCCGTTCTCGCCGACATCGCTGGCTGACCTCGTCGGCCGGTTCGGCGCCGCGCTGCACCGGGCGGGCCTGCCCGTCGGGCCGGACCGCGCCTCGCGGTTCGCGCAGTCCATCACGCTGCTGGAGCCGCGGACCGTCGACGAGCTGCACCGGTGCGCCCGCACGACGCTCGTGTCCGATCCGGCGCACTTCGAGATCCTGGACGCCGTCTTCGACGCGGTCTTCCGGGGGTACGAGGACGTCGCCGAATTCCGGGGCGACCTCAACGCGGCCGGGGCGACCACCCACTCGAAGGCCTCGAGTCCGTCGCTTTCGGACGGCTCCGGCGGGTCCTCGCAGGTGGTGGAGGTGCCCGTCGGGGTGGCCGGGAGCGCGGCCGAGCGGCTGGCCGGCCGGGACTTCGCCACCCTCTCCGAGGAGGAGCTGGCCCGGCTGGCCGAGCTGATGCGGCACCTGCGCTTCGCCACGCCGCCCCGGCGCAGCCGCCGCTTCCGCCCCGCCGCCGACGGCCGGCTGGTCGACCTGCGGGCCGCGCTGCGCCGCGCCCGGCGCACCGGCGGCGAGCCGCTGCGGCTGCCCCGCCGGGCCCACCGCGAGAAGCCCCGCCGCCTGGTGGTGCTGTGCGACATCTCCGGGTCGATGGAGCCCTACGCGCGGGCGATGATCCAGCTGCTGTACTGCGCGGCCGGCGCCTCCCGGGCCGAGGTCTTCACGTTCGCCACCCGGCTGACCCGGCTGACCCGGCTGCTGGCCCGCCGCACCCGCCCGGCGCTCGCCCTGCACCGGGCCGGGCAGGCCGCCCCGGACTGGTCGGGCGGCACCCGCATCGGCGCGGCGCTCAAGCGCTTCAACGACGAGCACGGCCGGCGGGGCCTGGCCCGCGGCGCGGTCGTGCTCATCGTCTCCGACGGCTGGGAGACCGGCGACCCCGCGCAGGTGGGCGCCGAGATGGCCCGCCTGCGCCGCCTTGCTCACCGCATCGTCTGGGTCAATCCCCGGACCCAGAGCCCGCGCTACCAGCCGCTGGTCGGCGGCATGGCGGCCGCGTGGCCCCACTGCGACGCCGTGGTCAGCGGGCACTCGCTGACCGCCGTCGCGCCACTCCTCGACGCCCTCACCGGAGGTTCCCCCACTCATGCTGCTCACCAACGAGTTCGTCGTCGCGCGGCCGCTCGATGAGACCTGGAAGGTCCTCACCGACATCGAGCGGATCGCCCCCTGCATGCCCGGCGCCCAGCTGACGGGGGTGTCCGGCGACGAGTACCAGGGCAAGGTCAAGGTCAAGGTCGGCCCCATGACCGCGCAGTTCTCCGGGACCGCGGTGTTCAAGGAGCAGGACGAGACCGCGCACCGGGCCGTCATCGAGGCCAAGGGCCGCGACGCGAGCGGGAAGGGCCGCGCCTCGGCCCTCGTCACGGCGGTCCTCGTGCCGGAAGGCTCGTCGACGAAGGTCCAGGTGGAGACGGACCTGAACATCGCCGGGCCGCTGGCGCAGATGGGCCGCAGCACGATCGCCGACATCAGCACCCGCCTGCTGACCCAGTTCGTGACCAACCTCGAGGAGCAGCTCACCGCCGATCAGTCCACCGCCGATCAGTCCACTGTGGATGTCGTGGAGGAGGCGCCGGTGACCGCCCTGGAGGCGAAGCCCGAGGTCGAGGCGGTCAACCTCACCGCGGTGGCCGGCACCGGCACGCTGCTCAAGCTGGCGCTGCCCGTCGTCGTGGTGGTCGCCGCGATCGTCGCGCTGGTGGTCTGGCTGGTGTGACCACGAGGGGTCCGGCGCCTTTGCGGCGCCGGACCCCTTCGCTTCACCAGCTGCACGTTCGCTTCACTAGCTGAACGTTCGCTTCACTAGCCGAACGTTCGCTTCGCTAGCTGCACGCGAACACCGATGGGCTGGAGTTCGGGCCCCACGGGGTCTTGCCGACGATCAGGATCGTCGTCTGCTCGCCGGGCCGCAGCCGCGACTGGCGGGGCGTGATCTCCACGTTCGCCGCGGTCTGGGCCGCCGAGCCGTTGACCGCGAGCTGGACCTGCTGGGTGCCGGTGTAGGAGTACCGGAGGCGCCAGTTCTGCAGGTCCTGACGGCTCGTGTTCTTCACCGTCGCCTGGGCGATGAACACGCCGCCGAGGTCGAGCAGGGTGCTGTAGTGCACCGAGCACGCCGACGCCGGCGCGGCCCCGCCCTCGCCCTGGTCGGCCACGAACGAGGCCACCCAGGACAGCGTCGAGTTCCAGTTGATGGCGATCTCATTGGTGGAGTACGAGTTGATGTCGTCCACGTAGCAGAACTGCGGCGCGCAGCCGGCCAGCAGCTTGGCCGCGAGCGGGTCCTGCAGGTTGGAGTTCGGCCCGCCGGCCAGCGAACCGTTGGGCGGGTGCGGCAGCGACTGGTTGAGCTGGTGCGCGTAGATGCGCGTGTGCTGGTTCTGCGACGCGCGCTCGCCGAAGCCGGTGACGTAGGACTGGTTCAGCGCGTTGCGGCCGAGCAGGTAGTCCATGCCGGTGACCACGCCGTTGCGGAAGTCCGCCGCGCCGGTGAGGTCGTAGGCGGTCGCGACGACCACGAGGTTGTTCAGCACCGAGCTGTTCGAGCCCCACTCGTACTTGCCGGAGCTGGGCGCGTACGCGATGCCGTACGGGTTGGCGTTGATCGTGGCGAGGTAGCCCTTCGCCCCGTCGACCACCGACTGGCGCACCCGGTCGCGGTCCGGCAGTCCATTGGGGACGGTCGCGAGGTCCAGCCGGCCCAGCGCCGCGGTGCCCTGCCAGCCGAAGCCCTCCGGCTTGAAGATGTCGGCCGTGTGCCACTTGCTGGCGGTGACCGCGTCGCGGAAGGCCTTCTCGCCGGTGCTGATGTACAGCTCGGCGGCCGCCCAGTAGAACTCGTCGGTCACGTCGGCGTCGTCGTAGGCGCCGCCGCCGTTGCCGTCGCTGGCCGGGGCGTAGATCGCCGGGTGGGCCAGCGCCGCCGCGTACGCGGTGCGGGCCGCCGCCAGGAGCTTGTCCGCGAAGGCCTTGTCGTACGGGGCGAACAGGCGCGCGCCCTGGGCCGCGGTGGCCGCCAGGTTCAGCGTGGCCGCGGTCGACGGCGGGTGCAGCTCGCGCGGCTGCGGGTCGGCCGCCGGGTCGAGCGGCAGGCCGGTCCAGTTCTGGTCGTGCACCTTGTGGTGCACCATGCCGGCGAGCGGCTGCCCGGCCGGGACCTGCATGCGGAGCATGAACTCGAGCTCCCAGCGGGCCTCGTCGAGCACGTCGGGCGTGGCGTTGCCGTGCTCGGGCAGGCGCAGCGTGCCGTCGGCCAGCGACTGCGGGCGGCTGTTCGCCGCGGTCTTGGTCCGCTCGAAGGTGCTCATGAGCTGGTACGCGGCGATGCCGCCGTTCACGACGTACTTGCCGTGGTCGCCGGCGTCGTACCAGCCGCCCCGCACGTCGAGCCGGTAGTCGCACACCCCGGCCTGGCACGGGACGTCGGTGTCGCCCTGGTTGGGCGCGACCCCGAGGTGCCCGGCCGCGCGGCCGTACCCGGGCGCGATCGCGTCGGAGATCGCGATGCCGCTGCGCTGGACGTAGAACCAGGACAGCGCGTCCGTGCGCAGCTTCTCGTAGGCGGCGTTCGCCCCGATGTCGAACGGCACGCTGGTCTCGCCGTCGGCGGTCAGCGTGAAGCCGGTCCCCTTGGTGGCGTACGCCGAGAAGTCCACCGTCTGCACGTTCTGCCCGCTGGTGGCGTCGACCCCGCGCGGGACGGTGTTGCCGCTGGCCACGACGGAACCGGCGGCGCTGCGCAGCTGCCAGGGCAGCGGCGTGGTCGCGTCGGTGACGACGGTGGCCTGCTTCGGGCCGCCGGCGAGGTATCCGACCTGGTTGACCCGCACCCGCGGGCCGGTGTCCGGCACGTACACGGGCGGCGGCGCCCCTCCCTGCAGCGAGACGTTGTCGACGCAGAACGTCCACGCGGTGGCGCTCCCGCCGACCTGGAACGCGACCTGCCCGCCGCTGGTGGAGGCGGCCGCGGTGAAGGTGTAGCTGAAGTCCTGCGGCTGCGGACCGAGGGCCGGCGCCTCGGAGATTTCCTGGGTGTACGGCGGGTCGGCCAACTGCACGTTGGCTCGCACGGTCACCGGGATCGTGGCGCTGGCCGTGAACGCGAGGCGGTACGACTCGCCGGCCTGCAGGTTGATCGCGTTCTGCCCGATGATGGCGTCCCACGGATTGGTGGTGCCGGCGGGAATGTTCGCGCATAGGCGCCCGTCGACCACGGCGGCCGGCGAGTTGCCGGTCCACCACCACGGATCGGTCCCGCTGTCGAAGGTCCCGTTGACGATCTGTTCCGGTGCGTCGGCATACGCGACGGAGGCGGCCAGCGGCACGGCCAGCAACGCCGCCGCAACGGCCATGGGGAATTTGCGCTGCACAGACACCCCTTTTGGCGGAAAGGAAATGGGAGCGCTCCCACTGTCGCTTAGCGCACAGTCGGTGTCAAGTGCCGTGCCGCGTCGTTCAGCGCTTGAGGGCCGGAAGGACGTACCAGATGCCGATGAAAGCTACAGCGAACGCCGCGCCGACCGCGATCGCCCAGGACGTTCCCACGACCACTTCGAAGATCAGGAAAATGGCGCCCACGATCGAAAGCCACAGGAAGAACAGGCCGATGCCGGCGAGATTGCTGCTCAGCGCGACCAGTTCCTGCTTTCGGCCGCGGCGGAACAGAATGCGATGGTGGCTCACCGGGGCGATGAGGCAGACCGTCGCGATCGCGGTGCACACGATCGTGGCGACATAGGTGGCCTTCTGTCCCGGGGACACCTGGCCGAATCGGTTGTTGAACGGCAGCGTCAGCAGGAACGCGAACAGAAACTGCACGCCGGTCTGGGCCACGCGCAGCTCCTGGAGCAGCTCCGCCCAGTTGCGGTCGTACCGCTCGACCGGGGTCTCGTCGCGATCCGCCATGCGGGTCCAATTACCCACCGGACGAACCCGGCGAACCTGGAGGTTCGGCCCATCCGCGGGTGCGGCGCGCATTCTGGGGCTGTGTTTGCCCGCCTGCTGGGCTTATCGTCGCGAGGTGAGCGCACCCTTCGACGAGCTGACCGCCGGGCGCCGGGCGTGGATCGCGCGGGCCGGGCTGGCCGAGCTCGCCTCCACCATCGGGCGGCCGGGCCGGGCCGCCGTGGCCGCCCGCCCTGACCTGCTGGCCCGGGTCGACCAGCACGCGGCCGCCATCCGCGAGTCGCTCGGCGGGGCACTGCTCGACCCGGTGGCCCTGGCCGGCTACTCGGCGGCGATCCGCGACGCGGCCCGCGACGCCGGCGACGCCCTCGACGACTGGTCGCGCCCGTCCTGGGCGATGCTGCGCCTGCTGGCGGTGTGCAGCCTGGTTCCCTGATCGGGCCGCACATGCGGCCCGACCCTAGGGAGGGCTCGTGAACCCCTTCTAGACTTTCTGTGTCATCTCCCCGAGCAGCGTGTGTAGCCGCCCGACCACGCCCGGCCCATCGGCGATCTTCCCACTGTCCACGTAGTACACCAGGGAAGCGCGAAGCACGAGGTCGCCGTCGGAGGTCTCGACGTACGCCTGGCCGTCATCGAAGAACGAGAACGTCTTCGCGTCGACGTCCCGCGCGCCCTGCGCGGCCGACTTGTCGAAGCTCACCTGCTCGCTCGCGGCCATGGTGGGCCGGACCACGGACAGGAAGACGTAGAAGTCGCCGGACGCACCGTCGACCGCGCAGGCCTTGAGCGCGTCGGTGTCGCGGCGCTCCTTGTTGGCGGCGTTCTCGCCCAGGGCGGACTTGAGCTGGTCGTCGGTGGCGAGGTTGCACACATCGACCTTGTCGTACGCGGCGGCGTTGCTCTTGGCCTCGGGAGGGGGCGCCGTCTTGCCGCCACCGCAGCCGGCGAGCGCCAGGGCGGCGCCCGCCAGCAGCAGCACTTTGCGGGGGGTGTTCACCCTCGCTTTCTACACCTCTGGTGCTGGTGAGGCGCGTCAGACCCGCCCGAAGTCCTGGGTCCAGTACGGGGTGCCGTCGGTCTTGTAGGCCAGCCCGACGCCGACCGCGACGCTCGAGCAGTTCAGCATGTTGGCGCGGTGCCCGGGGCTGTTGATCCAGCCGTTGACCACGTCCTGGGCGGTGCGGTACCCCCAGGCGATGTTCTCGGCGGAGGCCCCGGTGGTGTACCCGGCGGCCGCCTCGCGCTGCACGAAGCTGCTGCCGTTCGAGCCGGCGTGGTCGAAGAAGTTGTTCGTCACCATGTCGGTGCTGTGCGCCCGCGCGGCGGCCACGAGACGGCTGTCGACGCGCAGCGCGCCACACCCGTTGGCCTGCCGGAAGTTGTTGGTCAGGGTGACCACGTCGTTCTCGATCGCGGCGTACTTCGCGTCACCGGCCGGCGTCGTGACCGGCGCGGCGGGCGTCGTGGCCGGCGTGGTCGGCGTCGTCGGCTGGGACTCGGGCTTGCTCGGCGTCTTCTTGGCGGTGGACTTCTTCTTCTTTTTCTTCTTCTTGCTGAGCTTGGTGGCGGCGTCTTCGCCGGTGGCGGCGCTCGCCACGTTGGCCCCCACGGCCTCGACGACGTGGGCGACGCCGGCCGTGACGGGCGCGCCGGCCGCGAGGGCCTGTGGTCCGGTGGTCGTGACGATCGCGAGGCCGAGGGCGGCCGCCAGACCGGCGGCGGCGATGGTGGTGGCACGGCGGGCAAACCGGGTCACTGTGCGAAGCCTTCCGTTCGGGTCGTTGGACGCACCTGTTATCGGGCCCGCCAACCGCCCGCTGAGCCCCCTCACCACCCCGCAACGCACGGCAACCGATCGGCTACCCGTGCGGAGCATTCCCTAGTGGTCGGCCGCCCGGATTTCCGCCAAAGGTTGGAGGGCGGGCGCCGCGGGCATTTCTACGGTTGAGGTACACATCGATCAGAGGAGCCAGTGATGCCCAGTCTCGTCCGCCCTCGCGACAATCGCTGGATCGCCGGCGTCTGCTCGGGCCTGGCCCGCCGGTTCGGCATGTCACCCAACCTGATGCGCCTGATCTTCCTCATCTCGTGCCTGCTCCCGGGCCCGCAGTTCGTGATCTACCTCGTCCTCTGGGTACTCATGCCGGACGAGTCCAAGGCCCGCGGCTACATCTGAGCCCGCCCCCTCCACAGCGAGGCTCAGCGCGGGACTGGGAGTGGCCCGGGGTGCGGCCCGGGCCACTCCCACCCACCTGCGCGGCGGCCCGGTGCGGCGGCCCGGTGCGGCGGCCCTGCGCGGCGGCCCGGTGCGGCGGCCCTGCGCGGCGGCCCGGTGCGGCGGCCCTGCGTGGCGGCCTGCGTGGCGGCCCTGCGTGGCGCGATTTCCGCCCGCACCCAACCGTTCCCGCGTCCGTCCATATCCGCGCCCACCCACAGCCCGGCCATCCCGCGCCCGCCCGCAGCCCCGGGAGGTCAACTCGCCCGGCGCAGCCCGGCCATTCCCGCGCCGGTCTCGGCCCTTGCCTCCGACGTCGCGGCGCCTTCGCGCCCGCCCACGTCGTAACCCTTTCCGTCAGCGCAGGGCCGCCCTCGACCTTCAACGTTGGCGCGGGCCGATCCATCTCATTCCCGGCCGTGCGGCCCAACGCGTCGTCGGCGCAGTCTCCGGCGAAGGTGGCGCGGGGGCGTGAGCGGTGGTTCGGGAGCGGGGTGGGTGGAACGGGGTGCGGCCCGGGTTTACCCATCAGGCGGCGGACGGCCCCGCCGAAGTCGGTGGCATGTCCAACGACACCAGCTTCACCACCGCCGGGCCCGGGGCGTTCGGGGACTTCTCCGAGGCCAACCGGCGCAGCGTCGCCCGCTCAACGCTCAACGGCCTCATGCACTGGCTCGGCGAGCCCGGACTGGCCGCGGCCCGCGAGTCGGCCGGACTGCAGGCGATCATCGACCAGCACGCGGCGGCGGTGCGGGATGCGCTCGGGGATCCGGAGCACGGGCCCGGGGCGGTGCCGCTGGCCGGGTACGCGACCGGCGTCCGCGACGCCCTCATCGAAGCGCAGTGGCAGCTCCCGCCGACCAACGAGGTCGACTGGGCCCACGTCGAGTGGCCCGCGCTCCGGCTCATCGCCATCTGCGCGCTCGCCCGGGCCGGCGGCCACATCTGATCGCCGGACCCGACGCATACCGAGAAGTCGCCAATACGTCCCGAAGATCCCCGATGCCCGGCGGTATTGGGGATTTTCGGACTTTCGGCCTGACGGGGTATAAATCCGATAAGTCGTGGCGCGGAGCGCCCGACTTATCGCTTTCGCGGCTTACAGCGGGCTCACGCAAGTCGCGGGCTCACGCAAGTCGCGGGCTCACGCAAGTCGCGGGCTCACGCAAGTCGCGGGCTCACGCAAGTCGCGGGCTCACGCAAGTCGCGGGCTCACGCAAGTCGCGGGCTCACGTTGGTGACACGGAGCGCCCCACTTATCGCTTTCGCCGGTTGCGGCGGGCGCGCGGGGTAGCGGTTCTCACGGGTGGCGTTTGAGGCGCGTCAGGGGCGGTCAGGGCGTGGTGGTGTCCGAGCGCGGGGAGCGGGACTGCAGCAGCAGGGCGCAGGCCGCCCCCAGCAGGCAGATGGCGGCCGTGGCCAGGAAGATCTCCCGGTACTCCGTGCGCAGCGCCGCCTGCAGGGCCGCCTTGTAGGCGTCCATCAGGCGCTTCTGCTCGTCCGCCGGCTTGCCGAAGACCAGCGGGAAGTTCAGGCGGGCGGTCAGCTCGTGGAAGCGGTGCAGGCCCCAGGCCGTCAGGGCGGCCACGCCGATCAGCATGCCCATCATGCGGGCGACCACGACGGCCGAGGACGATACGCCGTGCTGCGGTGGCGGGGTGGCGCGCAGGACCGCGCTGGACAGCGGGGCGATGGCCAGGCCCAGGCCCAGGCCGGCCAGCGCCAGGTCGGTGTCCAGGCGCGGCAGGACGGTCAGGTAGTGCCGATCGAGCACGTCGGCCGGCCAGCCCGCGATCAGCAGGTAGCCGGCGGTGGCCAGGAGCAGGCCGGCCGCGGCGGTCCAGCGCTCGCCCAGACGGGCGACCAGCCAGCCGCCCAGCACGGCGCCGATGGGCAGGGCGATCAAGAAGCGGGTCAGGACAAGCGTGGCGTGCACGCCGTCGCGGCCGAGCAGGGTCTGGGCGACGAGCTCGACGTCGACCAGGGTGACCATCAGCGCGGCGCCGGCGCAGAAGCTGGCGGCCAGGGCGGCGAAGAAGGGGCGGGGGCGGGCGTCGCGCAGGTCGACCAGGCGGGTGCGGGCGCGCAGCTCCCAGGCGACGAAGAGGGCGCCGGCGGCCGCGGCGCCGGCCAGGGTCCACGGGCCCCACGGAGGCAGGACCGCCTTCTCCGGGTCGGGGTTGTAGAGGGCGACGACGGCGGCGCCCAGCGCCACGGCCAGCAGCAGGCCACCGACGACGTCCGTGCGGCGGGCCTCCGCGCGCGGGCGGCCGGGCAGGGCGAACCACACGAGCGCGATCGCCACGGCGGCCAGCGGCAGGTTGAGCCAGAAGATGCCGCGCCAGGAGCCGAGCAGGGCGGCGATGGCCACGCCGTAGAGCGGGCCGAGGACGCTGCCCAGCTCCTGGGCCGCGCCGACGGCGCCGAGGACGGTGGCGCGGCGCCGCTCGGACCACAGGTCGCCGGCCAGGGCCAGGGTGACCGGGAGCAGGGCGCCGCCGGCCAGGCCCTGCACGGTGCGGCCGGCGGTCAGCAGCCAGACCGAGTCGGACGAGGCGGCGGTCAGGGCCGAGCCGGCCGCGAAGCCGGCCAGGCAGGCGATCAGCACCGGGCGGCGGCCCAGGCGGTCGGAGAGGGAGCCGAGCAGCGGCATGCCGGCGATGTAGCCGAGCAGGAAGCCGGTGACGACCGGCGTGACCCGCTCCAGCCGGTTGGTCGCGATGTGCAGCGCGTCGAGGATGTCGGTCAGCACGCCCACGACGACGTACGCGTCCAGCGCCGCCAGCAGCACCGTCGCGCCGCCGACGCCGATGGCGAGGCGGCGGCGCGAACCATCGGCCGGCGCGGCGGCCGCTTCGGTGCCCGCCTCGGCCCGCAGGGTCATCGCCGCGGCTACTTCGGCGCGGTGATGGTGGCGGGGGCGTCGAACTCCGTGAAGGTCACGGTGACCGTGCCGCCCTTGGCGTCGCCGACGGCCGGCAGGTCGAACGCGGCCTTGAGCAGCCGCTTGTTGTCCTTGGCGAGCCACAGGCGGCCGGGGACGCTGCCGGTCACGCCGGGGACGACCTTGGAGAGGTGCTCGGCGGGGAACTTCGCGCTCACGCGGTAGGTGTCCTTGCCGTCGACGGACTCGGAGGCCTCCGTCTTGCCCTCGGTGGCCGTGCCGATGACCTTCGCGATGCCGCGCTCGGGGTCGAGGATGGCCGACGGGTCGTAGACGGACGCGGCCAGCGCCAGCGGGATCTGCTGGTAGTCGCCGGTCGGGCCCTTGAGCCACATCGTCTGGCCGACGATCGTGAACGACAGGTCGGCCGTGGTGCCCATCTGCTCGACCTGGGCGGTGCCCTGGGCGTTGCCCTCCTTGGTCAGCACGCCGTCGGCGCGCTTGATGGCGACGCCGGCGATCGTGCCGTCCGCGGCGATGAGGAACTTGGCGGTCTTGATGCCCGCCATCGCCGTCGCGGCGTCCTTGAGCAGCCCGTCGGCGGCCGGCAGGTTGGGGTCGGCGGCCGGCGCGCCGCCCTTCTTGTCGGACTTGTCCGAGCAGCCCGTGAGGGCGACGAGCAGGGCCGTGAGGGCGGCGACGCCGGCTACGAGCAGACCGCGGCGGGACTGGGTGGGGGACATACCGGCATGCTAGACCGGGTGGGGAAACAACGCCGGTGCCGTCGCTGAGCGGCGTCTCAGGGTTACGCCGCCGTCGCGCAAGGCTATGCGCCCCGAGCCGGTCACGCGAATCACGCGAAGCGGTGACCGACGAGCAGCTCGGCTACCGCGCGGCCGGCCGCGGCCGTGGCACCGAAGGTCGCGATGTGCACCTCGCCGCGCGGATCGGCCGGGACGCCCATCTCGACCACGACGGCATCGGGACGTACCGCCAAGGAGGCATTCAAGGCATCGGTCATCCACGGATAGCGGTGCGGGTCGCGCACGACCAGGACCAGCGGGCTGCCCACCGACGCGTGCAGCGCGGCCGGCAGCCCCTCCTCCGAGGCCAGCGTCGCGCCGGAGGTGGCCGGGGCCAGCTCGGACAACGGCGCCATGAGCCCCCACGGCGTCTCGGGCGCGATCGCCATGTTGAGCTGCGGCTGGAACTCGATCACGTACGGCGCGCCCGCGAGTGGGAAGGTCGCGTCCGGCGCGGTGATCCGCAGCGCCCGGCGGGCCGCCGACAGCCCGATCTCGTTCGCCCGCGGGTCCCGGGCGATCTTCGGCGCGGCCACCGACCAGGCGGCCAGCCGGGCGACCCGGGCGGCCGCGTCGGCGAGGCGCTCCTCGGGCAGCTCGCCCGAGCGCACCGCGGCCACGATGGCGTCGCGCAGCATGACCGCGGTCTCCTCGTCGGCGTGGTCGCCGCCGACGCAGATCGCGTCCGCGCCGGCCGCCAGGGCCAGCACGGTGGCGTGGGCCAGGCCGTAGCGGCCGGAGATGGCGCGCATCTCGATGCCGTCGGTGACGATCAGGCCGTCGAAGCCGAGCTCGCCGCGCAGCAGCTCGGTCATGATCTTGTAGCTGAGGGTGGCCGGGAAGTCGGGGTCCAGCGCCGGGACCCGCATGTGGGCGCTCATCACGGCCTGGACGCCGGCGGTGATGGCGGCCCGGAAGGGGACCAGCTCGACGGCGTCGAGGTCGGCCCGGCCGGCCTTGATCAGCGGTACGTCGAGATGAGAGTCGACGCTGGTGTTCCCGTGCCCGGGAAAGTGCTTGGCGCAGGCCGCGACGCCGGCCCCCTGCAGCCCGGCGATCCAGGCCGCGGTGTGCCGGGCGACCCGCTCGGGCTCGGCCCCGAAGGCCCGCGAGCCGATCACCGGGTTGTTGGGGTCGTTGTTCACGTCGGCGTCGGGCGCGTAGTCGAAGGTGATGCCGACGGCGGCCAGGTCCCGCCCGATGTGCCCGGCGATCTCGCGGGTCAGCGCCGGGTCGTCGATGGCGCCCAGGGCCAGGTTGCCCGGCCAGGGGCTGCCGGTGTGCGCGTCGATCCGGGTGACGTCCCCGGCCTCCTCGTCGATGGCCACGATGACGTCTGGCTTCTCGGCCCGCAGGGCGGCGGTCAGCTCGGCCACCTGGTCGCGGTCGACGACATTGCGCGCGAACAGCACGACGCCGCCCAGCCCTTCGGCGAGGCGGCGGCGTAACCAGGTTGGTGGCTCCTTGCCGACGAACCCCGGCTGCAGCACGGCGTCCGCCATGCGCCCCAGGTCGACCCCCGTGCTTGCGTCCATGCGTGACCACCCCTTCGAGCCTGGCGATGATGGTCACATCACATCTCAGTAATAGTCAAGAAACCTTCCAGTAGTTAACCGGCTTGTACCACCGCCCGAACGCTCAGTTGTTGGGACGCAGTGTCCACACGACGGTCATCGTGGTGGTGACCGCGCCGTCCTCGCGGGTGATCTCGACGGCCACCGGGAACTCCGGGCGGCCGCCCGCGGCCAGTTCGTCGATCACGTCCTGGACCGGCCGGCCGAGGGTGGCGGTGGCCCGGACGGCGCCCCGGGCCAGCTTCGCGTAGGCGATGTCGGCGCGCACCGCCAGCGGCGTGCCGACCGCGAGGTGCGGGCCGAAGGCGGCCATCACCACCGCGCCGGAGGCGGTCTCGCCCAGCGCGAACAGGGCACCGGCGTGCGGGCCGGCCACGTGGTTGTGCAGCCGCGGCTCGTCCGGGAGGGTCGCGACGGCCCGCACGTCGTCGCCGTCCACCGTCACGTCGGCGATCTCGATGCCGACGGTGCGTGCGAACGGCACGGCCGAGATGAGGCCCTCGGCCAGCGCCTTCGAGTCAATGCTCATGCCGGCGATGTTACCGGCGGGTAGCAACTCAGGAGAACAGCTCGCCGATCGCCCGGACGATGTCGACGTAGAAGTTGCCCTCGATCTTGCGGAAGATCTCGAACGGCTCGCCCGGGGAGCCGACGAATGGCCGCAGCGTCCAGGCCAGCTGCGTGCCGACGAAGCCGAACAGCAGGATCCACACGTTGAGCAGGGTCATGCTGGCCGGCCGCTCCCCCGGTGCCAGCGGCGGCGGCACGGCCTGGGGCTGGCGCATCACGGGCACCAGCGGCTGCGGATAGGCCAGCGGATAGATGGTTCGGCCGTCGGGCATGACGAGCGGCTGCCCCGGCCCACCATGCGCCGGGGCAACCGGGTCGGCAGCGGCAACAGGGCCGACCTGGGCGGCAGGGCCAACAGGAACGGGCTCGGGGGCCGGGGCCGGAGCCGGGGAGACCGGCGCATTCTCGTCGGGCGTGGCCAGCGCCGCCAGGGCGACGGCCTCCTCGCGCTCGATGCGCTCCTTCTCGGCCCGCCGGGCGGCGGCCAGCCTGGCCGTGTGCTCATTGAGGGCCCGCATGCCGCTGGTGAGGAACCGCAGGCCGACGAACGCGGTCAGCGTCAGGATGGCCACGTTCAGGATCTTGTAGAACTCGTAGCTGAACGCGGTGATGAGGAAGAACAGGCTGATGGGCGCGAACGCCAGGGACAGCACCGAGGTCACCGTGATCGTGACCATGACCAACGCCAACGCCTGCTTGACCTGCAGCCTGGCCCCGAAGACCAAGTTGAACAGGTACAGCGTGGGAAGGCAGATCGCCAGCGTCATGAGGAACAGCAGCGGCAGCTTCGCGGCCGACAACACGGCCTGAAGGACGCTGCTGGAGGCGCCGAGCACAGCTCCGTAGCAGGCCAGTGCCACCACGGAGCTGTACAACATCTGCTTCGTCAGCTTGCCAAGGTCTCGCTCTTCGCCGATCTGCCGCCAGATGCCCTCACGATCGCGCAGGATGCGCTCGATGATGAGCAGACCGGAACCGGACTCGCCATAGGCCGCCATCGGCGCAGGCTATGTGATACCTGTCACTCAGCGCCAGCCCACGTCGATGCGTTGTCCTCTTTCGTCGAAAAAGTGCAGTGCTTCCATGCGCACAGAGACGGTCAAGGGGTGACCGTGCGTGACATTCGGGTACGGCGCGAGCCGCACCGCCAGCTCCGCGGGGCGGCGGTGGTGCCGGCCCGGGTCGGACAGCACACTCTCGCGGTTGGCCGGGCGGCGCTGCTGCGGGACGCGCCCGTTCACGCCGGCGCCGACGAGCTCGTCGTCCATGCCCCCGGAGCCGCGGCCGGTGAACTTGCTGACGAACCGGCGCAGGCCACCGCCGTTGATCGGCACGTCGGTCGGCGGCTTGCCGATCTCGTCGACGATCACCGCGGTCGCCCCGATGTCGAGGAACGCCAGCGACTCGTGGCCGTGGTGCTCGAGGTACCGGATCCGGCCCCGCAACACGTCGCCGGTGGTCGAGTCCGGCACCGGGGTCAACGCCTCCGCCCGGACCCCGATGACGATGCGCTCGCCGTGGAAGTGGGCCACCTGCCGCGAGCGCAGGTCGTTCCAGGGCAGGTGCAGCACCTGGTCGCCCATGTGCAGCGCGATGTGCCGGTCGAGGTGCACGTACACCTCGGCCTCGAGCAGGTTCATCCGGGGGCTGCCGAGGAAGGCCGCGACGTAGAGCGTCGCCGGGCGCCCGTACACCTGCGTCGGGGTCCCGACGTCCTGCAGCACGCCCTTGCGCAGGATCGCCACCCGGTCGGCCATGGTCAGCGCCTCGGCCTGGTCGTGGGTGACGTAGATCGTGGTCACGCCGAGCTCGCGGACCAGCCCGGAGATCTCGGCGCGCAGCTCGGCGCGCAGGCCGCTGTCCAGGTTGGACAGCGGCTCGTCCATGAGGAAGAGCTTCGGCCGGCGCACGATGGCGCGGCCCATCGCGACGCGCTGGCGCTGGCCACCGGAGAGCTGTCCGGGCTTGCGGGCCAGCACGTCGCCGATGCCCAGCGCGCTGGCCACCTCGGCGACCTGCTCGGCCCGGGGCTCAGGCTCGATGCCGGACAGCCGCAGCGGGAAGCCGATGTTCTCGCCGACCGTCATGTGCGGGTACAGGGCGAAGTCCTGGAAGACCATGGCGACCCCGCGCTCGCGCGGCGGCAGGTCGTTGGCCAGCTCGCCGTCCATGATGATCGCGCCGGAGGTGGGGTCCTCCAGGCCGGCCACCATGCGCAGCAGCGTCGACTTGCCGCAGCCGCTGGGGCCGAGCAACACCATGAACTCGCCCTGGCCCACGTCCAGGTTCACACGGTCAACGGCAACAGTGCCGTCAGCGAATACCTTCATCACATCTTTGAGCGCGACGGTAGCCACCGTCACCTCCGCCCCAGGTCAGCAATTCGCGAATCGGCCAGTTACCCCGAGTCAAATACTGTGATGAGGCGCACGCAACTTGGTCCATCGGGTGAATGACCAGTGTTCGGGGTGTTACCGCACAACTACTGTTACGGAACTTTGCAGTTCGGGCCGACGATCAGGCCGCCGCAAAGTTCACGGTCACTGATGTGTACCCCAGCGCGGCCAGGAACTGCTGGAGCATCTTGCGGGTGTTGTCCTCCGCGCGCTTCTGCAGGCCGGCGTCCTTGGCCGCGTCGCCGATCTTCTGCTCGGCGAGCTTGTAGACCTCCTGCAGACGGTTCGGGTCCGAACTGAAGGCGTCACCGATGCGGTTGAAGACGCCGCGGTCCTCTTGGTAGACGTAGCTGTGGTCGTTGTCGATCCGGACCGGCCGCAGCTGGGGCGCCGGAAGGTTGATCTCGGCCGTGCGACGGTCCTCCGACTCCTTCACCGCGCCCTGGCCGATGCTGGCGAAGTCGACGTACACCTCGACGGAGCCCGCGGCCACGAACAGGATGCGCTCGTTGAGCAGGAAGTCCGGGATGTACTTGCGGTCCTTCTGCACGTCGACGATGACCTGGAAGTTGCCCTCGGCGGCGACGAACTGGTTGAGGTCCTGCACGGACTTGAGCAGGGCCGGGCCGCTGCGGTCGGTCTGCTCCTGCGCGAAGGGGTTCTTCAGCCCGGGGAACAGCCCGATGGTCTTGGCCCCGAGCACCAGCGCGACGACCAGGCCGATCGAGGCGACCAGCCAGAACAGCCCGCGCATCGCGCCGCCGCCCTGCTTGATCACGATCGGCTCGCGATTGTCGACGATCTGGCCCTCGATCGGGCGCCGCTCTTCACTCGGTCGCGGATCGACCGGATCCCCTATCTGCGGGTTCCAGCCGGCGCCGGAAGTGACCTCGGGGTACTCCGAGGTCTTCGACTCGTCCTTGTCGGCCATACTCGACTCCGTTGATGGGAGGATCGTCTCCCCGTCAACGGTAAGGGCCGCCGCAAAACGTCGCGAGTCGATCTCAGGAGAACGCGGACACCCCCGTGAGCGCCTGGCCGATGACCAGCTGATGGATCTCCGAGGTTCCCTCGTACGTGAGCACCGTCTCCAGGTTGGCGGCGTGGCGCATGACCGGATACTCGGCGCTGATGCCGTTGGCGCCGAGGATCGTGCGGCACGACCGGGCGATGGCGAGGGCCTCCCGCACGTTGTTGAGCTTGCCCACGCTGACCTGCTCCGGCCGCAGCTTGCCGGCGTCGGCCAGCCGGCCCAGATGCAGCGCCAGCAGGTAGCCCTTCTGCAGCTCGACCGCGGCGTCGGCCAGCTTGGCCTGGGTGAGCTGGAAGCCGGAGATGGGGCGGCCGAACTGCTCGCGGGCGCCGGCGTAGTCCAACGCGGCGTGCAGGCTGTCGCGGCCGGCGCCGATCGCGCCCCACACGATGCCGTAGCGGGCCTCGGTGAGGCAGGACAGCGGCGCCTTCAGCCCGCGGGCCAGCGGCAGCCGCGCCGAGTCCGGCAGGCGGACGTCGTCGAGGAAGATCTGCCCGGTGCAGGAGGCCCGCAGGGAGAGCTTGTGGTGCACCTCGCGGGTGCTGACGCCGGGGGTGTTCAGCGGTACCGCGAAACCCACCACGCCTTCGTCGGCGCGCGCCCACACGACGGCCACGTCGGCCACCGGCGCGTTGGTGATCCACATCTTGCCGCCGCTGAGCACCCAGTCGTCGCCGTCGCGGCGGGCCCGCGTGCTCATCGAGCCGGGGTCGGAGCCGTGGTCGGGCTCGGTCAGCCCGAAGCAGCCGATGGCATCGCCGGACGCCATGCGCGGCAGCCACTCGTCCTTCTGCTCCTCCGAGCCGTACTTCCAGATCGCGAACATCGCCAGCGATCCCTGTACCGAGACCAGGCTTCGCACCCCGGAGTCGCCGGCCTCGAGCTCCAGGCAGGCCAGCCCGTAGGCGACCGCACTCGCCCCGGCGCAGCCGTAGCCCTCCAGGTGCATGCCGAGCAGCCCGACCTTGGCCAGTTCCTTGGCGAGGTCGCGGACCGGCACCTGGCCGCGCTCGTACCACTCGGCCACGTTGGGCCGGACGTGATCGTCGACGACGCGGCGGACCACGCCGCGGATGGCCAGCTCCTCCTCGGAGTGCAGGCCGTCGAGATCAAGCAGGTCGAGGGGGCGCGGCGTCGTCGTCACGCCCCCCAGACTAAGCGTCTACGCCTGCAGTACCCGTGCGTGGATGGACGTGCGCTGCTGCAACGCGGCCCGCAGCGCGCGGTGCAGGCCGTCCTCCAGATAGAGGGCGCCCTCCCACTGCACGACGTGCGGGAACAGGTCGCCGTAGAAGGTCGAGTCCTCCGCCAGCAGCTTGTCCAGGGCGAGCTCACGCTTGGTGGTGATGAGCTGGTCGAGCCGCACCGGACGGGGCGGGATCTCGGACCACTGCTTCAGTGTCAGCCCATGCTCCGGATACGGCCGACCGTCGCGGACCGCCTTGAAGATCATGAACGTTTCACCCCCCTGACCGTGCCAGGGTACCGACTGGGTGCGACAAAAAGCGGATCACGAGTCGTCTCGGTTACCCCAGTTGCCACGGTGCGTAATGCTCGGCGATTCCCGGCGCCCCCGTTTGAGCGACGGCGAGCGCTTGTCCTGGGCCCGGTAGCCGATGGTCATCGCGCCGATCGGGAAGTAGGCCTCGGGCACCCCGAACTCGGTCCGGAACTGCGCGATCCGGTCCGGGGTGATGCCGAAGAAGCAGGCACCGAGGCCCTCGTCGACCGCGCCGAGCAGGACCAGCAGGCTGGCCATCCCGGTGTCGATGTGCCAGTAGGGCACTGGCCAGCGGGCCTCGTCCCGGTCGGTCCAGCCCTTGTCCGGCTGGGCGTAGCGGTCCAGGTAGGCGTCGCGGTGGCTGAGCGGGACGACGACGACCGGCGCCCGGCTCATCCCCTCCAGCCACCCCGTCGGGAGCTGCTCCTCCGGCGAGGTCGCGGCCCAGAAGCGGGCCACGTCCTCGGGAGTGTCGAGCAGCAGGAACTCCCAGCCCTGGGAGAAGCCCGCCGACGGCGCGTGGGTGGCGTACCCCAGCAGCCGTTCGACGGTCTCCGCCGGCACCGGACGGTCGGGGTCGTAGTTGCGCACCATCCGCCGCCGGCGGATCACCTCGGAAAGCTCCACGCATGCAGCCTAGATCGCGCGGATCCCCCACGTGCCACGCCAGCTCGAACCCGGGTCCAAGGTCACCACGTCGCGACCCGACCGGAATGCGTCGGGCGGGCAGGTCATCGGCTCGATCGCCAGCGCCTTGCGCAGCCGGTCGGCGGGGAGGGTGTCGGAGGAGTACACCTGCCACCAGGAGAAGGCGGCGTCGGCCCAGACGGTGACGCCCCGGCCGTCGGGGGCGGTGATCTCGACCCGCGAGCCGCCGTCGGCGTCGGCCTCCACCTCGCCGAAGGCCGTGTCGAGCACGGTGGCGCCGAGCCGGCGGCCCTCCGTGAAGTCGTACTCGCTGCCGGCCACCCGGGCCGCGCCGATCGGCAGGAGGCGGGCGTCGACGAGCAGGCGGCTGCGGGCCGGCACGCGCAGGGTGAGGTCGTCCACGGCCACGCCGGGCACGAGGACGTACGGGTGGGTGGCGAGGCCGAACGGGGCCGCCGTGTCGCCGCCGTTGGTCACCAGGTGCTCCGCCTTCAGCCCGGCCTCGCTCACCGACCAGGTGGTCTGCAGGCGCAGCGGCCACGCGTACCCCGGCTGCGGCACCAGGTCGTGCGCGACCGTGATGCGGTCCTCGGCCACCTCGACGGCCTCCCAGCGGGTCCAGTTCACCAGGCCGTGGATGGCGTTGTGGCGCTCCGGCTCGGTCAGCGGCAGCTGCAGGTGCTCGCCGCCGAAGGCGTACTGCCCGTCACGGATCCGGTTCGGCCACGGCGCCAGCACCTGGCCGGCGCAGCCGACCGCGCGCTCGCGCTCGTCGAAACCGGCGACGACGTCCCGCCCGTCGGAGGTGAAGGTGCGCACGCCCCCGCCCACCTCGACGATGACGGCCTCCTGGCCGCCCGAGCGGATCGTCCACTGTGTACCCGAGGGCGCGTGCGAGAGCTGCGCGGAGGCGGCGGTTTCCATGGGCGCGACAATATCCTCAGTGCGTCGTGTCGGTGTAGCGGAGGAGGACGGGAAAAGTCAGCCCGAGGATGACCGCCACCACGGCGGCCGCGATCCCGCCGCTGACCCACGAGAAGCTCGCGCTGGTCACGTCGGCCACGGATCCAGCCCGAAGGTCACCCAGACGTGGACCTCCGGCCACCACCGCGAAGAAGACGCCCTGCAGCCGGCCGCGCATCGCGTCGGGAGCGCTGAGCAGCACGGTCTGGCGGTACACACCGCTGATCATGTCGGCCGCGCCGGCCACCGCCATGAAAGCTACACACGCCCACAGCCACGGGACGGCGCCCGCCGCGGCGACGGCGAGGCCCCAGCCGACCACGGCGAGCACGAGCGCGATCCCCTGCCGGCGCACCCGCCCGATCCAGCCCGACGACACGCCGGCCAGCACGGCGCCGATCGCGATCGAGGAGTACAGCCACCCCAGCGACGACGCCCCGAAGTGCTGGTCGGCGACGACCGGGAACAGCGCCTTCGGCATGGCCAGGACCATCGCCGCGATGTCGATGGCGAAGGTGAGCAGGATGAGCCTGTGCCCGGCCAGGAAGCGCAGCCCGTCGCGCACGTCACGTACTCCCGCGCGGTTGCTCGAACCGGTGGGCGGCAGCGCGGGCAGGCGCAGCGCGGCCCAGAGCACCACGGTGAAGAGCACGGCGTCGACCGCGTAGGCGGCGGAGAAGTCGAACGCGGCGATCACCACGCCGGCGCCGACCGGGCCGCCGATCGCCGCCACGTTGGACACCGTGAAGCCCAGCGTGTTGGCCGCGGCCACCTCCTCGCCGCTGACGAGGGCCGGGATGATCGCCTGGCGGACGGGGCTGTTGATGCCGAAGGCCGCGGACTGGGCCGCGATCAGGGCCAGCATCAGCCAGGCGTTGTCGAGGTGCAGCACCGCCTGGGCCAGCAGGCCGAGCGTGGTCAGCCACATCAGGGTGGAGCTGACGACCAGGACCTTGCGCCGGTCGTAGGCGTCGGCGATCGCGCCGCCCCAGATGGAGAACACGATGAGCGGCACCAGGCCGACGAAGCTCGACACGCCGACCCACAGCGCGGACTTCGTGATGGCGTAGACCTGCACCGGTACCGCCACGGCCGTGAACTGCACGCCGAAGAACGACACCGCGTTGCCGACGAAGATGCGGCGGTACGCCGGATGCTTCAACGGCCTGATGTCGATGGCGTGCCGGCGCAGCCAGCCCCCGGCCTCCTGTTTGTTCTCTTCCTCGACCGCCGTCACGGCGCGAGCCGCTCGAGCTTGCCGTCGCGGAAGCGCAGCCGGTCGTGCAGGCGGCTGGCCCGCCCCTGCCAGAACTCGACCTCGTCCGGCGCCACGAGGTAGCCGCCCCAGTGCGGCGGCGGGTCGACCGGCCCGTCACCGAAGCGCTCGCCGGCCTCCTCCCACCATCGCTCCAGGTCGGCCCGCGAGCCGATCACGCTGGACTGGGGGCTGGCCCACGCGCCGAGCTGGGCGCCCCGCGGGCGGACCGCGAAGTACTCCTCGGTCTCCTCCCGCGAGACCTTCCGCACCGCGCCGCTCACGATGACCTGACGGTGGAGGTGGTACCACGGGAAGACCAGCGACGCCCGGGGGTTCCCGGCGAGGTCGCGCCCCTTGCGCGACTCGTAGTTGGTGAAGAAGGTGAAGCCCCTCTGGTCGTAGCCTTTGAGGAGAACGGTCCGGGCCGACGGGCGCCCGTCCGCGTCGGCGGTGGCCAGCAGCATCGCGTTGGGCTCCGGGAGGCCGGCCTCGATGGCATCGGCGAACCAGGTGGCGAACTGGTCGAGCCAGTTGCCGGCGATCGATTCCTCGTCGAACTGGCCCTCGTACTCGGTGCGCATGCGCGACAAATTTTGCGGTGATGTGCTGGGTCTCACGCTCACATCCTTCCTCCGGCGATCGGATTTGCGTGAAGATGTGTCATGCAGGACACATCTGAGCCACCGTTCAGTCGGCAGCCGGCAGTGCCCGGGGCGAGGATGTCCAAAGGGAGCGTTGACACCCCGATTCAGCAGGAGTGCGTGATGTCCGATTTCAAGCCGGGACTCGAGGGCGTAATCGCCTTCGAATCCGAAATCGCGGAGCCCGACAAGGAAGGCGGCGCGCTGCGCTATCGCGGCGTCGACATCGAGGATCTCATCGGCCAGGTGTCCTTCGGCAACGTTTGGGCGTTGCTGGTCGACGGGAAGTTCGGCCCGGGCCTGCCGCCGGCCGAGCCGTTCCCGGTGCCCGTGCACTCGGGCGACATCCGGGTTGACGTGCAGTCCGCGGTCGCGATGCTCGCGCCCTACTGGGGCCTGGGCCAGCTGCTGGACATCGAGACGCCGCAGGCGCGCGAGGACCTCGCCCGGGTGAGCGTCACGGCCCTGTCGTTCGTCGCGCAGGCGGCGCGGGGGCTGGGGCTGCCCGCCGTACCGCAGAAGGAAATCGACAAGGCCGAGACCATCGTCGAGCGCTTCATGCGCCGCTGGCGGGGCGAGCCGGACCCGCGCCACGTCAAGGCGGTCGACGCCTACTTCATCTCCGCCGCCGAGCACGGCATGAACGCCTCCACGTTCACCACCCGCGTGGTCGCCTCCACGGGCGCCGACGCGGCCGCGTGCATCTCCTCCGGCATCGGCGCCCTGTCCGGCCCGCTGCACGGCGGCGCGCCGTCGCGGGTCCTCGGCATGATCGAGGCCGTCGAGCGCAGCGGGGACGCCGAGGGGTACGTCAAGAGCGTCCTCGACCGCGGCGAGCGCCTCATGGGCTTCGGCCACCGGGTGTACCGCGCCGAGGACCCCCGCGCCCGCGTGCTGCGGCGCACCGCCAAGGAGCTCGGCGCGCCGCGCTTCGAGATCGCCGAGGCGCTGGAGAAGGCGGCGCTCGAGGAGCTGCACGCCCGCCGGCCCGACCGGGTGCTCGCCACCAACGTCGAGTTCTGGTCGGCCGTGGTGCTCGACTTCGCCGAGGTACCGGCGCACATGTTCACGTCGATGTTCACCTGTGCCCGGGTGGCCGGCTGGAGCGCCCACATCCTGGAGCAGAAGGAGCTGGGCCGCCTGGTCCGGCCGTCGGCGACGTACGTCGGGCCCGCGCCTCGCAAGCCGCAGGATGTCGAGGGTTGGGACAGGATCCCGCACGGCGTGTGACCCTGGTTATTTTCTTCGGGGGTGCGGCGTGGAAAGTGGCAGGATCCGCGAGGTACCCGTCACGCCCGCCGCACCCCGGAGTACTCCATGGCTGAAATCCGCATCCCCGATGAGATCAAGCCCGCCGACGGGCGCTTCGGGTCCGGCCCGAGCAAGGTGCGGCCCGAGGGGGTGCGAGCGCTCGCCGACCTGGCCACCACCTGGATGGGCACCAGCCACCGGCAGAAGCCGGTCCGCGACCAGGTCGCCCGGCTCCGCCGCGGCCTCGCCGACCTGTTCAGCCTGCCGGACGGCTACGAGGTCGTGCTCGGCAACGGCGGCAGCACCGCCTTCTGGGAGATCGCGGTCTTCGGCCTGATCCGCGACCGGGCGCAGTTCGCCAGCTTCGGCGAGTTCGGCGCCAAGTTCGCCTCGGCCGCCAAGAAGGCGCCGTTCCTCGGCGAGCCGACCGTGATCAAGGCCGAGCCCGGCACCGGCGCGTTCCTGCGGGCCGAGGAGGGCATCGACGCCTACTGCTCGCCGCACAACGAGACCTCGACGGGCGTCGCGGTGCCGGTCCAGCGGCTCGGCGGTACCGATGAAGGCGCCTTGCACCTGACGGACGCGACGTCGGGCGCCGGCGGCCTCGATGTGGACGTCAGCCAGACGGACGTCTACTACTTCGCGCCGCAGAAGGGCTTCGGCTCCGACGGCGGGCTGTGGATCGCGCTCATGTCGCCCGCCGCCATCGCGCGCGCCGCGGAGATCAAGGAGTCCGGCCGGTACATCCCGGACTTCTTCGACCTGCAGACGGCGATCGACAACTCGCGGCTCGAGCAGACCTACAACACCCCGGCGCTGGCCACCATCTTCCTGATGGCCGAGCAGATCGACTGGATGCTCGCCGGCGGCGGGCTGTCGTTCGCGGCCAAGCGCAGCGAGGAGTCGGCCTCGATCCTCTACGGCTGGGCCGATCGCTCCCCCGTCGCGACGCCGTTCGTCGCCGACCCGGCGGTGCGCTCCAACGTCGTGGGGACGGTCGACTTCGATGCCTCGATCGACGCGGCCGCGATCTCCAAGGCGCTGCGCGCGAACGGGATCGTGGACACCGAGCCGTACCGCAAGCTCGGCCGCAACCAGCTGCGGATCGCGATGTTCCCGGGCGTCGACCCGGCGGACGTCGAGGCGCTGACGGTCTGCATCGACTACGTCATCGAACGGCTCTGATCAGCGGGGTTTCGCTTTTTCGTCGGCGCGGCGCGCGTCCGTCCAGCTAGGGTTGCCGTACTGTAACCAGAAGGCGCCGGCCGAAAGGCGCCTGAAGCGGGTGGGACGGAGGCACGCTATGCGGCCTGTGCGATTCGTCGCCCTCTCGGAGGACGGGCAGGCGTTCGTCCTGGCCGACGAGGTTGGGCGGCTGCTGGCGCTGCCCATCGACGAACGTGTGCAGAGTGCGCTGCGCCCCGATCACAGCCATCCGACCAGCACCGTCGAGACCGGCTCCTCGCAGCTCGCCCCGCGCGACATCCAGGCCCGCATCCGCTCCGGCGAGTCGGCCGAGGAGGTCGCGCGGGTGGCCGGCGTGCCCGTCGACCGCGTGCTGCGCTACGCCGGCCCGGTGCTGCAGGAGCGCGCGATGCTCGCCCAGCACGCCCGCCGCACCCGGCTGAAGACCTCGGAGAAGGGCTCCTCGCTGGCCGAGGTCGTGGACACCCGGCTGGGCCAGCACGGCATCGACACCGAGAAGATCTCCTGGGACGCGTACCGGCGCGAGGACGGCACCTGGCGGATCACCGCGACCTGGCCCAGCGGCAAGGCGACCGCCCAGGCCGTCTGGGAGCTGGACAAGGCCCGTCAGCTGGTGGCGCCGCACGACGACATGGCGCAGTACCTGTGCACCGAGCGCGGCCCCGGCATCCTCGGCCAGGAGCCCCCGGCGGCCGAGCGCGCCACGCCGGCCCGCGGCGAGACCAGCCGCGGCGACCTGGGCCTGCGCCCCGACGCCGTGCGCAGCGGCGGCCACGAGCCGATGCGCCCGGCCGCGCCGGAGCGCCGCCCGGGCGGCCGCACGCTGGGCAACGACCCGATCCGGGCCGGCCGGGACGCGCTGCTGGCGTCGCTGGACCGCCCGCTCGGCAACACCCCGGCGGCGGCCGCCGAGGACCCGGTGGTGACCCCGCCGCCGGTGAAGCACGACAACCGCGCACGCGGCGCGGCCGCGCTCATCGGCCGCTCCCCGTTCGACGACGACGGCACCGACCCGGCGAAGGAGATCCCGGCCGTGCCCTCGCTGGCCGTGCTCCGCCCGCGGCGCAACACCGCCTCGGCCGCGGCCGCGGTCGAGCAGCCCTCGGCGACCGCCGAGAAGCCGCGCAAGCGCCTGCCGAGCTGGGACGACGTCCTCTTCGGCGGCGCCCCGGCGGCCCGCGAGACGAGCTGATCCACAGGCCGTAGGTTGGTGTACATGGAGTACACCAACCTCGGCCGGACCGGCCTCTCCGTCAGCCGGCTGTGCCTGGGCACCATGAACTTCGGCCCCAAGACCACCGAGCCCGACAGCTTCGCGATCATGGACCGCGCGCTGGACCATGGCATCAACTTCTTCGACACCGCCAACGTCTACGGCTGGAAGCTGGGCGAGGGCGTCACCGAGAACATCCTGGGCCGCTGGTTCGCCCAGGGCGGCGGCCGCCGCGAGAAGGTCGTGCTGGCCACCAAGGTCTACGGCAAGATGCAGGAATGGCCCAACGGCCAGGGCCTCTCCGCGCGCCACATCATCGCCGAGGCCAACGCATCCCTGAAGCGCCTCCAGACCGACTACATCGACCTGTACCAGATGCACCACATCTCCCGGACCACGCCCTGGGAGGAGATCTGGCAGGCGATGGAGGTCCTCGTCGCCCAGGGCAAGGTGTTGTACGTCGGGTCCTCCAACTTCGCCGGCTGGCACATCGCCGCCGCCCAGGAGTCGGCCCGCTCGCGGCACTTCCTGGGCCTCGTCGCCGAGCAGTGCATCTACAACCTCATGGCCCGCACGGTCGAGCTGGAGGTCCTGCCGGCCGCCCGCCACTACGGCCTGGGCGTCATCCCCTGGTCCCCGCTGCACGGCGGCCTGCTGAGCGGCGCCCTGGCCAAGCTCGCCGCCGGCTCGGCGGCCCGCACGGGCGAGGGCCGCGCCGCCGACGACCTGGAGAAGCACCGCGTCGCCCTGGAGGCCTTCGAGAAGCTGGCCGCGGACCTGGGTGCCACCCCGTCCAACCTGGCCCTGTCGTGGCTGCTGGCCCAGCCGGCCGTGACCGCCCCGATCATCGGCCCTCGCACGATGGAGCAGCTGGACAGCACCCTCGGGGCGCTGGAGCTGGAGCTGTCGCAGGAGACGCTGGACCGCCTGGACGAGCTGTTCCCGCCCGTCGGCAATGGCGGCGCGGGCCCGGAGGCCTGGGCCTGGTAGGACCGCTTCTCGGCCGTGGCGCTGGCCAACCCGGCGCCACGGCCGGCCGCGATCTCGTACTCCGGTTCCCGGCCTTGGCCCTGGCCAACAAGGTGCCACGGCCGGCCGCGGTCTCGTACTCCGGCCCCTGGCGCTGGCCAACCCGGCGCTACGGCCGCTGCGGTCTCGTACTCGGTTCTCGGCCCTGGCGCTGGTCAGCCCAGTGCCACGGCTGCCAGGATCTCGTACTCCGGCTTGGGGCCGAGGTGGCTGCGCATGAGTCGCACCTCGTCCACGCGCCACAGCGGGCCCCGGTAGGCGGCCAGGATCGCCAGGTCCTCGCTCAGCTCCTCCCGGCTGAGCACCTCCCCCGGCCGCGCGATCGTGACGTGCGGCTGCCAGTCCCGCCTGTCGTACGGCAGCCGGCGCCGCTTGAGCGCCTTTCGCGTGGCCGCGCCGAGGGGCCGCAGGTCGTCGCTCTCGAGCCCCGCGACGAGATGCCTGAACCGGCCGCGGCCGATCGTCTTGCCGCCCGCGATGCGCACCGTCGGCGGCGTGACTCCCGCGAGCTCCTGCAGCGCCTCGACCGACGGCCCTTCGTCCGCCACGTCGCCGATGAACGCCACGGTCATGTGCCACCGGTCGGGGGTGGCCAGGCGGACGGAGCGCTCCCGCGGCCGCGCGATCGCCAGGCCGTCCACCATCTGCTTGAAGTGCTCGCGCACGTCCGGCGGTGGGTACGCCGCCATGAAGACCCTCACCGCCCCATCCTCGCGCCTCGGGGCGGCCTCAGCGCTGCTGAGCGCCCAAGTTGCGCAGGACGAGCCCGGCCCGCTGCAGCTCCCCCTCGACCCGCAGGCGTTCGAGCTCGAGGTCCACGCCGGCGAGCTCCTGCAGATGCTCCTCGACGTCGAGCTGGGCGCAGGCGGTGCGCAGCCCCTCGTCGTACGCTTCCTGCACCGCCACGAACCACACCCGCGACCGCTTGGCCACGCTCTGCCGCAGCTGGTTGAGCCGGCGCAGGTCGCCCGCCACCTGCTCGATCGGCGGCCCGGCGGCTCGCGGTGGCCGGACGCGCGTGACCTCGTCGACCCCGCGCCCGAACCGGCTGAGCTGCCACCTTCGCCCCAGCCTCGTCGCGCTCCACCGCCCGCCGAGCACCGACCTCCGGCGCCGCCGCCACGGCAGCCAACGCCGCGCCCCCTCGACCCCGCGCGAGATGATCTCGTCGGCCGACAGCAGCAGGGCACAGACGAGACACGGCGCCACGGCGATCAGCCCGATGACGCCGGCCACCAGCAGGCCGTGCAACACGCCCACAAACTGAGATTAGGCTCACAAGAAAGCGATCGCTACCGATTCACTCCTTTCCTTTCTTGCCAACCTCGCGCCATCCCGGCGGAACCACGCCGCTCGTCCGCAGGGGCGAGGGCCACGACCTGGGCCAGGGGTCACCCGCGCCCGCTTCGACGCAGCCCGGGTCACGCCCCTGACCTGGGACCCGGCCGAGTCACTTTGGTCGGCGTGACCGCCTCAGGGGCGGTTAGGGGGCCGCAGAACCTCGACCGGCCACGGAACCCCAGGCCCCGGGCCTCCTGAGAACCGATGTGAGCGCGGGGAAGTAGCCGGGCACAGAGTCTGGACCGGCCGCGAGGGCCGAGTCGGTCGCGGGGAGCCTGTCCGGTCGCGGGGAGCCTGTCCGGTCGCGGGCCGGACAGGCCGCAGAAGCCCGCCGCGGCGCCCGTGTCCGGGTGCGGTCCTAGCCGGTCGCGCCGACGGAGGTGGCCCGGGCCGACGGGAGGTTCGTGCGGAGCGCAGCGGGTTCGGTAAAGGCGGCGGGGAGCCGGCACCCGGGTCGAACGGGCCGGTGATGGGGTCGGGCAGGCGGCGCCCCCTCGCCGCCGCCTGCCCGGCCTCACCGCCGCCGCCCGGTCGGGGCTTGGCCCGCGCGCGGGAGCGGCCGGTCCGTTGCTACTGCGTTGCCGCCGTCAGAAGGGCTCGAAGTCCTTTGATGGCCTCCTCGTCACCATCCACCCGGATCGGCGAATGCACATCGGTCATTGGGATTGATTCGCGTGCCCAGAGCCACCGGAGAAGGTGGTCCGCAGGGCCCGTTACCACCGCGTCGGCCGAGGTGCTTGTGGCCTGGGGTGCGAGGGCGGTGGCCACCACGCCGTCAGGGCCGATCCGCATCAGCCAGGCGGCGATCACCGGCGCCGCGGACGCATCCCCGGAGCCGGTCGCCGAGGAGCCGGGCAGCGGGTCAGGCGAGGAGCCGTCCAGGGCCGAGGGCGGCGCCGGCGGTGGGCCGGCCGTGGCCGTGGAGGCGGTTGCCGCGGCCGCGTAGGCGGTCACGAGGGTGGACGGCGAGGCGGCGGGGGAAACGGGGGCGGTGGCCTCGATGCGGACCGAGTGGGCCCCCATGCCGGACAGGACGGCGGCAAATTCCTCCGGGTAGGTCTTCACCAGGTAGGCGACGAACAGCTGCAGGATCTCGTCGATGCCGTCCACCGCCAGGTCGGCGGGGATGGGATCGGGATCGGCGTGGTGGGCCAGCTCGGCGTCGAGGCGGTGGATGACGGACTCCTGGGCCATGCGGCGGATCCAGAACATCACCGTCTGGTCTGGGCCGTGCCAGGTCTGACAGGGGTCGGTGTCGCCGCGCCGGGAGAACTCGTGGGTCAGGGCGGCGTAGCCGCGGTCGAGCAGGGCGAGCGGCTCCTCCGTCTCGACCTCGGCGGGCGGCCACGGGTCGGGCCAGGCGCCTGTCTGCATCACCGCGGCCTTGTGCAGGTAGACCTGAGCGACGTGGCGAACCAGGTCGGCAACGGTCCAGCCTGGGCAGCTAGGCACCGCGGCGGTCAGGCCCGTGCCGGCGACGTCGCGGAGGCGCATGTAGTCGAAGGCGAGGCACTGGAGCAAGCGCGAACGTTCCATGCCCCGACTCAACCACATGGGTACGACAAAAAGTCAGCGCACGGCTGGCCGTACCGCGGGAACTCCAGCCGTCTCGTGCACCCGCACGTGCAGGCGAGGGCGCAGGCCGACGTGGATGTGGCCCCGCACGCGGCGCAGCTGGACGATGGCCACGGCCAGGGCGGCGAGCAGGGAGATCAGGCCGCCGAGCCACAGGCCGGAGCGGGGGCCGTAGCGCTCGGCGCACCAGCCGATGATCAGCGAGCCGATGGGGGTGGTGCCGAGGAACACCAGCACGTAGAGGGCCATCACGCGGCCGCGGAAGGCGGCGTCCGTGCCGAGCTGCACTCGCTGGTTGGCGGCCTGGGCGAAGTAGATCATGAAGAAGCCGGTCGGGACGAGCAGGATCACCGCGGTCACGAAGTTCGGGGCGAACCCGACGAGCGTCTCGAAGCCGGCGAAGAGGATGGCCGCGGCGAGGATGCGGTACACCGACGGGCGGTTGCGGCGCCGGGAGCTGGCCAGCGCGCCGGCCAGGGCGCCGATGGCGATGGCGGTGGTGAGCAGGCCGAAGTACTTCGCGTCGACCCGGAACTCGACCCTCGCCAGCACCGCCAGGGTCAGCTGGAAGTTGAACCCGAACAGGCCGACGATCAGCACGAGCAGGATGGCGAGGCTCAGGTCGGGGCGCTGCCAGACGTACTTCAACCCGTCGATCGTGCGCGCCTCGCTCGCCGACACCGTCGTCCCCTCGACGCGGAACAGCTCCGCGGTGCGCATCCGCGACAGGCAGAGCAGCGGGGCCGTGCACAGGATGGCGGTGAGCAGGAAGATCGGGCCGGTGCGGTCGTGCAGCACAGCGATGATCACGCCGGCGAGCGCCGGGCCGACGATGCGGGCCGTGTTGAAGGTGGCCGACGACAGCGACAGCGCGTTGGGCAGCAGCTCCCTGCCGACCAGCTCGGAGACGAACGACTGGCGCACCGGGGTCTCGATCGCGCTGATGACGCCGAAGAGGGCGGCCGTCACGAAGACCCACCACAGGTTGGCCAGGCCGGAGACCACGAGCGCACCGAGCAGGGTGGCGACCACCGCTGAGGCCGCATTGGCCAGGAGGAGCAGGCGTCGCTTGTCGAACCGGTCGGCCAGCTGCCCGCCGTACAACGTGAGGAGCAGAACCGGCATGAACTGCAGCGCAGTGACGACGCCCAATGCGGAGGCGGAATTGTTCGACAGCTGCAGGACGAGCCAGTCCTGCGCGGTGAAAAGCATCCAGGTGCCGAGAAGCTTGACGAGCTGACCGATGGAGAAGAGCCGATAGTTGCGAACTTGCAAAGAGCCGAACGTGGTACCTGTCATGCGCTGCGTCCGATCCTCCCCATAATCTCGGCGGCCCTGGTCAGCACCTCGCGCTCCTCCGGCGTGAGGGCCATGAGCTGTTTGGCGAGCCATTCGTCGCGGGTGCGGCGGTGCTCGGCGACGACCGCGCGGCCCGACTCGCTGGCGGACAGCAGAACCTGCCGGCCGTCGGTCGGGTGCGGTGAGCGCTGGACCAGTCCGCGCTCCTCCAGCTTCGCGACGATCTTGGTGAGGGTCGGCGGCTGGACCCGCTCGACCTCGGCGAGCTCGCGCGGCGTCAGCGCGCCGCCCAGCTCGAGGCTCGTCAGGGCGGACAGCTGAGTGATCGTGAGATCGCCCATCGGCCGTGCCTGGCGCAGGCGCCGGTTCAGCCGGGTGATGCTGTCGCGCAGGGCCGCCGCGAGCTGGGCGGCCGCGAGCTTGGGGGTCCGGACCATCACGTTAGTTAGCTTACCTAATGAGCATGGCTAACGACCTGTGCCATCGGTCACCATGCACCTGCGGGTGACGCCACCGGGCGAGTACCGTGATCAGCGTGACGAGGCCCTCCCAGCCACCCAAGCCGCTCGACCCGCCGATGGTGCCCTTCGCCGTGGCGGGCATCGTGCTGTGGGTCATCGCCGCGCTGATCATGCTGCCGTTCCACGACCGGCTGGCCGACTCGGGGCGCGGCGACTGGCTGCACATCGCGATCGCGGGCGCACTGTGGGGCATCCCGGGGCTGCTCACGATGATCGTGCACGACCGGAACCGGCGGCGGCGCCGGGCGCGGGCGGCGTCCGATTCCTTCAAGACGGACGAGCCGGCCGCCCCCTAGCTTGGAGCCATGGCACTTCGACTCAACGTCATCGGCATCGTCGTGGCCGACATGGCCCGCTCGCTCGCGTTCTACCGCCGCCTCGGGCTCGATGTGCCCGCGTCGGAGGACGCCAACCCGCACGTCGAGCACGTGCTGCCCGGCGGCGTGAAGCTGGCGTGGGACACCGTGGCGACGATCCACTCGTTCGACCCCGAATGGACGCCGCCGGTCGGGGGCGGGCGGATCGGGCTCGCCTTCGAATGCGACTCGCCGGCCGACGTGGACAAGGTTCACGACGAGCTGGTCGCGGCCGGGTACGACGGCCACAAGGCGCCTTGGGATGCCTTCTGGGGTCAGCGGTACGCCGTCGTGCACGATCCGGACGGCAACGGCATCGACCTGTATGCGTCCCTGTCGTAATTTGCTCTTGCCACGGCGGAGCCGGTAGGGAGGCCCCCCAGGGGCCGACCGGTGTCTGACGGGAGCAACGGTCTCCAGTTGTACGGACCGGAGCCCAGAATCATTTCAGTAATTCACTGAGGGTTATTCCGGTCAGCGCCTTCACCTCGCGCGAGAGGTGGGCCTGATCGGCATAACCCGAATTCGCGGCGACGGCGGCATAGGCCATCCCGCGGCGTGCCTGATCGAGGGCGCCGTTGAGCCGGAGGATACGGTCGAGGGTCTTGAGACCGTATCCGTAGAGGAACAATCCGCGCCTATGCAGTTGTCGCTCGCTCATGCCAATTTCGGCGGCCACGCCGGCGACCGGGTGCCCGGTGCGCAGGTGGGCGAGCACCCGCGTGGCCAGCGGATCGGGGTCGGCCTCCACCGCGAGCAGGACGTCCTCCAGCAGCGACGCCCGGTCGGAGGCCTCGTCGAGCCGCTCGGTCAGCCGGCGCACACGCCCGGACGGCCACAGGTCCCGCAGCGGAACCCGCCGATTGCGCAGCTCACTGGCGGCCACACCGAGGAACGCCGGTCCGGTCCCGGGCGCGAACCGCACCGCCGTGGAGCGCCGGCCGGCGGCACTCCACGTCAGATGCGCGGTCGTGTCAGGCCCGGCGACGAACAGCTCGCCGTCGGAGTGGATGACGTCCATGCAGCCGTCGGGAAGGATACGGCTCGAGTGGGACCGATGGGGGGCGAGCCGCCAGACGACCGCACCGGGTATACGGGACGGTCGCTCTGTGTAGTTCGACTCAGCCGTGCCCATAGGGTTCGGCCGGCTCGTCGGCGTCGACCGAGCCCGAGGCGCGGCTCACGGAGACCGCCTCGACCTCGCTGTCGTCGAACACCGTCGGCAGCTCGTCGACCGGCTGGACCTGCTCGACGAGGACCTCGGAGTGCGCGCCGCAGCCGTGGTCGACCGAGACGACCTGCGCGTCGTCGGGCGCGTACTCGTTGCCGCACACGCCGAACGCCTGCCGCATCGAGCCGGCCAGCTGCAGGTAGAAGCCGCACGTGCCGCAGCGGGCCGAGGACGGGGCGGCGACGGAGATGGGCGCGTTGGGGCCGCGGTCGCCGTCGTACCAGCGCTGGGCCGCGTCGAGGCGCCCCTCGCGGGACAGCACGCGGGTGCGGCCGAGGCCCAGCTCAAAGTTGGCCTCTTCGACCGCGGGATCGTCGGACTGCACGTAACCGGGCTGGAGGCGCGGGTCGTCCGACGGGGTCGGCAGCAGGTCGCCCACGCCGAGGTCGCCCGGCTGCAGCCGCTCCTGCCAGGGCACCCACTCCGGCGCGCGCAGCGCGTCGGGGCCGGGCAACAGCGTCGACTCGCAGATCGTGACCTGCTTGCTGCGCGGAATGCGGGTGACGGTGACGGCCCAGCGCCAGCCGCGGTACCCGGGCAGGCCGCACTCGAAGAAATGCGTGACGAGGCGCTCACCCTCGGCGACGACACCCAGGTGCTCGCCGATGTGATCCGGATCGACGACGTCCAGACCCTGGAGCGCGACCTCGACGGCGTCCGTCAGGACCTGGTCGGGCTTGGCGGCGCGGCCGCTTCCGCGCGCGGGTGCAGTCGAGGCAGTCACTCCACCATTGTTCCTCATCGCCACGCCCTGTGGGCACGGCGGCCCCGGCGCGCCCCCGAAACTGTCGTACCCATGGTTCAGGATGGTGGCATGTCCGTGATTCGAGGAGTGGCTCAGACCGTGGTCACCACCGTGCGTGCGGCACGGGTCGCGACCGTCGGCACGACCAGGGCCGGCCGGTTCCTCGGGCGCAACATCCTGCGGGTCCGCGAGCGCGGGGCCGGCGGCGAGACGGGCATGCTGCGACTGCTCGATCTGCACGCGGCGTCCTGCGCCGGGGACACCCTGGTCGCGCTCGGTCTCGCCGGGACCATCTTCTTCTCGGTGCCGGCCGGGGACGCCCGGGGCCGCGTCGCGCTCTACCTGGTCGTCACGATGCTGCCGTTCGCGCTGCTCGCACCGGTGATCGGCCCCGTCCTCGACCGGTTCCGCCACGGCCGGCGATATGCGCTGGCCGTGACCATGCTGGGCCGGGCGTTCCTGGCGTTCATGCTCTCCGAGCACCTCACCGGCTGGGCGCTCTATCCGGCCGCGTTCGGCATGCTCGTGCTGTCCCGGGCCTACGGCGTGGCCCGCAGCGCCGCCGTGCCGCGCCTGCTGCCGGCGGGCCTCGGCCTGTCCGAGGCGGGCGCGCGGGCCTCGGTGTTCGGCACGTTCGCCGGCGCCATCGTGCTCCCCGTCGGCCTCCTGTTCGGGCAGTTCGGGGCGCCGTGGCCACTGCGGCTGGCGATCCTGGTCTTCCTCTACGGCATGGTCACCGCCCTGCGCCTGCCGCCCCGCGCCGACTCCGACCCGCCGGAGACGATGCCGAGCATCCTGCGGCCGATGGGCCGCCGCGGGGTGAAGGTCCTCAGTGGCCGCGTGGTGGTGGCCGCCCTGATCGGCGGGGCCACGCTCAGGGCCCTGTTCGGGTTCCTGACGTTGTACCTCGCTTTCGCCGTCAAAGCGGGCACGGTGCCGGTCCGGCTCGCCGCCTGGCAGCTCTCCCAGCAGCAGGCGATCGTGGTCGTCGCGGCGGCGCTCGGCGTCGGGTCCTTCCTGGCCACCGCGATCGGCACGCGGCTGCGCATCCACCGGCCGGCGCTGCTGCAGGGGGTCGGCATCGTGCTCACCGCCCTGGTGGCGATCCTGGCCGCGCAGCGCAACTCGCTCGGCACGATCGCCCTGCTGTGCCTGTTCACCGCCATCGCCAGCGGCCTGGCCAAGCTCGCCCTCGACGCCTCGATCCAGGAACGGGTCGACGAGCACGTCCGGGCGAGCGCCTTCGCCCACTCCGAGACACTGCTCATGATCGCCTGGGTGCTGGGCGGCGCCGTCGGCCTCATCCCGTTCGGCGGCTCGTGGGGGCTGCTGCTCGCCGCCGCGTTCGCGACGCTGGGCGCGGTGCGCGCGGTGTACTCCGCGGTGGTGCTGCGCAAGGAGCGGCTGCGCGGGGCCCCGCCCGACGTCGCCGCCTCCGACGCCACCACGGTCGCCACGCCGGCGGCCGCGTCCTCGGGCACCGCTGCCGCCGGGGCCTCCGGCGGGCAGGCGCCCCCGACGGCGCGGATGCCGGCCGGAGACGCGACCACGGTGCCGCGGCCCGCGGAGACGGTCACCGTGCCGCGACCGGCCCCGGCCGACGACGACGGGGAGCGGCGGCGCTTCGGCTGGCGACGGCGGACCACGGCGGGCGAGACGGCGGCCGAGGCGGACCGCGAGCGCGCGCAGCCGGAGCCGGCGGCCGCGCCGACCGCGACGCGCAAGATGCCCACGGTGGACGGCGAGGACGGCGGGTCGCCGTTGGCGCCGCCGGGGTACACGCTGTACCGGCCGTCGGGCACCGATCCGACCGCCCGCCTCCGGGACGACGACCGATGAGCGGCCGCAGGCCGGGCCGCGGATTGCCACCTGCACCGCGTGGGTACTCACCGGCTCTGACGGTTATGCCACGGGGGCCGGTCGTGAGTGGCACGGGCTGGTCGATCGGGCGCGGCCTCGGTGTTGGCGGCGGCGGGCGCGCGGGGCTTGGAAGCGCGCGGCGGTCATGGGGGAACGGGTCGGGGACCCGGCTGGAGGGGGACAACGGATGAGGCGATTCCTCGGGTACGAGCGGGCGTTGATCGTGACCGCCGTCGAGGCGGAGCGGGCCGCGGTGCTCGGCGGGCTCGGCGTCGACGGGCAGGCGCCCGATGCGCTCGAGACCGGGGCGCCGGTCGTCGTGGTGGCCTGCGGCGTCGGTCCGGCGGCTGCGGCGGCGGTGACCTCGCAGTTCCTGACCATGGCGATGCAGCAGGGCGCGCCGTTCGACGTGGTGGTGTCGGCCGGCATCGCGGGCGGGTTCGCCGGGCGGGTCGAGATCGGCGGGCTGGTCGTGGCGACCGAGTCGATCGCGGCCGACCTCGGCGCCGAGGGGCCGGACGGGTACCAGAGCGTGGACGACCTGGGCTTCGGCACGTCCCGGCACGACGCCGACCCGGCGCTGCTGCGGCAGCTGCGCCAGGCCCTGCCCGAGGCCGTCGGCGGGCCCGTGCTGACCGTGTCGACGGTGACCGGCACCGCCCACTCGAAGGAGCTGATCGAGAAGCGCCACCCCGACGCCGTCGCCGAGGCGATGGAGGGCTTCGGCGTCGCCACCGCCGCGCGCCTGTGGCCGGCCGCCGCCTTCGGCGAGATCCGGTCGGTCTCCAACGCCGTCGGGCCGCGCGACCGCGCCGCCTGGCGCATCCCGCAGGCCCTCGCCACCCTGCGCGAGACCTTCGCCATCCTGACCGGGCGCGGCCTCTAACCCGCCAGGGGTCACCCCCGGCCGGGCGGGGCACAGGGCGGTCCACCGGGGCAGGACGACGGGGCGGCACGGCGTCGGGGCACCCCGCATCGAGGGGGCGGTCGCGGGGTAGCGGGACACCCGTGGTCAGGCGCACCGCTGCGGGGCCACCAGGGCGCTGGAGACGGCCGCGCGGCACCCAGGTCGGGTGGCGGGGACACCCGAGGTCTGGCATGGCGCTGCGGGCAACCCGAGATGGGCTCGGGGCAACGCGGCGTGGGCTGATCCCGACGGAGCCGACCCGGGCGAGTGCAGCGCCAACGAGACACGTCCCGAGCCGGGTCAGGGGTGGTCGAGCCCGGGCTGAACTGGAGGTGGCCGGGCCTCACGCGGCGGCGGACCGGCCGGGGCCGAGGCCGCGAGTCGGGCCAGCAGCCCCGGGAGGCCCGGCGGGGCAGCGGCCCGGGATGCGAGGCGGGCCAACAGCCCAGGGCGCGGCGAGCCAGCAGCCCCCGGCGCGCGGCGGGGCAGCGGCCCGGGATGCGAGGCGGGCCAGCAGCCCCGACGCGCGGCGAGCCAACAGCCCCCGACGCGCGGCGAGCCAACAGCCCAGGACGCGCGGCGGAGCGGGGCCTGGTGGTTCGCGTGGCGCGTGGCGGGATCGATCGCGGGGGCGTTGCGGCCGTGGCCGGACCGCGGCGGCGAGGTGGTGGCGAACCCGAGGGCTCAGCTTCGGAGCGGGCATCCCGGGCGGTGGGGCGGGAGAGTCGCGAGGGTCACACCGGGGGTTTCGTGACTCGGGGTGCGGGCTGCGCCCCGAGGTCTAGATTCGGGTTTGTGACGCTTTCGCTCGCATTCTCGCCGTGCCCCAACGACACGTTTGTGTTTCACGCGCTGACGCACGGGCTGGTGGCCGGGGCGCCCGGCTTCGACGTGACGTTCGCCGATGTCGATGTTACGAACACGGCGGCGCTGAACGGGGAGTTCGACCTCGTCAAGGTCAGCTACGCGGCGTTGCCCTGGCTGCTCGACAAGTACACGCTGCTGCCCTGCGGCGGGGCGCTCGGCCGCGGCTGCGGGCCCCTCGTGCTCGTCAAGGATCCCAGCATCGGCTCGCTGGCGGGCAAGCGCGTGGCGGTGCCCGGGGACCGTACGACCGCGTATCTGCTCATGCGGCTCTGGTCGGCCGCCGAGCCGCCGGCCTCCGTCGAGGTCGTGCCGTTCGCGGAGATCATGCCCGCGGTGGCGGCGGGGCGGTTCGACGCCGGGCTGGTGATTCACGAGGCGCGGTTCACGTTCCAGCGGTACGGGCTGCGGGCGCTGGTCGATCTCGGGGAGTGGTGGGAGAACGACACCGGGCTGCCGATCCCGCTCGGGGCGATCATCGCGCACCGCGATCGGGTCGATCCCGAGCAGGCGACCGCGTGGATCAAGGAGTCGGTGCGGCTGGCCTGGGAGAATCCGCGGGCGAGCCGGGAGTTCGTGCTGGAGCACGCGCAGGAGATGGAGCAGGCGGTCGTCGATCAGCACATCGCGCTGTACGTCAACGAGTTCACCGCCTCGCTCGGGCCCGACGGGCACGCCGCCGTCGACGCGCTGCTCAACCGGGCCGCGGCCGAGGGGCTGGTGCCGGCCACTCCGCTGGTTGGGGCATAAGCCGCAACAACGGTATAAAGGAGGCCCGTGCGCGAACGGCGCACGGGCCCATGTGAGCGGGGCTAGACCTCCAGCTCCCGCGCCACCAGGTGCACGGCCTCGGCGACCGTGCGGGACGTCTTGCGGTCCGGGAAGCGGCCGCGCTGCAGGTCCGGCTGGATCTTGGCCTCCAGCACCTTGATCATGTCCTCGATCAGGCCGTGGAGTTCCTCCGGCGGGCGGCGGTTGGCCACCGCCCGGGCCTCGGTGACGGACGGCGGCGCATCGAGCAACTTCACCTGCAGGGCCTGACTGCCCTTGCGGCTCTCGACCACCCCGAACTCGACCCGCTGACCGGTCTTCAGTTCACCCACGCCCGACGGCAGGGCCGCCTTGTGCACGAAGACGTCTCCCCCGTCGTCGCTGGTGAGGAACCCGAAACCCTTCTCCTGGTCGTACCACTTCACTCGACCCGTCGGCACGCTGCCCTGCTCCCCAGTGTCGGACCCGTCCCGGGCGCGCCTCACGCGCGGCACGCGGGATTGCACACCAAGGCTAGTCACCCGAAACGACCCGGCCAACCGAGATCATGCCTTGGAGAAATGCCGGGAACGGGTGCAGATCGGGGTAGACCACCGCGGCGCCGGCCGCGCGGAGTTCCTCGGCGGAACACGGGCCCGTGGTCACGCCCACGCCCGGGATGCCGGCCAGCGCGGCGGCCTGCATGTCGGCCACGTGGTCGCCGACGTAGGCGGTGGCGCCGATCTCGCGCAGCACCTGAGCCTTGCCGGCGTGGAAGACGTCGCCGTAGACCCGGTCGACCGCGATGCCCAGGTGCGCCAGGTGCGCCTCGGCCAGGCGGCCCAGCTTCGAGGTGATGACGACGATCCGGGCAGGCACCCGGCGTACCGATGCCAGGGCTTCCAATGCTCCTGGGAGGGCCACCGCGGGCGTTATGGCGTGGTCCACGTAGAGCGCCCGGAAGATGCCGACCGCCTCCTCCACCCGCTCGGGCGGGAACCACTCGGCCATTTCCTGCCGCAGCGGCGGGCCGAGCCTGGTCACCGCGAGGTCGGCATCGATGGGAACGCCCGTGCGTGCGGCTAGCGCGCGCCACGTGGCGGCGATGCCGGGCCGGGTGTCGAGGAGCGTCATGTCAAGGTCAAAGCCAATGACAACCGGTTGTTGAGACACCCTTAAGGATGCCCAGGTCAAAGTAGGTGGGCCATCGAGAAAGGGGCCCGTCTCCTATTGACGGGCTGAGACGTTGACCACTACCGTCACGATCACTTTTAGGAAAGTTTCCTAAGGGAACATCCAGGAGACGCGATGAAACGATCTGTCCGCAACGGCCTCATCGTCGCCGCCGCGTTGGCGGCGGCCGGGGCCGTCGTGCCTATCGTCACGACTAACGCCAACGCCGCCGGCAACCTCAGCGCCACGTTCACGGTCGACCAGGACTGGGGCACGGGCTGGGGCGCCAGCTACAAGATCACCAACGGCACCGCGAGCGCGATCAACGGGTGGACGCTCGAGTTCGACCTTCCCGCGGGCGGTTCGATCACCAGCTTCTGGGACGCCGACGTGACCCAGACGGGTCAGCACTACGTCGCGAAGAACAAGTCCTGGTCCACGACGCTCGCCGCCGGCGCCAGCTTCAGCTGGGGCATGAACGGCGCCGGCGCCAAGCCGCCGCTCAACTGCAAGATCAACGGCGTGAGCTGCAGCGGCGGGACCCCGACCACGGCGCCGCCGACCACCACCACGCCCCCGACCACGCCGCCGGTGACGACCTCGCCGACCACCAAGCCGCCGACCACGCCCCCGCCGACCACCAGCACCCCGCCGTCCACGGGCAGCAAGAAGGTCGTCGCGTACTTCACCGACTGGGGCATCTACGGCCGCAACTACCAGGTCAAGAACATCGAGACCAGCGGCTCGGCCTCGAAGCTGACCCACATCATGTACGCGTTCGGCAACACCACGGGCGGCCAGTGCTCGATCGGTGACAGCTACGCGGACTACGACAAGGCGTTCACCGCGGCCGAGTCGGTCGACGGCGTCGCGGACACCTGGGACCAGCCGCTGCGCGGCAACTTCAACCAGCTCAAGAAGCTCAAGGCCAAGCACCCCGGCCTGAAGGTCATCTGGTCCTTCGGCGGCTGGAGCTGGTCGGCCGGCTTCACGCAGGCGGCGGCGAACCCGACCGCGTTCGCCAACTCCTGCTACAACCTGGTCAACGACCCGCGCTGGGCCGGTGTCTTCGACGGCATCGACATCGACTGGGAGTACCCGAACGCCTGTGGCCTGCAGTGCGACGCGAGCGGCCCCAACTCGTTCAAGAGCCTGATCGCGGCGGTCCGCGCCAAGTTCGGCTCGAGCGCCCTGGTCACCGCGGCCATCACGGCCGACGGCTCCAACGGCGGCAAGATCGACCTGGCCGACTACGCCGGCGCCATCTCGAACCTCGACTTCATCGACCCGATGACGTACGACTACTTCGGCGCCTTCAACGCGCAGGGCCCGACCGCCCCGCACTCGCCGCTGACCTGCTACTCGGGCATCCCGACGGCCGGCTTCTGCTCCGACGCGGCGATCCAGAAGCTCAAGTCCAAGGGCATCCCGGCCAGCAAGCTCCTGCTCGGCATCGGCTTCTACGGCCGCGGCTGGACGGGCGTCACCCAGGACGCGCCCGGTGGCACCGCGACCGGCGCGGCCCCCGGCACCTACGAGGCGGGCATCGAGGACTACAAGGTCCTGAAGAACAGCTGCCCGTCGACCGGCACCGTCGGTGGCACCGCCTACGCCAAGTGCGGCAACAACTGGTGGAGCTACGACACGCCTTCGACGATCAACAGCAAGATGGCGTACGCCAAGCAGCAGAGCCTGGGCGGCGCGTTCGTCTGGGAGCTCTCCGGCGACACGTCCAACGGCGAGCTGATGACCGCCGTGAGCGGTGGCCTGAAGTAACGGGAAGTACTGCACTACGAGGGCGGGCCCGCCGGGCCCGCCCTCGTTCGTCGTTCGGGCCGGTTAGCGTATGAGGCGAGATGACGACGACGACGCTGGCCGACCATTTGCGCGCCCTGCCCGACGAGGAGCTGGCCGCGCTGATCCGGCTGCGCCCCGACCTGGTCATCCCGCCGCCGTCGGACTTCTCCGCCCTGGCCCACCGGGCGCAGTCGCGGGTGGCCGTGGCCCGCGCGCTGGACGCCCTCGACCAGTTCACCCTGGAAATCCTCGACGCGTTGCGGTACACCCGCGTGGGTCACACCTCGTCCGTCGAGGCGGTCCTCGCGCTCACCGCGCAGTCCGGGGTGGAGGCTGCCCGGGTGCGCGCCGCGATCGACCGGCTGCGCGCGTTCGCGGTGATCTTCGGGCCGGATGAGGCGCTGCGCATCGTGGGGGCGGTAGAGGAGGTCTGCTCGCCGTACCCCGCGGGACTCGGAAGGCCGGCGGAGGAGCTCGACCCGATGGCGGGCGTCCTGGCCGCCGACGCCGCCGGGCTGCGCCGCACCCTGCTGGCCGCCCCACCCGCCGCCCGCGCGGTCCTCGACCGGCTCGCCGCCGGTCCCCCGGTGGGCACGGTCGCCGTCGCCAGCCTGCAGCCCGGCTCCGACTCGCCCGTGCGCTGGCTGGTCGAACGCCACCTGCTGGTCATCGTCGGGCGCGACGCCGTGGAGCTACCGGTCGAGGTGTCGCTGGTGCTGCGCCGCGAGTCCGGGCCGCTCGGCCAGCTGCACCCCGACCCCCCGCCGATGGACACCCCCCAGCGCGACCCTGCCCAGCTGGACCGGGCGGGCGCGGGGCAGGTCCTGGATCTGGTGCGCAACGCCGAGACGCTGATCGAGGCCATCGGTCAGGAGCCGCCGTCGGTACTTCGCTCAGGCGGCCTCGGCGTGCGCGAGCTGCGCCGCTACGCCAAGACCGTCGGGGTGGACGAGCCGCAGGCGGCGCTGCTGGCCGAGGTGGTCACCGCGGCCGGGCTGATCGGCGAGGAGATCATCGACAACAAGCGGGTCGAGAGCGTCTTCCTGCCGACCGTGGCGTACGACGCCTGGCGGGCCGGCGGCATCGCGGCCCGCTGGCACCGGCTCGCGGTCGGCTGGCTCACCATGACGCGCGCCCCGGCCCTGGTCGGCCAGCGCGACGACCGCGACCGGCCGATCAACGCGCTCGCACCGGAGCTGTCCCGGCCGGGCGCGCCGGCCCAGCGCCGGGCCGCGCTGCAGGTGCTCGCCGACCTGGCGCCGGGCTGCACGGTGGCCGCGGCCGGGGTGGTGGAGACGCTGGCCTGGCGGGCGCCGCGGCGGATCAACCGGGGCGCCTCGGCCGGCATCGAGGCGAGCCTGGCCGAGGCCGCGTTCCTGGGCCTGACCGGCTTCGACGGGCTGACCGGCTACGGCCGGCTGCTGCTGGCGGAGCTGCAGGCAGACGGCCTCGACCCCGAGGACCCGCTGGGCATCGACGCCCCCGGGGGCTTCGCGCTGGCCGGCTCGGCCGCGCTGCTCGACACGCTGCTGCCCGCCCCCGTCGACCACGTGCTGCTGCAGGCCGACCTCTCGGTGATCGTGCCCGGCCCGCCGGAGCCCACCCTGGCCGGCGAGCTTGAGCTGCTGGGCCAGCAGGAGTCGGCCAGCGTCTACCGGATCACCGCCGAGACGGTGCGCCGCAGCCTGGACGCCGGCTACTCGGCCGCCGACCTGCACGCGCTGCTGGCCCGCCGCTCGCGCACGCCGGTGCCGCAGACGCTGACGTACCTCGTCGACGACGTCGCCCGCCGCCACGGCGGGATGCGGATCGGCTCGGCCAACTCCTACGTGCGCAGCGACGACGAGTCGGTGATCGCCGAGGTGCTCGCCGACCGGCGGCTGCAGTCGCTCGGCCTGCGCCGGCTGGCCCCCACGGTGCTGGCCTGCCGCCACACGCCGGCCCGGCTGCTGGAGGCGCTGCGCGATGCCGGCTACCCGCCGGTGCAGGAGGACTCGACCGGCGCCGCCGTCCTCACCCGGCCCAAGGCCCGGCGGGGTTCGCCGCGGCCGGCATGGGCCGCCAGGGGTGTCGAAGATCCCGCCGCATCGGTACGGCTTTCCGCACCCCGCCTGGCCGGGGTCATCGAGCAGATCCGCCGGGGCGACGCGGCGGCCCGGGTGGCGCGGCGGGCCCCGGTGACGGTGCGGGCCAACGGGGCCAACGGGGCATCGCACACCGAGGCCCTCGAGGTGCTCCAGCAGGCGCTGCGGGACAAGACGCGGGTGTGGGTCGGGTACGTCGACGCGCACGGGGCCACGGCGTCGCGGCTGGTCCGGCCCGTCTCGATGGGGTCGGGGTACCTGCGGGCGGAGGACGAGCGCACGGAGATGCTGCACACCTTCGCGCTGCACCGCATCACCGGAGCGGTTCCCGAGTCCGAGGTGTAAGCGCTATTCGCTGGCTCGCACCGTGCCGATGACGGACACGACGAGCAGGACGCCGGCCAGGACGCCGGCGGTCTCGCCGATCGCGTCGGTGAGCGGGCTGTGCAGCACCAGCCAGGAGACCAGGAACCAGGCCAGGGTGGCGATCGCGACGACGGCGACGCCGAGCTTGGCCATGCATCGATGGTAGTTGCGCCATCTGTCCGGCGGATCAGGTGATTTTCCTGATCCGCCCCCGATGTGCCCGGAGCCCGGATCGGACGACGCGCCCGCCCCCGAACTGATTCGACCACCCGGATCGCTGACCGGGTGGTCCCGAACGCGCCCGTCCGGCTCCGCGGCGACGGCCGCGAGACCGTCAACCTCCAAAACGCGCCCCGGGTGGCGGGCGGTTGCAAGGGGGTCCTCTCTTCCCACTATCCGGGAATGTCATACCCGCATGCGACACTGGTTCGGTGCCAGAAGGTCCATTGATCGTCCAGTCCGACAAGACCCTGCTGCTCGAGGTCGACCACCCCGACGCTCAGGCGTGCCGCATGGCCATCGCGCCGTTCGCGGAGCTGGAGCGCTCGCCGGAGCACGTGCACACCTACCGGCTGACCCCCCTCGGGCTGTGGAACGCGCGCGCCGCGGGCCACGACGCGGAGAGCGTGGTCGACTCGCTCCTGCGCTACTCCCGCTACCCGGTCCCCCACGCGCTGCTGGTGGACATCGCCGAGACGATGGACCGCTACGGGCGGCTCCAGCTGCTCAACGACCCGGTCCACGGCCTGGTCCTGCGCGCCTCCGACCGGGCGGTGCTGATCGAGGTCGCCAAGAGCAAGAAGCTCGCCGGGATGCTCGGCGCCCATATCGACGCCGACACCGTCATCGTCCACGCCTCCGAGCGCGGGCGGCTCAAGCAGGCGCTGCTGAAGCTGGGCTGGCCGGCGGAGGACCTGGCCGGCTACGTCGACGGCGAGGCGCACCCGATCCACCTGGCCGAGAGCGACTGGAAGCTGCGCTCCTACCAGCGCGAGGCGGTCGACTCGTTCTGGGCCGGCGGCTCGGGCGTGGTGGTGCTCCCCTGCGGCGCCGGAAAGACGCTGGTCGGCGCGGCCGCGATGGCCGAGGCCCAGGCGACGACACTGATCCTGGTCACCAACACGGTCGCCGGGCGGCAGTGGAAGCGTGAGCTGATCGCCCGCACGTCGCTGACCGAGCAGGAGATCGGCGAATACTCCGGCGAGCGCAAGGAGATCCGGCCGGTCACCATCGCGACCTACCAGGTGCTGACCACCCGCCGGAGCGGCCAGTTCGCGCACCTGGACCTGTTCAACGCCCGCGACTGGGGCCTGGTCGTCTACGACGAGGTGCACCTGCTGCCCGCCCCGATCTTCCGGTTCACCGCCGACCTGCAGGCCCGGCGGCGGCTGGGGCTGACCGCGACGCTGGTGCGCGAGGACGGGCGCGAGGGCGACGTGTTCTCGCTGATCGGGCCGAAGCGCTACGACGCGCCGTGGAAGGACATCGAGTCGCAGGGCTGGATCGCGCCGGCCGAGTGCGTCGAGGTGCGGGTGACGCTGACCGACGCCGAGCGGATGGCGTATGCGGTGGCGGAGCCGGAGGAGCGGTACCGGGTGGCGGCGACGGCGCGGACCAAGCTGCCGGTGGTGCGCGCGCTGATCGACCGGCACAAGCACGAGCAGATCCTGGTCATCGGGGGGTACATCGACCAGCTGCACGAGCTCGGGGAGTTCCTCCAGGCGCCGATCGTGCAGGGGTCGACCACGAACCGGGAGCGGGAGAAGCTCTTCGACGCGTTCCGGGCGGGGGACCTGCGGACACTGGTGATCTCCAAGGTCGGGAACTTCTCGATCGACCTGCCGGAGGCGGCGGTCGCGGTGCAGGTGTCGGGGACGTACGGGTCGCGGCAGGAGGAGGCGCAGCGGCTCGGGCGGGTGCTTCGACCCAAGGCCGATGGGCGGCAGGCGCACTTCTACACGGTCGTGGCCCGGGACACGATCGACACGGAGTACGCGGCGCATCGGCAGCGGTTCCTGGCCGAGCAGGGGTATGCCTACACGATTACCGACGCCGACGACGTGCTGGCCTGATTCGCGCTGCTCAGGTCTTGATTCGGTAGCGGAGGTACACGACACCGCTGCCGAGCTGGCTGCCGTGTTCGTCCTCGATGTAGCCGTCGAGGGACACGTTCGACACGTAGATCAGCTTGGCCATGGCGCTGCGGCGTGGTTGGTTACGGGCCCTCGGTCAGCACCGACAAGGCCTCGGTTATCAGGGCGGAGACGTCGTCGGTGGACTCGGCGGTCTCCGCCCAGGCCATCAGGGCGTTGATCATGGCGCCCACGCAGGCGCCGACGAAGGCCTGGCAGCGGAAGTCGTCGGCGGGGCGGCCCAGGCGTTCGGCCAGCGGGGCGGCCAGATGGCGGATGGACTCCTGCATGACGTCCAGGGCGCGCATGCGCAGGGCCGGGACCGAGAACTGGAGCCTGGCCCGCTGCAGGACCTGCTCCGTCTCCTCCTCGGTCACGCCGGCGATGGTCGTCAGGAAGGCGTTGCGGACGACGTCCAGCGGGGGCAGGCCCGGCGGGGCGTTGCGGATCTCCTCGGCCATGAGGTCGTCGTAGCGGTCCTGGATGACCACGTCTTCCTTGGTCTTGAAGTAGCGGAAGAAGGTGCTCGGGGAGATCTCCGCGGCCTCCGCTATCTGCTCCACGGTGGTGGCCTCGTAGCCCTGCTGGACGAACAGGCGCACGGCGTGCTCCTGAATCGTCCAGCGGGTCTTCTGCTTCTTGCGCTCACGCAAGCCGGGAGAGCTCATCAACCGATTCTTTCGCAGCGTCGGGCGATTGCGCATGGGGCAGGAAGAACGCCACCAGAATGGCGCCCACCACGGCGATGGCGGCGCAGACGAGCAGCACCGCGGCCATGGCGTCCAGGAAGGACGTGCGGGCGGCCAGGGCCAGGGCGTGGTCGCCCGTCTTGGCGGCCAGGTGCACGGCGGAGGAGATGGACTGGCGGGCGGCTTCCGGGGCGTTGTCCAGGCGGTCGCGGTACACGGCGGAGGTCAGGCTGCCCAGCAGGGCCACGCCCAGGGCGCCGCCGACCTGGCGCAGGGTCATCGTGATCGCGGTGCCCGAGCCGGCGTCGTCGCGCGGCAGGGAGCCGAGCACGGCGTCCATGGCCGGGGTCAGGGCCAGGCCCACGCCGGCGCCGGTGATGGCCAGCCAGGCGGCCACGTAGCCGTAGCCCGAGCCGATGCCGGTCTGCGCGCCCATGACCATGCCGGCGGCCCCGATGAGCAGGCCCACGGCGATCGGGATGCGGGTCTGGGTGAGGCGGGCCAGGCGCTCGCCGAAGGGCGCGCCGAAGAACATGCCGCCGATCAGCGGCAGCAGGCGCAGGCCCACGCCCAGGGCGTCGCTGCCGCGGACCGCCTGCAGGTACTGCGGCAGGATGAACAGCGCGCCGAAGAGGGCGAACGAGGCCAGGACGCCGGCGGCGGTGCCCCAGGCGAAGCGCGGCAGGCGGAACAGCCGCAGGTCGATCATGGGCTGGGCCAGGCGCCGCTCGACGAGGGCGAAGGCCAGCAGGAGGAGCGCGCCGGCGGCGAGGGCGGCGAGGACCCTCGCGTCGGTCCAGCCGCGGGTGGGGGCCTCGATCACGCCGTACACCAGGGCGACCAGGCCCAGCGTGGACAGCGCGGCGCCGAGGTAGTCGATGCGCTTGGGGTTGGCCGAGCGCGACTCGGGGATGAGGAAGGCGACGGCGACCAGCGCGATCAGGGCCACTGGCACGTTGATGACGAAGATCGAGCCCCACCAGAAGTGCTCGAGCAGGTAGCCGCCGATGATCGGACCGAGCGGCAGGCCGATGCCCATGCCCATCGTGACCAGGGCGATCGCCTTGCCCCGGTCGCGCTCGTCGAACAGCACCGGCAGGACGGCCATCGTGAGCGGGGTCAGGATGGCGCCGCCGACGCCCATGAGCGCGCGGGCCGCGATGACCTGGCCGGCGCTGTCGGCGTAGACGGCGACCAGCGAGGCGGCGGCGAACACGAACAGCCCGGCCATGAGCAGCCGCTTGCGGCCGTAGCGGTCGCCGAGCGCACCCATGACGAGCAGCAGGCCGGCGAAGACCAGCACGTATGCGTTGACGATCCACTGCAGGTCGTCGCTGCCGGCGTTGAGCGCGGTGGCGAGGGTGGGCAGGGCGACGTTGAGGATCGTCGTGTCGAAGCCGACGGTGAGCACGCTGAGCACGATCGCGACCAGCGCCCACCACCGCCGTGGGCTGGAAGTGACAGCATCCATGATTTGAGAGTAACTGTCACTTGGTAGCCGCTGTCAATCAACGCCGGGTATCCGTTTTACACCCCGCCAGGGCATAAATCGGATAAGTCGTGGGAGCCGCCGCGGGTCTTGGCACAGCGGAGCTGGCAGGGAGGCCCCCCGGGGCCGACCGGTTCGCCCAGTCTGGCTCGATGCGGCTTCGCTCTGATCGACCCAGACCAGGCGCCGACGGGAGCAACGGTCCCTGGTTGCGCGGACCGGAGTCCCGAAAAAACTAGGCGGCCCGGAACTCCGCGGACAGCAGCTCCGCGATCTGGGCCGTGTTCAGCGCCGCGCCCTTGCGCAGGTTGTCGCCGGTCACGAAGAAGTCGAGCGCGCGGGGATCGTCCACCGAGCGGCGGATGCGGCCGACCCACGACGGGTCCGTGCCCACGGCGTCGATCGGCATCGGGAACTCGCCGGCGGCCGGGTCGTCGACCAGGATCACGCCCGGCGCGTGGCGCAGCACCTCGCGGGCGCCCTCCGCGTCGACCTCCGCGCCGAAGACCGCGTGCACGGCGACGGAGTGCCCGGTCACGACGGGGACGCGGACACAGGTCGCGGAGACCTTCAGGTCGGGCAGGCCGAGGATCTTGCGCGACTCGTTGCGCAGCTTGAGCTCCTCGGAGGACCAGCCGGCGTCGCGCAGGGAGCCGGCCCACGGCACCACGTTGAGCGCCAGCGGGGCCGGGAACGGGCCGAGGTCGTCGCCCACGGCCTGGCGCACGTTGCCGGAGCGCGAGCCCAGCGTGCGGTCGCCCGCGACCCGCCGCACCTGGTCGAGCAGGGTGTCGACGCCGTCCTTGCCGGCGCCGGAGACCGCCTGGTAGGAGGCCAGGACGAGCTCCTTGAGGCCGTACTCCCGGTGCAGCGGCGCCAGCGCGACGATCATCGTCAGGGTCGTGCAGTTGGCGTTCGCGATGATGCCCTTGACCCGGTTGCGCACCTGCTCGGGGTTGATCTCGGGCACGACGAGCGGCACGTCGGGGTCCATGCGGAAGGCGCCGGAGTTGTCCACGGCGATCGCGCCGCGCGACACCGCGACCGGCGCCCACTCGGCCGAGACCTCGTCGGGCACGTCGAACATGGCCACGTCGATGCCGTCGAAGACCTCGGGGGCCAGCTCGTGCACGAGCAGCTCCTCGCCGCGCACGGTGAGTCGCCGGCCCGCCGAGCGCTTCGACGCGACGAGCCGGATCTCACCCCACACGTTCTTGCGCGACGACAACAGGTCGCACATCACGGAGCCGACCGCCCCGGTTGCTCCGACCACGGCCAGGCTCGGCAGAGCGCCCATGGGGACGACCTACCTTCCGGTCCCCGCGTACACCACAGCCTCCTCGTCGCCGCCGAGCTCGAAGGCGTCGTGGATGGCGCGCACGGCCACGTCGAGGTCGGTGTCGCGGCACACGACCGAGACCCGGATCTCCGAGGTCGAGATCATCTCGATGTTGACCCCGGCCTCGGCCAGCGCGGCGAAGAGCTTGGCCGCGACGCCCGGGTTGGAGCGCATGCCGGCGCCGATGAGGGAGACCTTGCCGACGTGGTCGTCGAACAGGATCGTCTTGTAGTCGACCGTGGCCTTGATGCGCTCGAGCGCGGCCTTCGCGGCGGGGCCGTCGGTCTTGGGCAGCGTGAAGGAGATGTCGGTGCGGCCGGTGCTCTCGGTCGACACGTTCTGCACGATCATGTCGATGTTGGTCTCCGCGGCCGCGACGGTCTGGAAGATCCGCGCGGCGACACCGGGCTGGTCGGGCACGCCGACGATGGTGATCTTCGCCTCGCTGCGGTCGTGCGCGACGCCGGTGATGAGCGCTTGCTCCACGGGAAGGTCCTCCATCGATCCGGTGACCATGGTGCCGTTTGCGGTTGAGTACGAGGAACGGACGTGGATCGGCAGCGAGAAGCGCCGCGCGTACTCGACGCTGCGCAGGTGCAGCACCTTCGCGCCGCACGCGGCCAGCTCGAGCATCTCCTCGTAGGTGATCTGGTTGATGTGCCGGGCGTTCTTGGCCACCCGCGGGTCGGCGGTGAAGATGCCGTCGACGTCGGTGTAGATCTCGCAGACGTCGGAGTGCAGGGCGGCGGCCAGGGCCACGGCGGTGGTGTCCGAGCCGCCCCGGCCCAGCGTGGTGATGTCCTTGGTGTCCTGGGAGACGCCCTGGAAGCCGGCCACGATGGCGATCGCGCCCTCGTCGAGCGCGCTGCGCAGCCGCCCGGGGGTGACGTCGATGATCCGGGCCCGGCCGTGCGTCGACGTGGTGATCACGCCGGCCTGGCTGCCGGTGTAGGAGCGGGCCTCGAAGCCCAGGTTGTTGATCGCCATCGCCAGCAGCGCCATCGAGATGCGCTCGCCCGCGGTGAGCAGCATGTCCAGCTCGCGACCGGCGGGCACCGGGCTGACCTGCGAGGCGAGGTCCAGCAGCTCGTCGGTCGTGTCGCCCATCGCGGACACCACCACGACGACCTCGTGGCCCGCCTTGCGCGTATCGACGATCCGCTCGGCGACGCGCTTGATGCGCTCGGCGTTGGCGACGGACGAACCGCCATATTTCTGCACGATCAGCGCCACCGCCGTCGAGCTCCTTCCAGGTCACACGAGAGGTCGCACGCGAGTACACGCGAGGTCAACGCAGCCGAGCGTACCGGGGTGGGATGCCCCTCGGGAGTGGCGTTCCACGATCCGGCCGCCCCGCCGGGCGAGAATACGCGGGTGCTGCAGCATCGGGTCGGCAATCGTGCGATCACTGTGACCACCGGCACGGCCTTGGCCGTGCTCACCGGCCTGCTGGTCGCCGCCTGCGGCTCGTCGGGGGCGCCGGACACGCCCGTGGCGAGCGCGAGCGCGGAGCCGGCCCAGCCCGACCCGAGGGCCCTGCTGGCCGCCCGGGTGGCGGTGGCCAAGGACAAGCGGTACGTGGCTGCCTACACGCTGACGGCGCAGGGCAAGGCGCCGCGCTCGATCCTGGTCACCGTCGCCACCGACCGCACCTGGCGGGTTGACGTCCAGGGCGGCGCGCTCGGCGGCACCCAGGACGTGGCGATCGCGAGCCGGCCCGAAGGGCTCTACCAGTGCCCGATCAACCCGGCCAGCGGCTGCGTGCGGGTGGCCGCCAGCGGCAAGCGGCTCCCGGCGGCGGTCGACCCCCGCCTGCAGTACGTCTTCGTGGCCTGGCTCGACGTGCTGCTGGACCGGCAGATCCCGCTGGCCGTGGCGCCGGCCGAGGCGCTGGCCGACACGTCGGCGCCCTGCTTCGCGGTCGAGCCGGGGGTGACCGCGATCGCGCCGCCGATCGACCCGGGCACCTTCTGCTACAACGACGACGGCATCCTCACCGCGGCCAAGTTCGCGTTCGGTCAGCTGACGCTGACCGGCGAGGTGGTCGCGGCGCCGGGCACCATCTCGCTGCCCGGGCCGGTGGTGGACGGCTCGCCGCTGTCCACGTCCGCCCCGCCCCCGCCGCCGTCCGCCCCAGCCTCGCCCACGCACTCCTGACCGGGTACAGTGGCGCTTGACATGTGGCAGACGCTTCTTCTTGGTCGCCGCGACGAGGCCCTCCAGGCCGGCACCTCGTCGCGGGGATAACGCGCGCGTCTGCGCTCCTTGCCGGTCGTTCCTCGAAGATCGCGCAAACTCATCCAGGAGCAGATAGAGCATGTCCGAAATCGCCCGTCAGAACGCCAGCCGTATGCCCATCCACCGCTACCGGCCCTTCTCTGAACAGTTCCCGATCCCGCTGACCGATCGGCAATGGCCGGGCAACGAGGTCAAGGTCGCCCCCCGGTGGTGCGCCGTCGACCTGCGCGACGGCAACCAGGCCCTCATCGACCCGATGTCGGTCGAGCGCAAGCGGCGGATGTTCAACCTGCTGGTACGCATGGGCTACAAGGAGATCGAGGTCGGCTTCCCGGCCGCCTCGCAGACCGACTTCGACTTCGTGCGCACCCTGATCGAGCAGGACCTCATCCCCGAGGACGTCACGATCCAGGTGCTGACCCAGTGCCGGGACAACCTGATCGAGCGCACCTTCCAGTCGCTGGTCGGGGCCCGCCGGGCGATCGTGCACTTCTACAACTCGACCTCGACGCTGCAGCGCCGGGTGGTGTTCGGCCTGGACCGGGCCGGGATCACCGACATCGCCACCACGGGCGCGCGGCTGTGCCAGAAGTACGCCGAGGCGATCACCCCCGACACCCAGATCTTCTACGAGTACTCCCCGGAGTCCTACACCGGCACCGAGCTGGACTACGCGCTCGAGGTGTGCAGCGCGGTCATCGAGGTGCTGCAGCCCACCCCGGACCGCCCGCTGATCGTCAACCTGCCGGCCACGGTGGAGATGGCGACCCCGAACGTCTACGCCGACTCCATCGAGTGGATGTCGCGCAACCTGCCCCGGCGCGAGTCGGTGGTGCTGTCGCTGCACCCGCACAACGACCGCGGCACCGCGGTGGCCGCCGCCGAGCTGGGCCTGCTGGCCGGGGCCGACCGGGTGGAGGGCTGCCTGTTCGGCAACGGCGAGCGCACCGGCAACGTCGACCTGGTGACGCTGGGCCTGAACCTCTTCTCGCAGGGTGTCGACCCGCAGATCGACTTCTCCGACATCGACGAGATCAAGCGCACGGTGGAGTACTGCAACCAGCTGCCCGTCCACGAGCGCCACCCCTACGCGGGCGACCTGGTGTACACCGCCTTCTCCGGCTCCCACCAGGACGCCATCAAGAAGGGCTTCGAGTGGCTGGAGCGCGACGCCGCCAAGGCGGGCGTGCCGGTTGAGCAGTTCACGTGGGGCGTGCCGTACCTGCCCGTCGACCCGAAGGACCTGGGCCGCTCCTACGAGGCGGTCATCCGGGTCAACTCGCAGTCCGGCAAGGGCGGCGTCGCGTACGTCATGAAGAGCGAGCACCACCTGGACCTGCCCCGCCGGCTGCAGATCGAGTTCTCCGGCGTCGTGCAGCGGCACACCGACGACGAGGGCGGCGAGGTCAACCCGCAGGCGATGTGGGACTTCTTCGCCGGCGAGTACTTCAGCGACCGCCGCTTCGCGCTGGTCGGGTACGAGGCCACCACCGCCGACGGCAAGGTCACGCTGACCGCCGAGATCACCGCCGACGGCGAGGCCCGCACGGTGAGCGCCACCGGCAACGGCCCGATCGACGCGTTCGTGCACGCCCTGGGCGACGTCGGCGCCGACGTGCGGGTGCTGGACTACGCCGAGCACGCGCTCACCTCCGGCGAGGGCGCGCAGGCCGCGGCCTACGTCGAGTGTTCCGTCAACGGCGTCACGTACTGGGGCGTCGGCGTCGATGCGAACATCGTCACCGCCTCGCTGCGTGCCGTATTGAGCGCCGCCAACCGCGGTTAGTCGCCAATCGGACCCGCCCGTGAGGATCAACACGGGCGGGTCCTCCGGGCGCAACGGGCGCTGATGCCGCACAGTAATGGCGTGCGCCCCCTCACCAACGGCAAAGCCGTCCTCATCGCCCTCGCGATCGCCACGGTGCTGACCAGCGCCGGCAGCTGCGACGTCTCCTCCCCCTCAGACGGGAGCCAGCCCGCGTCAGGTGCGCCGGCCAACCCGGGCAACACCGGTAATGCCGGGAACGCCGGGAACGCCGGCAGCGCGACCGCTTCCCTGAACGCGCTGACCGTTGCCGCCGCCGGCTCGATGTCCGGCTACAGCCGCGAGAAGTTCCCCCACTGGATCGGGCAGGGCAGCGGCTGCGACACCCGCGAAGTCGTCCTCAAGCGCGACGGCAAGGACGTCAAGACGGGCGCCGACTGCAAGGTCACCGCGGGCAGCTGGGTCAGCCCGTACGACGACAAGGCGGTCACCGACCCGGGCGCCCTCGACATCGACCACATGGTCCCGCTCGCCGCCGCCTGGCGCTCGGGCGCGGCGGCGTGGACCGACGAACAGCGCAAGGGTTTCGCGAACGATCTGACCCGGCCGCAACTGTTCGCGGTTAGCCTGCAGTCCAATAGGGCAAAGGGCGACCAGGATCCGTCGACCTGGAAGCCGCCGTCGCACACGTACTGGTGCACGTACGCGCAAAACTGGGTCACGGTGAAGGCGTTCTACAAGCTCACCGTCACGCAGGCGGAGAAGACCGCGCTCGCCGACATGCTCGCGACCTGTAAGTAGCTTTCAGAGGGGGCCGGACAAAATGACGGAATCGACGACACCAAATCCGGCCCCTTCGGCCCCTGAGACCCCTGCCTCGACCCCGCCGGAAACTCCGGCCGCCCCGGAACCGCCGGCCGCGCCGGCCGCGCCGGAAGCTCCGGCCGCTCCGGCCGCTCCGGCCGCTCCGGAAGCTCCGCTGCAGACCGACATCATGGCCGGACCGGGCGGGGTCATGACCGACGAGGTCGGCGTCGTCACCGGCGAGCTGACGCTGCGCTCCGAGCTCGGCGCCGATGGGTCCTTCGTCGTCAAGGTCCAATACAAGGACGCCGATGAGTGGTACGTCGTGACCGGCGCAAAGGGCACCGTGAAGGACCCCGCCGACCTGGCCGCCGTGCACGCCGTCGTCGCCGGGATCCTCAATCGGCCCGAGGGTTAGACGGCTCTTCTTCCCTCGAAGGCGCGCCCGAGCGTGATCTCGTCGGCGTACTCCAGGTCGCCGCCGACCGGGAGCCCGCTGGCCAGCCGCGTGACGTTGAGGCCCATCGGCTTGACCAGCAGGGCGAGGTACGTCGCCGTGGCCTCGCCCTCGGTGTTGGGGTCGGTGGCGAGGATGAGCTCCTTGCACGCCCCGTCGGCCAGCCGCGTCATCAGCTCGCGGATGCGCAGGTTGTCCGGGCCGATGCCCTCCAGCGGGTTGATCGCCCCGCCGAGCACGTGGTAGCGGCCCCGGAACTCGCCCGTGCGCTCGATCGCGACGACGTCCTTGGGCTCCTCGACCACGCAGAACACCTCGTCACTGCGGCGCGGGTCGCGGCAGATGCGGCACAGCTCGGCCTCGGCCACGTTGAAGCAGCGCGTGCAGAACCGCACGAGCTCCTTGACCCGCTGCAGCGCCTGGGCGAGCCGCTTGACGTCGGTGGGGTCGGCCGAGAGCACGTGGAACGCGATGCGCTGCGCGCTCTTCGGCCCGACCCCCGGCAGCCGGCCGAGCTCGTCGATCAGGTCCTGGATGGCGCCTTCGTACACGCCCGATGCCCGCTCTTAGAACCCGGGCAGGCCGAGCCCGCCGCCCAGGCCTCCCAGCCCGGCGGTCAGCGGCCCCATCTTCTGCTCGGTGAGGTCCCGCGCCGCCTGGGCCGCGTTGTGCACGGCCGCCACGATCAGGTCCTCCAGCGTCTCCACGTCGTCCGGGTCGACCGCCTTGGGATCGATCTTGACCGCCACGACCTCGCCGGTACCTTTCACGGTCGCCGTGACGAGCCCGCCCCCGGCCGTGCCGGTGAGCTCCGCCTCGGCCAGCTCGGCCTGCGCGGCGACCATCTGCTGCTGCATCTTCTGCGCCTGCTTCATCATCTGCTGCAGGTTGGGCTGTCCACCGGGCCGCACGGGCCGCTCCTTCAACTCGTGTGACGGATGTTCCGACCAGCTTATGCCCTACCCAAATACGTAGTTGCCTGACCCGATCCGGCATACGACTCTGGGTGGGATGGGTGGCACGGACCGGACGGCAGCACAGGGCGAGCGGCGGCGTTGCGGCACCTAGCGATATGGCAGCTTGTGGTCTGGCGATCTGTGACGCGGCTGACTCATACTGTTCGACGAAGGCTAAGGGGGGAACCGATGCCTACCGTCATCTACCGAGATCCGGACTTGGTCATCACGGACGACGTCTTCGCCGTCTGGAATCCCGAGCCCCAGGTCTACGACCTGGAGGGCCTCGATCGGCCGCGCGTCGAGCACGACGGGCACCCTGCACGCATCGTACTGCTCGTCGCCGGGGCGCTGGTCACCGTGGGGGCGGCGGCCGTGCTCACGTTCAGGTACACGGATGCGGCCGGGCCGTACGTGATCACCGCGGCCGCGCTGGCCGTCTCGCCGCTGACCAACCGGGCGCTCCGGGTCTTCACGCCGGTCGTGTGGTCACTGCGCGCCCGGTACGCGGGCGCCGACGTCACGCTGTTCTCCACGACCAGCGCCGTGTCCGTCATGCGCGTGCGGCGGTGCCTGATGCGCGCGTTCGCGGCCAACGCCGCGAGCGTGGAGCGCCTCGACCGCGCCGGCTACGCCGAGGCCTACCGGAGGTTGAACTCCCTGCTCTGAGGACGCGCCGTGAAGGTTGCCCGCGGGAATGTTGGTCCCGCGGGCAGTGCCCGTTGCCCGGTTTGCCGGAAATACGCATTCATGGGCCAACTTCGCATGCTCACGTGGTGTATGACACGCCGCTCACTATGCTGAAGGTTCACGTCCTTGGGTTTGAAGGAGGCCGACCCGTGGCCGAGAACAACAACCCCCTGGTGTGGCGCAAGGCCGCGATCTGTGGCAACACTACGTGCGTGGAAGTGGCGTTCATCGCCGATGGCATCCTGGTTCGTGATTCGGAAGACCCCAGCGGTGCTCGTCTGGAATTCGGCTCGGCGGATTGGCGCACGTTCCTAGCGGGATTGCGCATCGACAGCCTCACTCCGCCGCGTTGAGCGCTACTGCCTGTCGAACCGGCCGGCCTTGATGCCGCCGACGAACGCGGCCCACGTCTCGCGTTCGAACGACAACACCGACCCGTCCAGCTCCTTGGCGTCACGAACAGCAATCCCGTCGTGCGCGCGGTCGGCGACCTCGACGCAGGTCTGGTTGGCGCAGTAGCTGCTCTTTCGCCAGGCAGGCGTGACCGCCATGTGCATATCGATCCCCTTCTGAGATGGTCTCCGGAAAGCTATTCAGTCCGAAGATCACTGCCGGCCGGATAGGCGCCGGCGCTGGCGGCCGCGGCGGCGATCCTTCTGGCCGAATTCTTCTCGTCGAGCGCGCCGTCCCACGTGCGGTCCCAGCCCTCGCGATGGCGCGCGATCCGGACCGCGTCGTCGACGATCTCGTCGTAGAGGCCGCTCTCCCGGTAGAGCACCGCATGCCCGTCCGCCTCACCCGCCAGGTTCAGCAGGTCGAAATGGCCGAAGGGGGGCATCGGACGCGAGGACGGGTGGATGCGCACGACGACCAGGCCGTCCTCGATCGCCGCGCTGATCGCGGCGAGCTGCTCGCGCAGGACCTCCACCCCGCCGACCTCGCGCAGGAGGATGGACTCGTCGACGAGGGCGTGCAGCGCCGGCCGGGGCTCGCGCCCGCGCAGCATCTTCTGGCGCTCCATCCGGATCGACATGCGGGCCTCGATGACGTCCTCGGCGATCTCGTACGCGTAGCCCTCGAGGATCGCCCGGGCGTACCGCTCGGTCTGCAGCCATCCGGGGAACGTCGTCGGCGCGAAGCTGCGGATGGAGGACGCCTCGGCCTCGAAGCTGATCAGCTGGCGCGTCGCCTGGGTCAGCAGGGCGCCCTGGTAGCGCTTGTCGTCCCACCACTGCTTGCGCTGCCGGGCCGCCGCCGTGGCCTCCAGCAGCTCCTCGACGACCTTGCGGTCCTTGACCCCGAGATAGGCCAGCAGCGGGCGCAGGTCGTTCTTCGAGATCGTGACCTCGCCGGACTCGATGCGCATCACCTTGGAGAGCGACCACTCCATGGCCTCGGCCACCTGGGTCTGCGTGTCACCCTTGGCGCTGCGGGCGTCCTTGATCGCGAGCCGGACCTTCCGGCGAGCGACGGCGGGCGTGTCACCCGGACTCATGACGTCGTCGTGTCCCTCGTTGGACGTATGCCTACTTGCCGCATAGCTGCTGGTGTAACCCTACGTCGCCGGTAGGCGTTCGGTTGACAGACACCGTCAAGCGCCTACCCGCTCGTCGCGGAACAGGCCGCCCGTTCCGGGTGGTCTCGTTCGAGCCGCGGTAACTATACGGCCTTTCTGCCATACGGCTGTTCGGGATATGGCACGTTCGCCGGATCGTTACCTACCGGCTAGTAGGGTCACAGTGCGGCATACCGCCGCCGCTCCCGCTCCCGCCACTCCAGTGCCCTGATCAGGGCGCGCCGGACCTGGCCGAAGGTCCGCGGGTCACTGCTGTGGAAGAGGCGCACGTCGTGGAGACCGTACTGGGCACGGATCTCCTGCGCGGCGCGGGTGCGGCCGACGCGGGGGTGCTCCAGGACGTACACCTTCTCCAGGAAGTCGATGCGGTACTCCACCCGCGCGGGTCTCAGGATCACGAAGTAGTCGGTGGCCACGATCAGGTCGGGACTTCTGTAGAACATTCGCATCCCCCTCACCAACGAGAACAGCGCCCGGTTGCCGCCCGGGCGCTGTTGCGTGTCGGCCACTCGCCCCCTCGTGGCTCAACTACTGTCGATGGTCGCATGCCGTATGCCTGGGCGCTAGGCAACTACCTGCCATATCGCTGGTTGCCCTACTCAGATAGGTAGGGGGTGGCCGCGCTGCTCCAGGGCGCGGATCAGCGCCCGGCGCACCGCCCCGAAGGTGGACCGGTTGGTGGTGAAGAAGATGCGCACGTCCGCGGCCTCGTACCGCGCCCGGATCTCGTGCCCCGCCCGGAAACCGGCCCCCCGACCGTGCCGGACGATGTACGGGGACTGGATCCCCTCGAGATGGAACCGCATTGGATTGGGTTGCAGAATGACCACGTAGGTGCTGGTGATCAGGATGTCCGAGCTCCGATAGAACATCGCCGCCCCCTCAACAGCGTGCCGATGCACCGATGGTCCCATGGCCCGTCACGCCCGAACACCCTTCAACCTGCCGTACCGCAGATGGCGATATGACAAGTGGCCGTCCAGTGGATGACGTTCCGGGTGTGACGTGCGTCATGACACCCCGACGTGCGTCATGACACCCCGACGGGGGGCCAAACGCCGCCGGGCCGGCCCCCGGATGGGGACCGGCCCGGCGTTTCGCCTGGTAGGCGGTGCGGAGGATACGAGATTCGAACTCGTGAGGGTTTTATCCCAACACGCTTTCCAAGCGTGCGCCCTAGGCCTCTAGGCGAATCCTCCGTGCGACAGGATACCCATTGCTCGCGGGGTCTGTGCACCAGGGTATTGTGGTGTCCAAGCCACTCGTGCGGCGACACCTCATGAACCTCCCCAGGGCCGGAAGGCAGCAAGGATAAGTGAGCTCTGTCGGGTGCACGGGTGGCCTCTTTGCATCCGGCGCCCCCGCCCGCCCGCGTGACGGCTGCCGGAAAGTGTCGGTGGTGCGGAGTACGGTGGTCCCGGCTCTAGTCGAACGGAGGGACCGCAGGTGGCGCTCGCGCTCTACCGAAAGTACCGGCCTCGCACGTTCGCCGAGATCATCGGGCAGGAACACGTCACCGAGCCGCTGTCGCAGGCGCTGCGCTCGGGGCGGCTCAACCACGCCTACCTCTTCTCGGGTCCCCGCGGCTGCGGCAAGACGTCCAGCGCCCGCATCCTGGCCCGGTCGCTCAACTGCGAGCGCGGGCCGACCCCCGAGCCGTGCGGCGAGTGCCAGTCCTGCCGCGACCTGGCCCCCGACGGCGCCGGCTCGATCGACGTCATCGAGATCGACGCGGCCAGCCACGGCGGCGTGGACGACGCCCGCGACCTGCGCGAGCGCGCCTTCTTCGCCCCGGTGTCGAGCCGCTTCAAGGTGTACGTGATCGACGAGGCCCACATGGTGTCCTCGGCCGGCTTCAACGCCCTCCTCAAGCTGGTCGAGGAGCCGCCGGAGTACGTCAAGTTCGTCTTCGCCACCACCGAGCCCGAGAAGGTGCTGGGCACGATCAAGTCCCGCACCCACCACTACCCCTTCCGCCTGATCCCCCCGGGCGTCCTGCGGCCCTATCTGGAGCAGCTGACCGCGGCCGAGGGCGTAAAGGTCGAGCCCGCCGTGTTTCCTCTGGTGGTACGGGCGGGGGCCGGCTCGGCCCGTGACAGCCTCTCGGTCCTCGACCAGCTGATCGCCGGCGCCGGCGACGAGGGCGTCACCTACGCCCGCGCGGTGGCCCTGCTCGGCGTCACCGACGTGGCCCTCATCGACGAGATGTGCGACGCCCTGGCCGCCGACGACGGCCGCAGCGCCTACGGCGTCATCGACCGCGTCGTCGAGGCCGGCCACGACCCGCGCCGCTTCGCCTCCGACCTGCTCGAGCGCCTGCGCGACCTGATCGTCCTGCAGCAGATCCCCGACGCCGTCACCAAGGGCCTGCTGGACGCGCCGCACGACCAGCTCGAGCGGATGGGCGCCCAGGCCACCCAGCTCGGCCAGGCGGCCCTGTCCCGCTACGCCGACATCGTCCACAACGGCCTGACCGAGATGCGCGGCACGACCGCCCCGCGCCTGCTGCTGGAGCTGATCACCGCCCGCATGCTGCTGCCGGGGGCCGACTCCTCCAGTTCCGCGCTGCTGCAGCGGCTGGAGCGCATGGAGCGGCGCCTGCAGGCCGGCGGGGTGCCCGCCGCCGAGGCCCCGGCGGCGCCGCCGATCGCGCGCGGCGCGGTCGAGGGCAACCGCGGCCTGGACTACATCCGCGGTGCGGCCGTGGAGGCGGCGCCGGCGGCTCCCCAGGTGCCGCCCGCGCCCGCCCCGGCCGCCTGGTCGGACGCCCCCGCGGCTGCCCCACCTCCGGCGGCTGCCCCACCTCCGGCGACTACCCCGGCGGCACAGGTCGAGGCCGCTCCGGAGCCGGCGCCCGCACCCGTCGCTCCCCGCCCGGCCCCGACCCCTTCCGCGGCCGCGGGCGGCGGCGGAAGCCTGGACGCCGACGCGATGCGCCGGGCCTGGCCCGACGTCCTGTCGCTGGTCAACGACAAGAGCAAGAAGACCGGCGCCATCCTGCGCGACGCCACCGTCCAGGCCGTGGAGTCCAACACCCTGGTCCTGGGCTTCAAGTACTCCACACACGCCAACATGCTCAACGCCGGCCCCGAGGTGCTGATCAGCGCCCTGCAGGAGCTCTTCGGTGGCCGCTGGCAGGTCCGCTGCGAGGTCGGCGGTCAGCCGGGCGGCGGTGGTGGGGGCGGCAACCGCCCGACGCCGCCGCAGCCCACCCCGTCGCCGGCCGGACCGTCGGCTCCCCCGCCGGCCCCTTCCGGAGCGTCCATCGAGCCCCAGTACCGCCCGGCGCCTCCACAGGCCTCCGGCGACCACGGCTCCCCGCGCCGCTCGGCCCCAGCTCCCGCCCCCGCCGCCACGGCGGTGATGGCGGCGACCGGCGACGGCGACTGGCCGACGCCCGCGGTGCCGGGCGGCGCCGCACCGCAGCCGGCGGCCGCCGAGGACTGGCCCACCCCGGCGACGCTGGGCTCCGCCGCTGCCGCCGTCGTGGCGCCACCGGTCCCGCCCGCCCCCAGCGCCGCGTCGGCGGGCTCGGCGATCTCCGTGGTCCCTGCGCCACCGGCCCCGCCCGCCCCCAGCGCCGCGTCGGCGGGCTCGGCGATCTCCGTGGTCCCTGAGGCGCCCGCAGCCCCGCCCGCGCCGCCGGCTCCGGCCCAGCCCCGCCAGACGGGCTCCAGCGCCCTGGAACGCGCCCGCGAGGCGGCCAGCCGCGCCGCGGCCAACGGCGCCCGCCGCGCCCCCAACACCCCCGCCGCCCCGCCGGCCCCCGCCACGAACGGCGGCCGCCCGGCCTCTCCACCGCCCCCGGCGAACGGCCGCCGCCCGGCCGCCGCGAGCGCCGAGTCGGCCTGGGAGGGCACCGGCGGCGACGAGCCCCCGTGGGACCCCGAGTTCGACTCGCCGGTGGCCGCCGATCCGCGCTTCCCAGGGCTGGACCCGGGCGACGAGCTGCTGGACGACGCCAGCGAGGTCCGCGAGACGAGCGAGGAGGCCGCCCTGCGGCTCCTGATCGAGGCCCTGGGCGCCGAGAAGATCGGCGAGACCACCGGCTGACCTCCCACGCCCGGCCGCCGGTCCTGTCGGGTGAACGGTCCGAGAGGTCTCGGGTGGCTCCATCGCCGCACAGAGCGCATCGACGGGTCGGTTCGTAGCACGGGAGCCCTGGCGGTGTTGCGCAGCAGTCGCTGAGGCCCGAAGTTGTTGTGCCGTATTCGCCATGCGGGCTGGACAATTCGCATGGCAGCGACGTCAATAACTGGATGAGCCCTCCCGCCGATCGCCGAGTGGCAGGCCCGGCCCGGCGGTCAGTGCGTTGCGCGCTCGGGGTGGCGCGACAGTACGGTGCGCGTGCGGGCCAGGGTGGAGAACGGGTTGGCGAACTGCAGGACCAGGGTGGCGAACTCGGCGCCCGGCAGGCACGTGATGATGAGGAGCTGGTCGCCCCGGCGGACATCCCAGAAGGTGTCGCCCTGGGCGCCGGCGGTGATGATCCCGTTGACGTGCAGGCCGCCCCGCGGCGGCAGGGCCTCGGAGCGCGGGGCGATGCGGATCGCGGCGATGGCGGACACCGGGACCTCGATGCGCGCGCGGCGGGTCCACCAGCGGTCAAGGCCCTGAGGCTCGACGACCAGAGCCGTCTCGGTGACGGTCAGCTGGAGGTTGGTCGGGACCTTCATCAACGCGAGCAGGGCCGCGGCCATGACGATCGGGATCGCCGCGAGCGCCAACAACATGGAGCTCATGAAACCGAATGTACGCGCGTCAACGTGAGTGGTTGGCGATTTCATGAAAGCGGACCGAACGGGCGAATCCGGTAGGGGTAACGGGATTGATTCACACCATTGACTGGATTGACGGCGCGGTGGTGGTCGTGGATCAGACACGGCTGCCCGGCGAGACCGTGTACCTGCGGCTGGAAACGGTCGAGGCGCTGGTGGACGCCATTGTGCGGCTGGCCGTGCGCGGGGCGCCGGCGCTCGGGGTGGCGGGGGCGTTCGGGGTCGCGCTGGCCGCCGTTCAGCATCAGGATGCGCAGGCCCGGGCTCATGCCGTACGCCTCATTGAAACGGCGCGGCCGACGGCGGTGAACCTGGCCCGCGGCGCGCGGCGGGCGGCGGCGCTGTTGCCGTCCTTCGACGCCGTGCTCGCGGAGGCTTTTCGCATTCGCGACGAGGAAATCGCCAGTTCGGCGGCGATGGCGCGGCTCGGGGCGGATCTCGTCGAGACGCTGTGCGGCAGTGGCATGCGGCTTCTCACGCACTGCAACGCCGGCGGGCTGGCCACCGTCGTGGAGGGCACCGCCTTGGCCGTGGTGTTCGAGTTGTACCGCCGCAAAGCCCTCCACAGCGTCATCGCCAGCGAGACGCGGCCGCTGCTGCAGGGGGCCCGGCTGACCACGTGGGAGCTCGGGCGGGCCGGGGTGCCGCACCGGCTGGCGGTCGACTCGGCCGGGCCGTTCCTGATGGCGCGCGGGGAGGTCGACGCGGTGATCCTCGGTGCGGACCGGATCTGCGCCAACGGGGACGTGGTGAACAAGGTCGGCACGTACTCGCACGCGCTCGGGGCATGGGCCGCCGGCATCCCGTTCATCTGCGTCGCGCCGGAGTCCACCGTGGACCTCGACACGGCGTCGGGGGCCGACGTGGAGATCGAGGACCGCGGGTCGGCCGAGGTCGTCGGGGCCGCGCCGGCGGGGACGGAGGCGGTCAACCCGGCGTTCGACGTGACGCCGGCCGCGCTGGTCACCGCGGTGGTGACCGATACGAGGGTCTTCTCAGGCCGGGCGGACGGCGCGGACGGTCCGGCCGTCGGCCGAGACCGACTCGATCCAGCCGCCGACCCGGCCCAGGCGCAGCAGCACGTCGGCCCGGGCCGGCAGGTCGGCCGACTCGCCCGCCTGGGGCGGCCAGGCCAGCCGGCTGTTGTGGCCGGGAGTGAGCCAGGGGGTCAGGGCGGCGATCGGGTCGGCCCCGTCCAGCGCGGCCCGGGCCGCGTTGAGATCGGCCAGCACGGTGTCCAGGGATCGGCCCACGGCCGGGGCGTTGCCGCCGCACATCGCCGCGGTGAGCTCCGGCCGGGCGGCGGCGACGCGGGTGCCGTCGCGGAAGGAGCCGGCGCCGAGCGTGCCGGCCAGGGGGTCGTTGGAGATGAGGGCGGCGACCGCGGCGGCGACCAGGTGGGGCACGTGTGAGATCGCGGCCACGGCGGCGTCGTGCTCGTCCGCGGTGGCCGGCACGACGCGGGCGCCCAGGCCGGTGATCAGGGCGGCCAGCTCCACCCAGTCGCGCAGGCCGGCGCCGTCCTCGGTCAGGCAGAGCACCCAGGAGCAGCCGTCGAAGAGCCGCGGGTCGGCGGCGGTGAAGCCGGACGTCTCGCGGCCGGCCATCGGGTGGCCGCCGATGAACGTGGCCAGGGCCTGGCCGCCGGTGCGCAGCCGATCGGCGGCCAGGTCGCGGACCGGGCCCTTGACCGAGGTGACGTCGGTGACCACGCCGACGTAGGCGAGGGAGGCCAGCTCGTCGAAGACCGCGCCGACGGCCGGCAGCGGCACCGCGACCACGGCGAGGTCGGCGTCGCGCACGGCGTCGCCGATCGACGCCGTCACGTGCCAGCGGGCGTTGGCCGGGGCCTGCGCGGCCGCCGTGCGCGCCGTGGCCCGGGTCGCCGGGTCGGCGTCGTAACCCTGCACGCGGTGTCCGTGCATCGCGAGCGCCCGCAGGACCGATCCGCCGATCAGCCCGAGCCCGATCACCGCCACGTTCAACGTCGCATCACGCACTGCGGAACTGTCGCACACTCGCCGATCACCCGTTCGGCTCGGGACGGCCGCCGAACGACTTATGCCGACCGATTCATGGCAAATCATGCGATTACGTGTAGTTACCGTGCCGTTCGTACGACTTATCCGATTTGCGGTGGCGGCGGTCGTCGCCGGGGCGTTGTTCGCCGGCGGCTCGGCCAGCGCGGCCACGGTGCAGCACAACCCGCTGCGCACGCCGCAGTTCGACGGGGCCGTGTTCGCCACCGCCTGTCTGGGCGACCACCCTTGCCGCCAGCGAGACGCTGCACCAGCTGACGGCGGGCGGCGAGTTCACGACGGTCGGCGGGGCGAGCCAGAAGCGGCTCGCGGTCTTCGCCTGACGCCCGGGATAAGCTGCTGGTGTGGCACTGAGCGAGTCGCAGCAGTGGAAGGAACCGGGCGGGCCGCCGAGCCCGCCGCTCGGCCAGCTCCAGGCGACCGCCGGACAACCGCGCCAGCCCTGGCCGGGCGCGATGGGGCCGCCCGTGATGGGGCAGCCGGTGGTGGGCCCGCCGCCGCGGCTGACCACAGCCCGCCCACCGACGCCGGCCGCCGCCTACGGGGCCTGGCAGGGCGTGCTGAAGCCGCCGACGTTCCGGGTCAGCACGCCCCGGCCGACATACCGCGAGGCGCTGCCCATCCGCGGCCAGATGGTCGCCATCGGGGGAGCCGTCGGCGCGGCCTGGATGCTGCTGTTCGGCCTGATGATGAACGGGTCCGCGCGGGGGTACGTCTGGATCACCATCGTCGCCGGAATCCTCGCCTGGGCGGCGGCCGCGATCCTCGCCCGCTTCGGCGACCGCGGCGTGGCCGTGGGGGTGGCCGCCTCCAGCGGCGTCGCGGTGGCCATTGCCGGCGTCCTCGTGGCCTACCGCCTGGCCGGCGGAGATTGGCTCCTCTGGTAGTCGAGAGCCAGCGGAAATTGGCTCCTCTAGTAGTCGAGAGCCAGCGGAAATTGGCTCCTCTAGTAGTCGAGAGCCAGCGGAAATTGGCTCCTCTGGTAGTCGAGAGCGGTAGGCGAGGCGAACGCCAAGGCAAGAAAACCGATACTTCGGCCCCGACTCTTGACGTGGATACCGCCGAGGATCACCCTCAGCAACATGGCTTTGAGGCTGCAGCGGCTCGACCCCGAGCGGCGTCGCCGGCGGCTCGCGCTGCTGGTCGAACTCGCGGACGCCAAGGCGCTCCGCGAGCGGCTCCACCCCCGCCGTCTGCGCTCGGACCGCCTCCGCCAGCTGATCGCCAGCCGGCGTCGCATCGTCGACTGACGACTCGCCGACTGAACTCCGGGGCCCTTTGCCGCCAAGCGGCGACCCGCTCGAATAGTGTTCACCGCGTACCGACGAGCACCGACCGGGGGGACCGTGTCGCACTTCGCTGCCGCTGTCACGCGCGGCGCTGATGGCTGGGCCGCTACCGAGCTCGACCTCAGCGGCGTCGCCGACATCGAAGAGATCACCGATCGCCTGCGTGACGCCGATCCGGAGGCGTCCGTCTCGCTGCTGTTCGTCGAGTCCGACGACGCCTATCTGGCGATCCTGCGCCTCGACGAGGGCGAGGACCTGCGCGTCTTCGGCTCGGACTCGGTCTTCGCCGAGGAGTCGCGCCTCGGCGCCATCCTCCTGGGTGACATCGAGGACACGCTGCCGGAGCTCGCGGGTGAGGACGGCGAGGACGGCGAGGCTTCCGACGAGGATGAGGACCGGCCCTCGGCCGAGCCCGACGTCGAGCCGGTCGGCGACTCCGAGCTGCTGGCCGACCTGGGCATGCCGGGCGGGCGGCTGCTGGAGCTGTGCTCCCAGGAGGGCATGCTGCCGGCCGACCTGACCGCTGAGATCTGCCAGGCCATCGGGGCCGGCGACGAGATCGAGGAAATGCGCGAGGTGTGAGCGGCACGAGCGGTCCGCAGCGAAGCGGGGCGGCCGCGACCAGTCGGCCCGGCCCGGCCCGCGCCGATGGCGAACCGCGCGGGGGCGACGGCCGCGACGCCGTCCGGCGCCGCTGGGAGCCGGCCATGCGCCGGGCCCTGGAGGTCGCGGCCACGGCCGGCCCGGACGTGCCCATCGGCGCGGTTCTGCTCGGCCCCGACGGCGTGGAGCTGGCCGCCGCGCACAATGAGCGCGAGCTGACCGGCGACCCCACCGCGCACGCCGAGATGCTCGCCCTGCGCCGGGCCGCGACGCACACCAACGCCTGGCGGCTGGAGGACTGCGCCCTGGTGGTCACCGTCGAGCCCTGCACCATGTGCGCGGGCGCGATCGTGCTGGCCCGGGTGGGCATGGTCGTCTTCGGCGCCTGGGAGCCCAAGACCGGCGCCGCCGGCTCGCTGTGGGACGTGCTACGCGACCGGCGGCTCACCCACCGCCCCGAGGTGGTCGGCGGGGTGCTGGAGGACGAGTCGGCGGCCCTACTGCGCGGGTTCTTCGGCGGGCACCGCGAGTAAGGGACGGCAGATCTCCCGGGCGGCGTCGGTCCACGGGGACGGACGCAGCGTGCGGGGGTCGAGCTTCACGTTGACCCGCCGGCCCTCCGCGTGCACCGTCTGCCCGTCGACCGAGAGGATCCGGAAGCGGTACACCGCGCTGCTGTCCCCGAGCGACTCCAGCCAGAAGTGCACGCCGATCTCGCCGGTGCCGCGGACCGGCGCGCGGTAGGAGATCGAGTACTCCACGACGGCGTGGGTGACGTCCGGAGTGGTCGGGCGGCCGCCGGCGAACGAGTGGCCGCGCTGGGCCCACCAGTCGGACAGGGCGCGTTCGAGAAACACCGCGTACCGCGCGTTGTGGACGATGCCCATCGCGTCGAGGTCGTCGAAGTGCACGGTGAACGGCTGGACGGCTCCGGGTAGTACCGCTGCGGTCATGTCAGGCCTCCGGAAGAAGTTCGGGCGTCGGGCTCAGGCCGCGCAGGCGCACCAGGGCGGCCGTGCGCGCGAAGGTGTAGATGCGGCTCGCCGGCAGCAGCCGGGACTCGTAGATGGCCGCGGTCTCGTGCGCGTTGAGCTCGAAGGACAGCTGCTCCGGGTCGGTCTCCGGGCCCAGCTCGCCGAGCTCGACCGCCTCGTTGATCAGCCGCTGGAGCAGCACGTGCCAGAGCTGCAGCGCCTCGGCCAGCCGGTCGTGCACCGGGCCGGGGCGGGCGACGAACTCGAACTGGGCGTTGCAGAAGAAGCAGCCGCCGGGCAGGGCGCCGGAGGCCACGTCGGCGAGGCGCCGCTCGTGCATGGCCCACAGCCGGCGCAGCCCGCGCGGCTCCTTCAGCGCCGGGAGGACCACCACCCGGGTGTAGCGGTCCTGCGCGTGCTCGATGGCCGCGAGCTGCAGCTCCTCCTTGGTCCGCCAGTGCGCGAAGAGGCCGGACTTGCTCACCCCGAGCCGCTCGGCGAGCTGGCTGAAGGAGAGCCCGTCCAGGCCGGACTCGGTGGCGAGCACGATGGCGGCGTCGAGCGCGGCGGTCCGCGCCCGTTCGCCGCGCGCCAGGCGACCGTCGATCACGAGATGACGGTACCAAACAATAAAAGCGATCGGTCGGTTAGTTTTGTGTGGGCAGGGTCACCGTGACCCTGAGCCCTCCCCCGTCCCGGGGTTCGGCGTCGGCCGCGCCACCGTGCGCGACCGCGACCGAGCGCACGATCGACAGGCCGAGGCCGGTCCCCCGGGCCGATCCGGTCCGCGAGCGCAGACGCCGGAAGGGCTCGAAAAGGCCCGGGATCTCGTACTGCGGAACCACCGGCCCGGTGTTCTCCACCACCAGCCGCACGACCCCGCCGGACCGGCCCGTCGACAGCCACACCCGCCCGTCGGGGACGTTGTGGGTCACCGCGTTGTCCACGAGGTTCTGCACGACCCGTTCCAGCAGCACGGGATCGCCCGTCACCGGCGCCGGCCCCAGGTCGGCCTCCACGTCGCCGCGCCCGGCGACCACGTGCCGCGCCACGTCGGCCAGGTCGACCCGGTCGTGCACGGTCAGCTCCTGCTCGGAGGCGACCAGCGTGAGCAGCCCGTCGATGAGGCGCTCGTGGCGGGCGTTGACGGCCAGCAGCGTCTCGCCGAGCTGGACCACCTCCGGCGGCGGGTCGGGCCGGCCGAGCGCCACCTCGATGAGCGTCCGGTTGATCGTGATCGGGGTGCGCAGCTCGTGCGAGGCGTTGGCGGCGAACCGGCGCTGCGAGTCGAAGGCCTGGTCCAGCCGCTGCAGCATGGAGTCGAAGGTGTCGGCCAGCTCCTTGATCTCGTCCTTCGGGCCGGCCAGCGCGATCCGCTCGCGCAGGTGCCCGCCGGCCACCCGCCGGGCCGCCTCGGTGATCCGCCCGACCGGCCGCAGCGCCCGCTCGGCCATCAGCCAGCCGAAGCCGACGCCGATCACGGTCAGCAGCCCCAGCGCGATCGAGCCCTGGGTCAGCAGCGTGTTCAGGGTGTCGTGCTCGACGCGCTCCTGCCGCTGGGCCAGCTGCTGCACGAGGTCGAGGGTTTCCGGCGGAAGGCCCTTGATGACGCTCTTCAGCTGCGGCGACACCTCGTCGATCTGCGTCGAACGCTGGTGGATGCTCTGCTTGACCAGCAGGTAGGTCACCGTCAGCAGCAGCGCGCCGCCGGCCAGGAACAGCCCGCCGAACAGCAGCGTGAGGCGGGCGCGGATCGGCAGGTGCTTCACGGGATCTGGTACCCCACTCCGGCGACGGTCTCGATCACGGGCGGGTCGCCCAGCTTGCGGCGCAACGTCATCACGGTCACTCGCAGCACGTTGGTGAACGGGTCGATGTGCTCGTCCCAGGCCCGCTCCAGCAGCTGCTCGGCGCTCACCACCGCGCCATCGGCCCGCAGCAGCTCCTCCAGCACGGCGAACTCCTTGCGGGTCAGCGCCACGTAGTGCCCGGACCGCTGCACCTCCCGGCGGTTGGGGTCCAGCCGCAGGTCGCCGCGCTCCAGCACCGGCGGGGCGGCGGCCCGCGCCCGCCGCCCGAGCGCCCGCACCCGGGCCACCAGCTCGGCGAAGGCGAACGGCTTGCCCAGGTAGTCGTCGGCGCCCAGGGACAGCCCGGCGACCCGCTCGGTGACCGCCGAGGCCGCGGTGAGCATGAGGATGCGGGTCTCCGGCAGGGTGGCGCTGACGTGCCGGCACACCTCGTCGCCGTCGACGACGGGCAGGTCCCGGTCGAGGATCAGCACGTCGTACTCGTTGACGCCGAGCCGCCGCAGCGCACCGTCGCCGTCGTAGGCGACGTCCACGGCGAAGGACTCCCGGCGCAGCCCCTCGGCCACGGCGTCGGCCAGCAACTGCTCGTCCTCGACCACCAGCACCCGCATGTCCCTCATGGTGCCGTGCGCGCGCGTAAGCCGGGGATAAGCCCGCGCGCTGACGGTCGTCTTATGGGCCCGCCGGTTTCGTTGGCGCCATGAGGAAGCTCCTGGTCGCCACGATCTGCTGCGTGCTGCTGACGGCGTGCTCGTCGCCGTCGTCCGGTCCCTCCGTTGCCACTGCCGGCAGCGGTACCGCGACGCCTTCCGCCTCAGCGCCGCCCGACAAGGCCGAGGCGAACCGGCAGTTCGCCAAGTGCATGCGCGAGCACGGGGTCGACGTGCCGGACCCGGGGCCGGACGGCAACCTGCAGTTCGACGCCAACGCCGCCGGGGATCGCAACAAGGCGGTGCAGGCGGCGTCGGCGTGCCAGCAGTACCTGCCGAACGGGGGCGATCTCAAGAACCTGTCCCCGGAGCAGCTCGAGCAGGCCCGGGCCTTCGCCAAGTGCATGCGCGAGCACGGGATCGACATGCCCGACCCCGACCCGAACTCGGGCGTCGCGGCGATCCTGAAGGGCAACATCGACTTCAACAGCCCCGAGTTCAAGTCCGCCACCGAGGCGTGCAAGAGCGTGGTGAAGCGGTGAAGCGCTGGCTTCTCGTCTTTTCCGCGGTCGTCCTGATCGCTCTTGTTGGATATGTCGGATTCACGCGTTCTGCTGAGCCCGCGCCCGCCGCGCCACCGCCGCCCCACACCGCGAAGATCGCCAAGGGGACGCTCACCGCGACCGAGGACGTCGACGGCACCCTCGGCTTCGGCGACCCGGTGACGGTCAACGGCCGGCTGCCGGGCACCGTCACCGGCCTGCCGGCGGCGGGCGCCACGGTGCGGCGGGGCGAGGCGATGTACCGCGCCGACGGCCGCCCGGTCGTGCTCTTCTACGCCGCCGCGCCCTTCTACCGCACCCTGAGGCCCGGCGACGAGGGCGAGGACGTCGCCGCCTTCGAGGCCAACCTGGCGGCCCTGGGCTACAAGGGCTTCACCGCCGACAACTCCTACACCGGCGCCACCGCCGGCGCCGTGCGCGACTGGCAGCACGACCTGGGCCTGCCCGAGACCGGCACGGTCGAGTTCGGCCGGGTCGTGGTCGCGCCCGACGCGGTGCGCGTCGGCGAGGTGAAGGCCCACCTGGGCGACAACGCGGCCGGCCCGATCCTGCAGTGGACCGGCGCCACCCGCCTGGTCACCGTCCAGCTCGACGTCACCGAGCAGCGCCTCGCCGCGGTCGGCGCGGCCGCCTCGGTGCGGCTGCCCGACGACACCGTGGCCGACGGGCGCATCTCCGCCATCGGCGCGGTGGCCACCGCCTCCGTGCAGAACAACCAGACCAAGGTGACCGTCGACGTCACGGTGAGCATCGCCGACCAGGCGCGGCTCGGCACCTACGACGCCGCGCCGGTGAAGGTCACCCTGGTCTCGCAGCAGCGCGAGAACGTCCTCACGGTGCCCGTGAGCGCTCTGGTGGCGCTTTCCGAGGGAGGGTACGGCCTGCAGCTGATCGACGGGTCGGGCACCCGCACGGTCGCGGTGCAGACCGGCCTCTTCGCCTCGGGCCGGGTCGAGGTCTCCGGCCCCGGCCTCGCCGAGGGCCAGACCGTCGGGGTGGCCGGATGATCGCGCTGGAGCGGGTCCGCAAGGTGTACCCGGGCGGCGTCACCGCGCTCGACGACGTCTCCCTGGAGATCGAGGCCGGGGCGCTGGTGGCGATCGTGGGCCCGTCGGGCTCCGGGAAGTCGACGCTGCTGCATCTCATCGGGGCATTGGACGTGCCGACGAGCGGCGTGGTGAACATCGACGGCCGGGACGTCGCGGCGTTGTCGGACGCGGGGCTCTCGCGACTGCGCGCCACCACGATCGGGTTCGTCTTCCAGCAGTTCCACCTCGCCCCGGGCGTGTCCGCCCTGGAGAACGTGGCCGACGGCCTGCTCTACGCCGGGGTGTCCCGGGCCGAGCGGCGCCGCCGGGCCGCGCTCGCCTTGGAGCGGGTCGGCCTGGGCCACCGCCTGGAGCACCGCCCGCACCAGCTCTCCGGCGGCGAGCGCCAGCGCGTCGCCATCGCGCGGGCGGTGCTGGGCGACCCGCCGCTGCTGCTGGCCGACGAGCCGACCGGCAACCTGGACAGCGCCGCCGGCGAGGGCGTGATGACCCTCCTGCGGGCGCTGCACGCGGCCGGCACCACGGTCGTCGTCATCACCCACGACCGCGACATCGCCGCCTCCCTCCCGCGGCGGGTCGCCCTGCGCGACGGGCGGCTGACGTGAAGTTCGCCGACATCTGGCGCCTCGGCGCGATCGGCCTGCGCACCCGCCCGCTGCGGGTCGTGCTCTCGGCCCTGGGCATCGCCATCGGCATCGCCGCGATGATGTCCGTGGTCGGCATCTCGGCCTCCAGCCGGGCCCAGGTCGACCGCCAGCTCGCGGCCCTGGGCACCAACCTGCTGACCGCCGGCCCGGGCAGGTCCTTCTTCGGCGACGACACCCACCTGCCCGACGACGCCGAGGCCATGGTCGCCCGGATCGGCCCGGTCACCGGCGTCTCCGCCACGGGCCGGGTGCCGGGCGCGAAGGTGTACCGCACCGACCGCATCCCGGCCGCGGAGTCCGGCGGCATCGCGGTGCTGGCCGCCCGCCCCGGCCTGCCGGACACGGTCGGCGCCACGGTGCACGCCGGGACCTGGCTGGTGGCGCCCACCTACCCGACCGTCGTCCTGGGCTCCCGGGCCGCTTCGATCCTCGGCCTCGGCGACGGCCTGGGCCTGCGGGTCTGGCTCGGCGACCATTGGTTCACCGTGGTCGGGATTCTGGATCCGGTACCGCTGGCCCCCGAGCTCGACAGCGCGGCCCTCATCGGCTGGCCGGCCGCCGCCGACGTCCTCGGCTTCGACGGGTACCCGACGACGATCTACAGCCGCTCCCGCGACGACGCCGTGGCCCAGGTGGCCGCGGTGCTGGCCGCGACCGTCAACCCGGAGGCGCCGAACGAGGTCCAGGTCTCCCGCCCGTCCGACGCGCTGGCGGCCAAGGAGGCCACCGACCAGGCGTACACCGGACTGCTCCTCGGCCTGGGCGCCGTGGCCCTGCTGGTCGGCGGCGTCGGCGTGGCCAACACGATGGTCATCTCGGTCCTGGAGCGCCGCCCGGAGATCGGCCTGCGGCGGGCGCTCGGCGCGACCCGCGCCCACGTCCGCCTGCAGTTCCTCGCGGAGTCGCTGCTGCTGGCGGCGCTGGGCGGCCTGGGCGGCGTGCTGCTGGGCCTGCTGGTGACGGAGGCCTACGCGGCGGCCCGCTCGTGGCCCGCCGTCCTGCCGTGGTGGTCCCTGGCCGGCGGCCTGGCGGCGACCCTGGTCATCGGCGCCATGGCCGGCCTGTACCCGGCGATGCGGGCCGCCCGCCTCTCGCCGACCATCGCCCTGGCGTCGTGATATGCCCGATATGTCGCTCACGTTCGGTGAGCGACATATCGGGCTTCCTTCAGGAGCTCAGGCGATGATCGTCTGGAGCGCGATCTCGACCATCTGGCCGAACGTCTGCTCCCGCTCCTGGGCGGTCGTCCGCTCCCCGGTCTTGATGTGGTCGCTGACGGTGAGCAGCGTCAGCGCCCGCGCCCCGAACCGCGCCGCGATCGTGTACAGCGCCGCGGACTCCATCTCCACGGCCAGCACCCCGTAGTCGGCGAGCCGGTCGTACAGGTCGGGGCGGTCGGTGTAGAACGCGTCGGCGGCCAGAATCGGCCCGACCCGCATCGCGATCCCCTTCTCGGCCGCCACGTCGACGGCCGTGCGCAGCAGCCCGAAGTCCGCCACCGGCGCATAGTCGATGAGCCCGTCGAACCGCTGCCGGTTCATCATCGAGTCGGTGCTGGACCCGATCGCCGCCACCACGTCGCGCAGCTTGAGCGACTCCTGCAGCGCCCCACAGCTGCCGACCCGGATCAGCGCCTTGACGCCGTAGTCGTTGACCAGCTCGTGCGCGTAGATGCTGGCCGAGGGCATCCCCATGCCGGAGCCCTGCACGGACACCTCGACGCCGTTGTACTTCCCGGTGAACCCGAGCATGTTCCGGACGGTCGAGTAGCAGTAGGCATCCTTCAGGTACGTCTCGGCAATCCACTTCGCCCGCAGGGGATCCCCCGGCAGCAGGACCCGCTCGGCAATCTGACCCGGCTCGGCGCCGATGTGCGTGCTCATACCGTGATCCTGCCAAACGGCGAGCCCCCGCGCGGACGGGCCCGGGACGTCAGGTAACCTCTTCGGCGGTGGCGTGTCCGAGTGGCCTAAGGAGCACGCCTCGAAAGCGTGTGAGGGGGTAACTCCTCCCGGGGTTCGAATCCCCGCGCCACCGCACTCGGCCAGTCAGAACGCCCGGCACCTCCGCAAGGAGGCGACCGGGCGTTCGGCGTCTCACGGCGACGACCCCCGAGCCGCCGCATAGCCGACGGCCGGAAGTACGACGGCCAGCACAACCGCGGGCTTCCATTCCGAGCCATGACTCAAGCCACGCGGGGCTGACGGCAGCCCTGGAACAGGCCTCGGCGCGCTTCGGCGGGATCGAGGTGCTGGAGTTCTCGCCGTACGCCGGCCTCAACCGGATCCTCCCGGCCGAGGTCACCATCGACAACCTCCGGCCCGAGATCGAGCACCTGCTCTACGGCGCCGTCACCGCCGTCGGCGCAGTCCTGCCCGGCATGCTCGCCGCGGGCACCGGCACGCTGCTGTTCACCACTGGCGGCGGTGCGATCGCGCCGTACCCCATGCTCGCCGCGACCAACGCCGCCCAGGCCGCCCTGCGCAACTGGGTCCACAACCTGCACAACACCCTCGGCGAGCAGGGCATTCAGGCCGCGACGGTCGCCATCAACGTCTTCATCGGCGCGACGCCGCCGGCCCCGGGCATTCCGCACGCCGCCCCCGACCAGATCGCGCAGGCCTACTGGGCCCTGCACACCGAGCGCGGCCAGCACGAACGCGTCATCAACGGCTGAAGGCACACGGCGCACCAGCGCGGGCCCGGCGGCGTTCGCGATAGCGTGAGCGCATGGCGAGCGCTCGTGATCCTCTGGCTGATCTGCGGCGTATTGCGTTCCTGCTCGAGCGGGCGCACGAGGCCACGTACCGGGTCAGGGCCTTTCGAGGCGCGGCGGGCAAGCTGGCGAAGCTGCCCGAAGGGGAGCTGGTCTCGCGGGCCAATGCGGGGACGCTCACCGAGCTGCCCGGGGTCGGGGACGTCACCGCCCGGTGCGTCGTCGAGTCGCTGGCCGGCGAGGAGCCCGTCTACCTGCGGCGGCTGGAGGCCACGGCCGGGCAGGACCTCGACGAGGCCACGGCGGGGCTGCTGGCGGCGCTCAAGGGGGACTGTCACGCGCACTCGGACTGGTCCGACGGCGGGTCGCCGATCGACGAGATGGCGCTGGCCGCCGCGCAGCTGGGGCACGAGTACCTCGTGCTCACCGATCACTCGCCCCGGCTCAAGGTGGCCCGGGGGCTGTCCGCGGAGCGCCTCGAGGAGCAGCTGGGGGTCGTGGCGGAGGTCAATGCCGGGTTCGCCGGGCTGGGCATGGACTTCCGGATTCTCACCGGCATCGAGGTGGACATCCTGGCCGACGGGTCGCTCGATCAGACCGATGAGCTGCTCGGGCGGCTCGACGTGGTGGTCGGGTCGGTGCACAGCAACCTCAAGGACGAGCCCGAGGTCATGACCCGGCGGATGGTCACGGCGCTGGCCAATCCGCACCTCGACATCCTCGGGCACTGCACCGGGCGGCTCATCACGGGCGGGCGGGGGACGCGGGCCGAGAGCCGGTTCGACGCCGAGGCCGTGTTCCGGGCCGCCGTCGAGCACGACAAGGCCATCGAGATCAACTCTCGGCCGGAGCGGCTCGATCCGCCGAAGCGATTGCTACGGGTGGCGCTGGAGCTGGGGTGCCGGTTCTCCATCGACACCGACGCCCACGCGCCCGGGCAGCTCGACTGGCTCGGCAACGGGTGTGCGCGGGCCGTCGCCTGCGGGGTGCCCGTCGACCGGATCGTCAACACCATGGGGGCGAAGGACCTGCTTGCCTGGGCGGCGACGCACGAATAGGCCCTGGGAGATGCCGACGCCGCCCAGGACGATCAGGCCGCCCACCGGCTGGTGCCAGGTGAGGTGCTCGCCGAGGAACAGCACGCCGGCCAGGGCCGCCACGAACGGCGGGAAGTACGTGACCATCGAGCCCGTCGTCACGCCGGCGGTCTGGACCACGTGGTAGTTCAGGGCGAAGGCGATGCCGGTGCCGAAGATGCCCAGGGCCAGTACGCCGAACCAGACCTTCGGGGACAGGCTCAGCGGCGACGGGGGCAGACCGGCGATCAGCGGGGCGGCGACGACCAGGTGCAGGGTCGACATGATGAGCTGGCCGGCCGAGAGCTGGAACGGGGAGATGTCGAAGTGCTGCATCAGCCAGCGGGTGTAGTTGAACGCGATGCCGTAGCCGATGACCGCGCCCAGCAGCATCAGCTGGCCGGCGAGCGAGGCCCCCGCGACGCCGTTCCAGACGCCGAGCACCACCAGTACACCCAGGAATCCGACCAGCAGTCCGGCAATCTGGCGCCGGGCGGGGCGCTGGGAACGCACGGCGACGAGGGTGACCAGCAGGGTGGTCAGCGGGGCGGTGCCGTTCCAGATGCCGGCCAGGACGCTCGGCACGCGCTGCTCGGCGTAGCCGAACAGCACGAACGGGATCGTGGTGGCGAACACCGAGAACACGAACAGGTGGGTCCACAGGCGCAGGCCGCGCGGGAGCGGCAGCCGCCGGGCGGCCAGCAGGATCAGCATTGTCAGGGCGCCCAGGGCGATGCGGAAGAGGGCGATGTACACCGGCGCCAGCCCCGCCAGCGCGTCCTTGATGAACATGAAGCTGGTGCCCCAAATGAGGGCGACTGCGGCGAACGCCGGTAGCCAACGCTTGACGTCAGGAGCGGAGCCAACCATGGGCCTTACTCTGCCGTAACCTGGGAACGGCTGTCAGCACGCTGAGCCACGGGTTGGGAATTGGCCTGCGGGCGCGCCGCGGCGACCCGGTTTGTGCCGTAGGGTTCGGCCGTGGGTTCTATCGATGACATCGCCAACAGGTATGTCGAGCAGTGGGCGCCCCTCGACCCGATCGGGGCGACCTTCGTCGGAATCGCCGGCCACGACAACCGGCTGACCGACCTCTCGCCCGACGGGTTCGCCGCGCTCGCGGAGCTCGACCGGCGCACACTCGCCGCGCTCGACGCCGAGACGCCCTCCGACGAGACCGAGCGGGTGGCCAAGGAGGCCATGCAGGAGCGGCTCGGGCTGGCGCTGGAGCGGTACGAGGCCGGGGACCTGGCCAGCGACATCAACGTGATCTCCAGCCCGCTGCACGGGGTGCGCAGCTCGTTCGACCTCATGCCGACCGAGGGCGAGGAGGCGGTGGCCAACATCCGGGCCCGCCTCGCCGAGGTCCCGCGGGCGCTCGCCCAGTGGCGGCAGACACTGCTGCACGAGGCCCAGCGCGGCCACGTCGCGCCGGCCAAGCAGATCATCGAGGTGGCCAAGCAGTGCGAGGTGTGGGCCGACCTCGAGGGCGACAACTTCTACCCCGACCTGGCCGTCCGCGTCGGCGCCCCGGACCTCGGCCCGCTCGCCGAGGCGGCCCGCGCGGCGACCGTGGAGACCGGCGAGTTCCTGCGCCGGGAGCTCGCGCCGCTGGGCCGGCCGAAGGAGGCCGCCGGGCGCGAGCGCTACCAGCTGGCCTCCCGCTACTTCCTGGGCGCGACGGTCGACCTCGACGAGGCGTACGCCTGGGGCTTCCACGAGCTGGCCCGGCTGGAGTCGGAGATGCGCGCCGTGGCCGACAAGATCGTGCCGGGCGGCACGGTCGACGAGGCCGTGGCCGCGCTGGACGCCGACCCGGCCCGCACCATCCACGGCAAGGAGGCGTTCCGCGGCTGGATGCAGCAGCTGGCCGACGCGACCGTCGACGAGCTCAACGGCCGGCACTTCGACATCCCGGAGCAGGTGCGCGCGATCGAGTGCATGCTCGCCCCGACGTCGGACGGCGGCATCTACTACACCGGGCCGAGCGAGGACTTCAGCCGCCCGGGGCGCATGTGGTGGGCCGTGCCACAGGGCGTGGACAGCTTCTCCACCTGGCGGGAGGTGACGACGGTGTACCACGAGGGGGTCCCCGGTCATCACCTGCAGATCGCCCAGACGTACGTGCGGGCCGAGCTGCTGAACCGGTGGCGCCGGGTGCTCGCGTGGTCGTCCGGGCACGGCGAGGGGTGGGCGCTCTACGCCGAGCGGCTCATGGACGAGCTCGGTTACCTCGACGACCCTGGCGACAAGCTCGGCATGCTCGACGGGCAGGCGTTCCGGGCCACCCGCGTGATCGTGGACATCGGCATGCACCTGGAGCTGACGATCCCTCGCGACAACCCGTTCGGGTTCGCGCCCGGGGAGCGGTGGACGCCCGAGCTCGGGTGGGAGTTCCTGCGGGCACACTGCCGGGTGGAGGAGAAGAGCCTCCGGTTCGAGCTGAACCGGTACCTCGGGTGGCCGGGGCAGGCGCCGTCGTACAAGCTCGGGGAGCGGGCCTGGCTCGCCGCCCGGGCGGACGCGCAGGCCCGGAAGGGCTCGGCGTTCGACCTCAAGGCCTTCCACCGGGACGCGCTCAACCTCGGCTCCCTGGGCCTCGATCCGCTGCGGGCGGCGCTCGCGCGGCTGTAACGGCCCGAGACGCAAAGAACCGCCAGCAGGCGGCAGCCTGTTGGCGGTTCCTTCCCCCTGGGATCAGGGGGCGTATGCGATGTTCAGCGCCGGCGCGGTCAGGATGTTCGACTGCACGTACACCAGCTCGATCGTGCATGCCGTGTAGAAGCCCGGCAGCGGGATCGGCGGCGGCGGGAACGACGGCGTGAAGGTGAGCGGCAGCAGGCCGAGCACGTTGGCGGAGAACGACGTGGTGTAGAACTTCACGTCGCCCTCGACCGTCAGCCGGCTGCTGAGGGTGAGCAGGGTCTTCGGCGCGCCCGGGGTTTCGAGTCGGAACGGCGTGGAGACCGAGTTCTTCATCGAGAAGGCCAGCACCTTCACCGTGGTGCCGTCCTTGTGCGGCAGCTCGGCCACGCCGTCGTAGGTCAGTGCGTCCATCGTCATCACGTCGGCCTTGAGGATCGACGGCTGCTTGGCGACGAAGGGCTGGCCGGCGGCGAGCTGGGCCTTCTTGTTGTTCGGGGTCGGGGACGCACTGGCCGAGGCGCAGGCCGCGGACTTGCTCGGGGCCGGCTTGCCGCCGATGCTCCCGGACGGGGCCGGTGCCGGCGGCGCCGGGGTGGTCGGGGCGGTGGTCGGGGTCGGCGACGCCTCGGGCGTCGTCTCCTTCTCCCCGCCGGTGAACAGGTCACCGAGCCAGCCCAGGATGCCCCCGGGCTTGTCCTGCTCGGTCTTGGCCGGCGACGGGGCCGGGCTGGACTCCGCCTTCGGGGTGGTCGCCCCGACGGCGGGGGCCGTGGTGCCGGCCGTCGCCGTCGCGCTCTTCGCCGGGGTGGATGAGGGGCACGCGGCCGGCGCCGCGTACGCCGCCTGGCCGGTGTGCGCAGCGGCGCCGGCGATCGCGGCGGCCACGACGACCGCCATCAGCAGTGGGCCCAGATGACGCCGCTTGGGCAGGTCATCCGGGCCACCTGCTGGGGGGAGCTGATCATCGGCGCTTCCGGCACCGGCCCCTTCGTGCAGGGGGCTCAGCCGGCTGGTCGGGAGTTCGTCCCGCAGCACACCCGAGGGGGTGTACGACGCCTGCGTGGGCTCCTCGTCGACGAGGAAGTCGTCCAACCGGGAGTCCTCGTAGGGCGGCTCGCCGGGCGGAAGATCTTCCGAAGGAGGAGCCGCGGGTGCCGGCTCGTCCACGCTCCAGGCGACGGTCAGCCCGCCGCCGACGAGGCCCAGGACGGTGCCGAGGAAGAACCCGCCGAGGTTGAGGCCGATCAGCGAGTACAGCGCCACGACCGTGCCGAGGATGCCGTAGAAGAGGCGCTGCTGCGGACTGAACCAGGCCAGCGCCCCGCACAGCAGCATCATCAGCGGCAGCACGTAGGACAGGAAGCCGGTCGGCCCGAAGTGGATCTCCAGTGCCAGGTGCAGGTTGCCGCTGAGGAAGAGCTCCAGCCCCGACAGGATCAGGAAGAGCCCGCCCCAGAACGGCCGTTGGGAAACCCACCCACCATTGTCCGCACCGTCCTTGCCGTGCGCGGCGTGAGAGGTGGTCACGAGGTCCTCCAGAAGGGGTTGCAAACAAGGAGGGCCCGCGGGTCTGCACCCGCGGGCCCGGGCGGTGCGCTTAGAAGCACTCCTCCGGCTTGGCGCCCGTGGAGACGCTCAGGTCGAGGCCGGTCAGCTTGAACGTGCCGGCGGTGGTGGACCACGCCACCTGCTTGAGGTTGGTGATCGTCACGCTGTCCGCCTGCTGGGCGAAGCCGCCCTGCAGGCCCTTGGCGTTCGCGCCGCCCTTGCTCAGGTCGGAGGCGTCGATGCCGATCTGGATGTTGTTGAACGTCGCGTCGCCCTGGAGGGACGACAGGTCGATCAGCAGGTCGGTGGCCTCGGCCGGGTTGTTCTTGTCCTGACCGGCGTGGATGACCATGCTGGCCGGCAGGCCGGGGATCTTCACCGACTGGCAGAGGTTGTAGAGCTTCGCGCTGGCGATGCCAGACACGGCGACCAGGTGGTTCTTCGGGTCGGCCGGGTTCTGCGGGTTGGCGCCCTTCTCGCTCGCCATGCCGCCGTACTGGACGAAGCCGGTGCCCTCGAGCCTGTCGGCGGACACCTTGAACTGGCTGCCGGACACGTTGAACGACGCGGCGATGGCGCCGGTCGCCTGACCGAAGACGATGGCTCCGGCGATGAAGCTGGCCGGCACGACGACGGTCGCGAAACGCTTCCACCGTGTGCGGCCCTTCACCGCGCTGCCCTGAGCTACGGACACGTAGGGCTCCTCTTGTCGCGGGGTGCTGTGGGTGCGGCGCTCCTGCCTTGCGGGCGCTCGCGTGCCGGGACCCGTCTCTGGCGGCGGCCGAAGACGAGGGAGATCTCCCAGAGGCGGGGTCGGGGCGTGCGGACGATGTTGCCGGGTCCCTCGCGCGCGTACAAGGCCGGTCGTTACTGGCCGGTAACCCCGAACCATCGAAATTCATACGCTCCGTAGCCGGTTACCGGGGTGTTTCCGTCGGATGACGGCCCTTCAAAGCCCGTGAATACGGACATACCTCCACTGTGACGACTACCACAGGTGACGAATCCAGGGCTCTATCACGGTTTGATAACGACAAACTCCCGGGGTTCTTTTCTGATATCGAACCCTATCAGTTTACGGGCAAATGCCACAAAGGCCGCATCGCCAAAAAGTCGGCATTGCGCGGGCCAGGTGGCCGGTGGTTAGTTAGCACCCGTAACTAATCCCGCGCGACAAAGGGTCGGCGCCCGAGTCCGAGCGGCTGCTTCCGCAAGCGCGGTCGGCGCGCGTCTTGCCTGGCTGAACCCCACAGCGCAGGAAGGACACCCCGCACATGACCCCATCCCCGCGCCGGTTGCGGCGGCTGCTGACGGCAGCCGCGCTCGCCGCCGGCGGCACCGTCGTGGCCGCCGTGGCCTATGCCCCGGCCGCCGCCGCGATTCCCCTCCCGGCGTCCGACTATCAGCACGTCCAGCTCGCCCTCGGCAGCGCGGAGCTCGGCGAGCCGATGTCCCTGGCGGTCATGCCCGACCGCTCGGTGATCCACACCGCCCGGGACGGCACAGTCCGCGTCACCGACGCCGCGGGCAACACGAAGGTCGCCGGCAAGCTCTCCGTCTACACCCACGACGAGGAGGGCCTGCAGGGCGTCGCCGTCGACCCCGGCTTCGCCACGAACCGCTGGGTCTGGCTGTACTACTCCCCCACGCTGTCCACGCCGGCCGGCGACGCCCCCGCCACGGGCACCGCCGCCGACTTCAACGCGTGGAAGGGGCACCTCAACCTGTCCCGGTTCACCCTGAAGGCCGACAACACCCTGGACCTGACCAGCGAGAAGGTCGTGATGACGGTCGACAACGACCGCGGCCTGTGCTGCCACGTCGGCGGGGACATCGACTTCGACGCGCAGGGGAACCTGTACCTGACGACCGGTGACGACACCAACCCGTTCGAGTCGGCCTCCTACGCGCCGATCGACGAGCGGACGAACCGCAATCCGCAGTACGACGCGCAGCGCTCCTCGGCGAACACCAACGACCTGCGGGGCAAGCTGCTGCGGATCCACCCGAACACCGACGGGACGTACTCCATCCCGTCCGGCAACATGTTCGCGCCGGGCACCGCCAAGACCCGGCCGGAGATCTACGCGATGGGCTTCCGCAACCCGTTCCGGATGAGCGTGGACAAGCCGACCGGCGTCGTGTACCTCGGCGACTACGGCCCCGACGCCGGCACCACCGACCCGAACCGCGGCCCCAACGGGCAGGTCGAGTTCGACCGGGTCACCGGCCCGGGCTTCTTCGGCTGGCCCTACTGCACCGGCACCAACACGACGTCGGAGACCTACAACGAGTGGGACTTCGCCGCCAACGTCACCGGCCCGAAGTACAACTGCGCGGGCGGCCCGACGAACAACTCGTTCCGCAACACGGGCCTGACGACCCTGCCGGGCGCCAAGGCCAGCTGGATCCGCTACGGCGGCGACGCCGGCACCCCGCCGGAGTTCGGCGCGAGCGGCTCCGAGTCGCCGATGGGCGGCCCGGTGTACCGCTACAACGCCTCGCTCAACTCGGCGGTGAAGTTCCCCCAGACGCTGGACGGCAACTTCTTCGCCGGCGAGTACGGGCGTAAGTGGATCAAGCCGGTCAAGATCAACGCCGACGGCTCGCCCGGCGAGATCTCGACCTTCCCGTGGGCCGGCACGCAGGTCATGGACATGGCGTTCGGGCCCGACGGCGCGCTCTACGTGCTCGACTACGGCACCGGGTCCAACAACCAGGCGCTGTACCGCGTCGAGTACATCGGCGGCGGCAACCGCGCCCCGATCGCGAAGCTCACCGTGGACAAGACCTCCGGGCCGAACCCGCTCACGGTGAACTTCTCCTCGGCCGGCAGCTCCGACCCCGAGGGCGGCGCGCTGACGTACGCCTGGGACTTCGACGGCGACGGTACGACCGACTCGACCGCGGCCAACCCGTCGTTCACCTACACCACGAACGGCACGAAGACCCCGAAGCTGACGGTGAAGGACCCGCAGGGCCTCACCGGCTCGGCGAGCACGGTCATCACGGTGGGCAACACGGCGCCGACGGTGAAGCTCAACCTGCCGGCCAACGGCCAGCTGTTCAGCTTCGGCGACACGGTGCCGTTCAACGTGACGGTGACCGACCCCGAGGACGGCACGATCGACTGCTCGAAGGTGACGGTCACGTACTTCCTCGGCCACGACCAGCACTCGCACCAGATCACGTCGAAGACCGGCTGCACCGGTTCCATCGCGATTCCGGTCGACGGTGAGCACGACGCCGCGGCCAACATCTACGGCATCTTCGACGCCTCCTACACCGACAACGGCGGGCTGACCGGCCACGGCATCGCGACGCTGCAGCCGCGGCACCGGCAGGGCGAGCACTTCGGCGCCCAGTCCGGCGTGCAGACCGCCGACCACGCGTCGGCGGAGGGCGGCAAGACCGCCGGGTACATCGAGAACGGTGACTGGATCTCCTACTCGCCGTACCTGCTGAACAACGCGACCCAGTTCACCGCGCGGGTGGCGTCGGCCGGCTCGGGCGGCACGATCGAGGTCCGCGCCGGCTCGCCGACCGGCACGCTGCTCGGCACGGCCACGGTGACCAGCACCGGCAGCTGGGAGACGTTCGCCAACGTCAGCACCGCCATCTCCGGCGCGCCGAGCACCGCCACGACGCTGTACCTCGTGTTCAAGGGCGGCAGCGGCTACCTGTTCGACGTCGACGCGTTCACGTTCACGACCGGGACCCCGACCACTCCGGTGGTGAGCCTCAAGTCGCTGACGAACAACAACTACGTGTCGGCGCCGAACGCCACCACCGCGCTGATCGCCAACTCGGCGACGATCGGCACCGCGCAGCAGTTCGACCTCGTCGACCTCGGCGGGGGCAAGGTGGCGCTGCGGGCGAAGTCCAACGGGCAGTTCGTCTGCGCCGAGAACGCCGGGGCCAACCCGCTGCTCGCCAACCGGGCGACGGCGGGGTCGTGGGAAACGTTCAACCTGATCCGCAACGCCGACGGCAGCGAGTCGCTGCAGGCGACGGTGAACGGGAAGTACGTCACCGCGGAGAACAACGGCGCGGCCTCGCTCATCGCCAACCGGGACGCCATCGGGCCGTGGGAGAAGTTCGACCTGATCGGCTACTAATACGTGACGCTGTATGTTGACAGTTCTCGTTGAAACATGAGTGGATGTGTTGGTCCGTGGGGGTGCTTGAGCGCCCCCACGGATCGGCCGTGGTCCGCCACCACGGTCGACGCATGCCTTTTAGGAGTCCTCGCATGAAGCTCTCCCAAAGGGTCGCGCTGGTGATCGCTCCACTCGTCGCCACCGCCGGCGTCCTGGTTGCCTCCGCGCAGCCGGCCAGCGCCTGGACCCCTAAGACGTCCCCGATGACCACCCCGTGGACCAACTCGGTCTCCACCACCAACCCGCTCCCGGAGTACCCTCGGCCGCAGCTGACCCGCCCGGACTGGCAGAACCTCAACGGGATCTGGGACTTCGCCGTCACCGGCAGCGGGCAGACGACGCCGCCGGCGACCTTCGGCGAGCAGATCCGGGTGCCTTACCCGGTCGAGTCCGCGCTCTCCGGCATCCAGCGCAAGATCACCGAGAATGACCGGATGTGGTACCGCAGGACCTTCACGGTTCCCGCGGGCTGGAGCGGCCGCCGGGTCCAGCTGAACTTCGGCGCCGTGGACTTCCAGACCACCGTGTGGGTCAACGGCACCCAGGCCGGCGCGGCGCACAGCGGCGGCTACGACGCCTTCACCTACGACATCACGTCGCTGCTCAACGGCGGCACCAACACGATCGTCGTCGGCGTGTACGACCCCACGGACGCGGGCAGCCAGGCCGTGGGCAAGCAGCGGCGCAACGACGTCCTGCCGCACGCCGGCGGCGGGATCTTCTACACCGGCGCCTCCGGCATCTGGCAGACGGTCTGGCTGGAGCCGACGCCGACGGCCCTCATCACGCGGGTCGACCTGGTGCCCAACCTGTCGAACAACACGCTCTCGGTGAACGCGCAGGGCGCCGGCCTGTCCGGCCAGACGGTCACCGCCACGGTCTCCACCGGCGCCACGGTCGTCGGCACGGCAAGCGGCAGCCCGGGCACGGCGTTCTCGGTCCCAGTGCCGAACGCGCACCGCTGGACGCCCGACGACCCGTTCCTCTACGACGTGAAGGTGGAGCTGCGCAGCGGCTCGACGGTCGTGGACTCGGTGGGCAGCTACGCCGGCATGCGCTCGATTTCCGTCGGTACCGTCAACGGCAAGCTGCGGATCCTGCTCAACGGCCAGTTCGTGTTCCAGACCGGCACCCTGGACCAGGGGTACTGGCCGGACGGCATCTACACCGCGCCGACCGACGCCGCGCTGCGCTCCGACCTGCAGCAGCACAAGAACCTGGGCTTCAACATGGTGCGCAAGCACATCAAGGTCGAGCCGCAGCGCTGGTTCTACGCCGCCGACCAGCTCGGCCTGCTGGTGTGGCAGGACATGCCGGCCATGCCGACCGGCAAGACGCCCGACGCGGCGGCCCGCACCCAGTGGGAGGCCGAGTACCACCGCATCATCGACCAGCACCGCAGCTCGCCCGCCCTGGTCATGTGGGTGGACGAGAACGAGGGCTGGGGGCAGTACGACCAGGCGCGCATCGCCAGCGACGTCAAGGCCTACGACCCCTCCCGGCTGGTCGACAACATGAGCGGCATCAACTGCTGCGGCTCCGTCGACGGCGGCAACGGCGACGTGCTCGACAACCACATCTACGTCGGCCCCGGCGCCACCCGGCCGTCCGGCACGCGGGCCGCGGTCCTGGGCGAGTTCGGCGGCCTCGGGCTGCGGGTCTCCGGCCACGAGTGGTCCCCGGGCAACGGGTTCAGCTACGAGGACCAGGCCAGCGCGGCGCGCCTCGACGACAGGCTCAACGGGCTCTACGAGCAGCTGCGCACCGGCGGGCTGCCGCAGGGTCTCTCCGCTTCGGTGTACACCGAGATCACCGACGTCGAGAACGAGAGCAACGGCCTGCTCACCTACGACCGGCAGGTCGTCAAGGTCGACGCGGCCCGGCTGCGGGCCAGCAACCAGGCGCTGATCGCGGCGTCCGGCAGCCCGGTCGCCTCGGCCACGCTGCAGACCGGCGTCTACAAGTCGCTGCGGGCCACGACGGCGTGCTGCACCAACCGGTACGTCCGCCACCAGAACAGCCTCGGGTACACCGAGGTGGTCGACGCCAACAGCAGCGCGCTGCTCAAGCAGGACGCCACCTGGAAGGTCGTGCCCGGCCTGGCCGACTCGTCGTGCTACTCGTTCGAGTCGCGCAACTACCCGGGCCAGTACCTGCGCCACCAGGCGTTCCGGGTGCGCAAGGACGCGAACGACAACTCGGCGCTGTTCAAGGCCGACGCCACCTGGTGCGCGCAGCAGGGCTCGGGCGGGGTGCGGCTGACGGCCTGGGGCTTCCCCGGCCAGTACCTGCGCCACTACAACGCCGAGCTGTGGCTCGCCACCCCGGGCGGCCCGAACCCGTACGACGGCGCCGGCCTCTTCGTCGAGGACACGACCTGGTCCGTCGACGCCCCGTGGGCGCCGTGACGCCCGGCTAGCCGGTGCTGTTCGACCCCGCCGGTCGGCTTCCGCTTCTCGTGGGAGCCGACCGGCTTTTTTGTTCTTGGCACGGCGGAGCTGGCAGGGAGGCCCCCAGGGCCGACCGGTCTCTGACGGGAGCAACGGCCCCTGGTTGCACGGACCGGAGTCGCTCGGGTTTTACGCCCTCATGACCGTGGCGATCGGGATTCGTGCGGCGCGGAAGGCCGGGATGGAGCCGCCGAGCAGGCCGGCGACCAGGCCCGCGATCACGCCGGCCACGCCCGCCTGCCAGGGGAAGGTCATCTCCAGCAGTTGCGGGATGCGGCCGCCCAGGATGCGGCCGGCGACGTCGATGCCGGCGGCGGCCGCGCCGATCGCGGCGCCGGCCGTCAGCAGGCCGGTGAGCAGGGTCTCGGCCAGCACGATGCCGGCCAGCAGGACGCGCGGGGTGCCCACGGCGCGGCGCAGGGCGAACTCCTCGACGCGCTCGCCGACGGTGGCCAGGCCGACGTTGAGGATGCCGGCCACGCCGATGAGCAGAACCAGGGCGGCCATGCCGAGGAAGATCCAGTTGAGGATGGCCAGCGACTGCTCGATGCTCTTGCGGGCGTCGTTGACCTCGACGTGCAGGGCCTCGCGCGGGACGCCGGCGCCCTCGAGCTTGCGGATCAGCAGGCTCTCCGTCTCGCCCGCGGTCGGCGAGAGCATGACCTGCAGGCCGGGGCCGGTGCCGATGACCATGCGCGACTTGGGGTCGTTGCCCTTGGTCACGGCGGCGGCGGACTCCGCCTTCGCCATCCAGTTGTTGATCTCGTCGGCCCGGGCGTAGGCCATCGGCTGCTCGTTGCCGTCGTCGATCACGCCGATGATGCGCGGGGTCGGGTTGGCGATGGCGCCCTCGAAGCGCATCTCGGCCGGAATCGTGTAGCGGTTGAAGCCGACCGCGGCCGCCTTGTTCACCACGATACGCGGGGAGTACGACGGTTTTCCGCCGAAGTCCAGCCACTGCCCCGACACGGACCGGAACGGACGGAACTGGCGGATGTCGTTGATCATGGCGGTGAGCTGCATCTCGATCGCCGCGCCGGGTGGGGCGCCGCCGGACTCGTCGACCGGGATCGGGCGGCAGGCGCCGGACTCGTCGCATTGCATCTCGTAGCGGGTGCCGGGGCCGTAGCCGCCGTACTGGTCCGGACGATCCAGCGGCGAGCCGCCCGGGTTGATCGGGCGGACCTTCGGCTCGCCGATGGTGACCTGCAGCGGGTAGGTGGCGGCGGTGCCCGGCTGGTCCTGGATCGTGGCGGTCACGATGTCGGTGGCCGAGCCGATGGGCGGGATGTACATCATCCGCGTGCCGTCCTTGCCGCTGTGCAGCTCGATGTCGGCCAGCTGCAGCGTGCGGGCGGTCTCGGCGGCGGCCTGGACGGTGACCACCGCGAGCACGCCCAGGAACAGGGAGATCATCGACAGGAACGTGCGCATCTTGCGGGCGCGGATGCCCTGCAGGCCGATGATCAGGGCCGAGCGGAACCTCCCGGACAGGCGCATCATGCCGGCTCCATCGCGACCGGGCGGAGGGCGCCGTCCTCGAGGCGCAGGACGCGCTGCATCTTGGCCGCGTGTGCCTGGTCGTGGGTGACCAGGATCAGGCCGCAGCCGCGGTCGGTGGCGGCCCGCATGACCTCGATGACGAGATTGCCGGTCTCGGTGTCGAGCGCGCCGGTCGGCTCGTCGGCCAGCAGCAGCCGCGGGCGGCGCACCAGCGCCCGGGCGATGGCCACCCGCTGCTGCTCGCCGCCGGAGAGCCGGGCCGGGCGGTGCTTGGCCAGGTGCGCTATGCCGACCTGGTCCAGCGCCTCGAGCGTGCGCGCCCGCCGCTTGCGCCGGGGCAGCCAGCCCTGGCCGTTGACCAGCGCCATGGCCACGTTCTGCGCGGCGGTGAGGTGCTTGAGCAGGAAGAAGCGCTGGAACACGAAGCCGAACTGGGCGCTTCGCAGCCGGGCCGCCCGCCGCTCGGAGATGCGGGCCAGGTCGCGCCCGCCCATGAGATACAGGCCGGAGTCGGGGCGATCGAAGAGCCCGATGAGGCTCAGCAGCGTGCTCTTGCCCGAGCCGGAGCGGCCCAGGATGGCCACGCTCTCGCCCTCGCCGACGGTCAGGTCGACGCCGGCGAGGATCGTCCGCGGCTCGTGCTGGCCCTTGAGGGTCTTGGTGATCCCGGCGAGCTCGATGATCGGCATCAACTGGACACCACCACCGGAGCCCCGTTCTCGCCCGGGCCGGCCCCGCCGCCCTTGGCCGCCGGGATGTTCGGCCCCGGCACCGCGACGGTCTCGTCCCCGGTGAGCCCGCTCTTGATCTCGATGACCTTGCCGTCGGTGATCCCCAGCTGCACCTCGCGGGTCTCCCGGCTCTGGTCGGCCTTGACCACCTCGACCTGGCCCTTGCCCTGGGAACCGGCGACCGCCTCGACCGGCAGCACCAGCACCCCGGTCGCCTTGGCGGTGACGATCTCCACGGTGGCGGCGGCGCCGTTGATGAGCTTCACGTCGGCCGGGCCGGCGCACACCAGCCGCATCCCGGTCGCCTCGGACGGCTGCTGCGGCGCCTGCGTGGGCGCCACGACCGGCGCGGTCGCGCTCGGGTTGGCCGCCGGGGCCTTCGGCTCGGGGATCGTGCCGGCCGGCAGCGCGGCGAGCGTGCCGAGCACCGTGCACGGGAAGGGCCCGGGCCCGCTCTTGATCTGCACGGTGACCGACTGCAGCGTGTCGGAGACCTGGTAGGCCTGGGCGCCGTCGATGTCGGCGACGATGCCGTAGCCGACCTGCCGGGCCGAGATGATCGGCATGCCCGCGGTCACCTTCGAGTGGTCGTCGACCAGCCGGCCGGCGAAGACCGCCCCGGCAGGCACCTCGACCGCGGTCGCCTTGCCGCCGACCCAGATGTTGGCCACCTTGGTCGGCTTCGTCGGGGTGCCGGTCGGCGCCTTCACGTCGAGGTAGCGCACCTCGCCGTCGATCGGGGCGACGAGGCCGAAGGTCGGGCCGAGCGCGACCTTGCCGCCGAGGCTCACCTTGTTGGTCAGGTCCTGCCGGGTCGGCTTGGCGGTGGTGACCGCGGTGCCACGGTCGGCCAGGCCCGGCGGAGGCTGCTGAGCGGCGCCGGACGCGGTGCACCCGGCGGCCAGGACGAACACGGTCAGTAGCGGCAGAACCCCTCGCACCGGGCGAACCCCCTCGTGGCCGATCGAAGATGGCCAAAGGTTAGCGGGCAAGTGGTGGGCGGTGCTGCCCCGTCGTGGGGTGAGCGCGAAAGAATCACCCAGCGTGAAAAGTGCTGGACACGGAGCGACCCCGCCTCAGGAGGCGGGGGCGGGGTCGTCCGATATCGACCGGCGTCAGACCCTGTAGGTGAAGGTCGCGGCGGCGGAGGCGGCGCTGGTGCCGCCCGTGGTGGTCACCAGCACGGTGGTCGCGCCGGCCGCGTGCGGCGGCAACACCAGGCGCAGCTTGGTGTCCGAGATCTTGGTGAACGACACGGCGACCCCGCCGACCGTCACCTTGGTCGCGTTGCCGATGTTCGTGCCGGTCAGCTCCACGGTCGTGGACGCCTTGGCCGAGCCGAGGCTCGGGCTGAGCGAGGTCACCGCGGGCGCGGGCGGGGCGACGTAGGTGAACGGCAGCGCCGTCGCCTCGAACGAGCCGCCCAGGTTGGTCAGCCTCAGCGTGACCTTGCCCGCCGCGTGGGCCGGCATCGTCACCAGCAGCTGGGTCTCGGACTGCTTGACGAAGGTCAGGTTGGTCCCGCTCGCCGTGACCGTCTTGATCGTGCCGAAGCCGGTGCCGGTGACCGTCACCGCGGTCGCGGCGTTGGTCGGGCCGCTGCTGACGCTCAGTGCGCTCACGGTCGGCGCCGGCGGGGCGACCAGCGTGAGCCGGCCGGCCGCGACGACCGCGCTGGTGCCGTCCGGGGTGGTGACGGTGACGTCGTACCCGCCGGCGGCCAGGCCGGCCGGCACGGTGAAGTTCAGGCTGGTCGCCGAGGTGACCTTGACCCCGGTGGCGGCCACGGCGCCGAGGCGCACGGCGGTCGCGCCGGTCAGGTCGGTGCCGGTCACGGTGATCGTGGCGCCGCCCGCGGTCGAGGCGGACTGCGCGCTCAGCCGGGTCACGGCCGGGGCCGGCGGCACGTAGGCGTACTTCGTCGCCGCGCCGGCCACGCTCGTCCCGCCCGCCGCCGTCACGGTGACGTCGACGTTGCCCTTGGCGTGCGCCGGAGCGGTGGCGACCAGCGTCGTCACGCCGTAGGCCTCGCTCTTGTGGAAGGTCGCCGGGGTGTCGCCGAACTTGACCGCGGTCGTCCCGGACAGGTTCGCCCCGGCGATCGTGACCTGGGTGCCGCCGGCCACCGGCCCGCGGGCCACCGACAGCGAGGAGACCGACGGGCCGGCCGCGGTGGCCTTCGTCGTCAGGCCGGTCACCGTGTACGCGGCCGAGACGTCGGTGTTGACGAACGCCCACGACAGGTGCGCGTCGCCCGAGGCCCCCCACGAGGTGCCCCACTGGTTGCGGATCCAGACCCCGTCGGCGTCGTACGCGTACGCCGTGATCATGTGCCCGCCCAGGCTCGCGCCGCTGAGCGTGTTGTACAGCGAGCCGCTGTTGAGGTACATGAAGTCGCGGAACACCGGAATGCCGATGGCCACCGGTGACCCACCGGCGATGGCCGTCTTGATCGCGGTCTTGGCCTTGTCGCCCTGCTTGTCACCGGACCACAGCAGGTTCCACCCGGCCACCTTGTAGTTCGCGGCGTTGGCGATCTCGGCCGCGGTCGGGGCCACCTGCCAGTTCAGCGTCCCCTGTGTGTAGTCGTCCTGGGTGTCCACGCCGTTCGTGGCCGCCTCGGTCAGCGCCTTGTCCGGGTAGAGCCCGGCCCCGGCGCGCCGCCCTTCGCCACCGAGCGCAGGTAGAGGTACAACGGGGCGTACGGCGCACCGGCCTTGCCGTCGCGCTGGGCGTAGTACCCCATGATCGTGTGCGCGATGGTCCACGCCACGCACGAGGAGATCTGGCCCTGGTCGCCGACCGGGGGAAGATTGGCGATCAGGGTGGCGCTGTCCGGCAGGACGTCGTAGGCCCGGAAGCCGCCACCCGCCGAGGCGCTGACCCGCTTCGTCGGGGCCGCGAACCCCCCGACCGCGTGGGGCAGCGCGGTGGTCGCCGCCGAGGCCGGCGCGACGCCGACCAGCGCACCGCCGGCGGCCACGACCAGGCCGAGGGCCGATGGGAGAAGGCGCATCCATGCTCCTTGGGGTTGGCGCATCGTTGCCGGACCGTGATGCTGCGACATCGACCCGCGTACGCCGGGCCTGAGCGGAGCGCCCGGATCCGGCCCGACCGGATGACATCGGCCGAGCAGGCAGGTAGCAGCAGGGTGCGTCCCGGGCGCAGTGTTCGCGGCGGCGCCGTCCAGGCCCACGACGTCGGGGAGGGTGTGCGTCCCGGGCGCAGTGTGGGCGACCCTGTTGCGGGGCTAGGCTCACTGGCCTGATGACCGTCGCCGCCCTAGTCGCCCTCGCCGCCATGGGCGCATTCCACGGCCTGAACCCGGGCATGGGCTGGCTCTTCGCCGTGGCGACCGGCCTGCAGGAACGCAGCCGGGCCGCCCTGCTGCGCGCTCTGCTCCCGATCGCCGCCGGCCACGCGGCGTCCATCTTCGTGATCGCCGGCCTGGTGAGCGCCCTCCAGTCGGTGCTCGCCACCCGGGCGGTCGCCATCGCCGGCGGCGCGATCCTGGTCGGCTTCGGCCTGTGGCGCGCCGTGTCCCGCCGCCACCCGCAGCTCACCGGCCTGCGCCTCACGCCACCACAGCTGGCCGGCTGGTCGTTCCTGATGTCGAGCATCCACGGCGCGGGCCTGATGCTCGTGCCGATCCTGGTGGTCGGCCGCACCGACGTCCACGAGCACCACGGCATGGCGGCCTCGACGACCGCGCCGCTGTGGGTCGGCTTCCTCGCCACGGCGGTGCACACGCTCGGCATGGTGAGCGTGGCCGGCGCGATCGCCTTGGTCGCGTACCAGGCGGTGGGCCACCGGATCCTGCGCTCCGCCCGTTTCAACCTGGACCGGATCTGGGCCGTGGCCCTGATCGGCGCCGGCCTGGCCACGGTCGCGGCGGCGGTCTGACCGCGGCGCCAGACGGCCGCGCCCGGCCATAGCGACGCCGACAGCGGAGCCGGCGCCCAACTCACCGACCGCGCCCGCCGCCCGGCGGAGCGCGGCCGTGGCGACAACAAGGACGGGCACGGCGCGGCGACAGCAATGGCGGCATCGGCAGAACACCGAGTGCGCGGCGATGCGGGGCGCGGCGACGGGGCGCGCGGCGATGCGGGGCGCGGCGAGGCCTCCTTGCAGGCGCGCGAGGCCGGACTTTTAGGCGAGGACATCGGCCGGGCGCGGTCGTGGGCGGCGATCTCGTCGCTAGACAGGCCCGTGGCGACGAGGCGGACCACCTCGCGCTCACGAGCGGTCAGCAGCGCGATACGCGGCCCGGGCCGGGCGGGTGGCGCGGCCGGGGCCGGGCGGGTGGCGCGGCCGGGGCCGGGCGGGTGGCGCGGCCGGGGCCGGGCGGGTGGCGCGGCCGGGGCCGGGCGGGTGGCGCGG
>NZ_BAAARV010000031.1:0-2408 GCF_039532525.1 Dactylosporangium salmoneum
TCCCTCACACCCGTGCGGGGCCGGCGCGGCCGGCCTCGCCACCGGCCCGGGAAGCTGCATGCGGACAAGGCCTACGACCACAAGGCGATCAGAGCCGAGATCCGCCGCAGAGGCATCATGGTCCGCATCGCCCGCAAGGGCGTCGAGTCCTCGCAACGCCTCGGCCGGCACCGGTGGATCGTCGAGTCGTGCCTGTCCTGGTTCACCAACAACCGCCGCCTCGCCCGCCGCTACGAACGCAAAGCCGAGCACTTCCAAGCCTTCGCCGACCTCGCAGCCATCCTCATCTGCCACCGCCGACTCGCAAAGATCACCAACTGAGACACCGCCTAAGTGGGGTTGATGCCTTTGTCGTGGACCTGGTCGCGGTAGATGTCGAAGTCGTAGGCCCGGTCGGCGTAGAGGCTTGTCCGGGCGTCGGCGGGGCCGGCCGCGTTTGCCGCGCACCGGCGGGACGGCGTCGATCAACGCCTTGGAGTTGGGTGATGTCGTGGCGGTTGCCGCCGGTCAGGCTGACGGCGAGTGGGATGCCCGCGCCGTCGGTGATGACGTGGTGTTTCGAGCCGGTCTTGGCGCGGTCGACCGGGCTCGGGCCGGTTTGGGCCGCCCTTGAGCGCTCGTACGTGTGAGCCGTCGATCACCGCCTTGGACCAGTCGAGCTTGTCCGCGGCGCGTAACTCGGCCAGCAGCACCTCGTGCAGGCTTTGCCAGACGCCGGCCTCGTGCCACTCAGCCAGCCGCCGCCAGCAGGTCATTTCGGAGCCGAAACCCAACTCCTGCGGCAGGTACTCCCACGGGATAGCCGTGTACAGCACGAACAGAATCCCGCACAGCACCTGCCGGTCCGGCACCCGTTTCCGCCCGGGGTTGCGCAACCGCAATTCCGCTGCGGGCAAAGCGCGCCGCAGTGCTGAACGCATCGCCCGGCGCTGCCACGCACACAGGAGCGGGCGGCGAGGCAAGGCCGGGCGCCCGTGCTACGGCCCGGTGATCTCCTTGGCGGCGCGCTCGCCGGACTCGACCGCGCCGTTGAGGTAGCCGAAGAACTCGATGGAGGTGTGTTCGCCGGCGAAGTGGATGTTGCCCTCACGGACGCCCTCGATGCCGAAGAAGCTCGTGTACTGACCGGGCCGTTGCGCCGAGTAGGCGCCCTTCGTCCATGGGTTGAGGGGCCAGGCGTCGCGGTAGGCCTTGCCGTTGTACGCGGCGCTGATGCCGGGGTAGATGGGCTCCAGCTGGTTCAGGAAACCCGTCACCTGCGCGGCTGGCGCCGCGCCGAACGCCGCACCCGTCCACGCCAGGGTCTGGCTGCCGCCCGGGAACTCGCAGAGCACGCCGGTGGTGGTCGGCTGGTTGACGGTGTCGTCCCAGGCGCACTGGAAGCCGGTCATGTTGGTGTAGGAGACACCGCCGTAGCCCTGGGTCACCCAGGGCCGCCTGGTGAACTGGGCGTGGATCTTGGCGTTGCTGCCCAGGTCGAACTGGTTGATGGAGCGCATCTTCACGGCCGAGAACCCGGCCTTGGTCAGGTCGCACTGGCGCAGCATGGTGAAGGGCAGGGCGAGGATCACCTTGTCGGAGGTGACGTCGACGTACGTGTTGCCGGCCTGGAAGGTGCAGGTGACCGAGCCGTTGGCGTTGGCCTTGACCGCGACAAGCTTGCGCTCCAGGGTCACGGTGCCGGCCGGCAGCTGGCCGGCCATGGTGGTGACGAGCTGGTCGTTGCCGCCGATGATGGTGTACTTCTCGTCGCCGCCGGTCAGTGGGTTGAGCGAGTTCGGTCCGTTCCAGCCGAGCAGGTAGATGAGGTTGAGCGCCGACTGCTGGTCCGGGTCGAGTCCGTACTCGGCCAGGGCGTTGCTCTGCATCAGCTTGGCGAAGCGGCTGGACAGGCCACCGGGGATGTTCGCGTCGAGCCATTGGTTGACGGTCTGGTTGTCCAGCGCCTGCCCGGCCGGGGTGTAGCTGTTGTAGGTCTGTGGGGACGGCGCCGCTTGCTGCGCCGCCTTGAACGCCTGGTACACCTGGCCCCAGTCGCTGTTCGCGGCCGAGTAGGGGTAGTCCGCGCCGTCGATCCAGTACTTGTCGCCGCCCGGCGGCTGGTTGCCGCCGTACGCGGCGCGCAGGCTGAGCCCGAGGCTGTTGGCGAGGCTGCGAATCGTGTTGTGCTCGGTGTTGATGAACGCGCCGCCGTGCTCGACGACCACGCCGTCGTCGAAGAAGCCGCGCAGGGTGTAGCAGCGCCCGCCGATGCGGGTGTTGCCCTCGTAGACCGACGCCCGGACGCCCTTGGTCTTGTAGAGCCAGTGAGCGGCGCGGATGCCAGCGAGCCCCGCACCGACGATCGTCACCGACGGGGCCGCAGGCGCGGCGGCGGCCGCGGCGGCCAGGCGGGTGGTGGCGGCCGT
>NZ_BAAARV010000031.1:2444-26029 GCF_039532525.1 Dactylosporangium salmoneum
CGGCGCCGCCGAGCAGTGTGCGGCGCGAGACGCCGGCCGCGTGCATGTCGAGGATTTCGTCGACCGGGATCCCGGTCCGTTCGGATCGGGCATGGGCGGCGAACAGGGTACGTAGACGGCTGGTGAGTTGGGTTCGGCCTCTGGAACTCATGGCTGACCTCCGGTCGCGGACGCCTGAGCTGATCTGCCGATATTTAAATCCTGCTTCAGTTAGACAGTCAAGGACTTCATTAAGCCGTAACAAAAGCCGGGTTGCTATCTGACCTTCGGTTCAGAAGGCGGCTGCCCACCAGCGAGCCGCCACCAGCTCCGCCACCAGCGTCTCGGTCAGCAGACGCACGTATGGGTCGTCGTCGCCGGGGTAGCGGACGACCGCCGCGGCCTCGGCGACGTCGGCACCGACCGCGACCACGGTGGCTGCCCGGGACCGAAGCCAGTCCAGCGCCGGCCGGTCGTAGCGCGAGCCGGGGAGGAGCAGCGCGCGGTAGTCGAGCGTCCTGGTGAGGTACACATCGACGTGGGACCAGTCGCCCGTCTCGCATCCGGCGGCGGGACGGCGGGGGCCCTCGCGGACCATCAACGCCGACTGCAACGCCGAGGAGAGCCGCTCCGCCGGCGCGAGGGTGTAGACCCCGTGCCGGCCATCGAGCAGATCGGCCACCGTTGGCAGCCATTCGTCGCGGCGGGCGAGCAGGTCCTCGGTGGCGTCGGCGGCGCGCCGCGCGAGGCTCGCGACGTCGCGCGGCTCGCCGCTCAGGCGGGCCGCCAGATCGAGCAGCAGCACCAGGGTGTGCTGAAAGGTGCGGCAGGCGACCCCGCCCTCCTCGGTGCCCCCATGCATCGGTACGACGAGATCGGCGACCCGGGCCAGCGGGGAGTCCGGCACGTTCGTCAGTGCGACCAGCGGCGCCGATCCCGCATAGCCGCTCGCCGCGTCGAGCGTCTCCTGGCTGGTCCCGCTCGCCGAGATGGCGACCACGAGGGTCCGCGGCCCGGGCGGCCAGGAGGCGTCGGTCGAGGCGTACTCGGCCACCGCGTCGAGGCCGGCCGCGCGCAGCCGCAGCGCCGCCATCTCCGCCGCGTAGCGCGAGCTGCCCATGCCCAGCAGGAGCACCCGGTCGACGGGCGCGGGCAGGCCGGCCCACGCGTCGCCGACGGTCAGGATCGAGGCCAGGTTTCGCAGGGCGGCCGGCTTGGCTTCCAGGTCGGCCAGGAACAGGCGCGGGTCCACGGTGCTCCTCGGTCTACTCGTACCACGAACGCAGGACGCCCATCGGCGCGTAGCGCCAGCGGGGCAGGAAACGGGCGGCGTAGCACAGTTCGCGGCACTCCTGTTCGACCTCGAACGGCCGCAGCAGCCGCTCGTCGAAGAGTTCCGCCATGCCCCGCTCGTCGAGGGTGCCGCGGTACGCGCCGAGCAGGTCGTCGGCGGCGCGGCGGCACCAGTCGGCCACGGCCGGCCGGTGCCGCTGCCCGGTCCGCCGGTTGGCGATCTCCCCGACGTGCAGCAGGCTCGTGCGCAACTGCGCGACGTCGCGGGCGGCCGGTTCGCGCAACGCGCCGCCGTCGGCTTCGGCGAGGGTCGGGTTGCCGTCGAAGTCGGTCACCGCGAGGCCGCCGCGCCAGCGCAGGATCTGACCGACGTGCAGGTCGCCGTGGGGCTGGATGACGTACGCCCGGTCGGCCTCCCGCGCCCGCCCGATGTCGGCGGCCAGCCGGTCCGCCCGGGCGGTGAACCAGTCGCCGTCGTCGTCCCCGGCGTCCGCCATGAGCCGGCGAGCCTGCTCGAGCACGGTCAGGCCGTCCGCCGCCCACGTCGGGTGCCGCACCTCGGTGACCGGCACCGGGATGATCTCGGACGGTGTGGCCAGGGCACAGTGCAGCTCGGCGGCCAGCACCCCGATCTCCCCGGCCCAGTCGGCCGGCGGTCCGCCGTCCAGCTGGGCGAGCAGCGCGTCGACGCACCAGTCCCACCCGTCGGCGGCGTCCGGCAAGAAGCCGGTCACGACGGCCGCGAGCCCGGCGTCGGGCCCGTCGCGGTAGACCGCCGCGTACGGGGTCGGCGTGCGGGTGAAGCCCGCGGCCACGAGGTGCGCCAGCAGATCCGGCGCCCGGTCGGGCGAGGGGCCGTCAACCGACGCGCGCATCCACTTCACCACGACCCGCTCGCCCACCACAACCGACGTGTTCGTCTGGTCGACGGTGATCATCCGTTCCTCGAGCGGGCCGGGGGCGAGCGGAACGTACCGGCGCACCCGCAGGCCGGCCGGGTCGCCGCCGCCGGCGATGGCCTCGACGAGCGCGGCCGATGCGCCCGGCCGAATGTGACGATTTGTTGAAGGCAAATTCAGTTTCCGACGTAAAAGTTAGCTACAAGAGGCGGCATGAGTCTTGCGTATGTTGACGCTCGTTGCAACACTCCGGTTCACCTGTCTCGACCCCCCGTCAGGAGTGCGGAGTGTTGCTGTTCAGCAGGACCCGGCGTGCCACCGTCCCGGCGGTCCTCGCCGCCGGGATCGTTCTCGCCGCGACCGCGTGCGGCGGCGGTGCCGACAACGCCCGCACCGCCGGCCCGGACACCCTCGACCCGAATGCGGACCTGAGCAAGCAGACGCTCACGGTCTCCAACTGGGACGGCTACATGCCGCAGGAGCTGCCCGAGAAGTTCAAGGCGGCCAAGGGACCCACGGTCACCGTCACCAAACACGCCACCAACGAGGAGATCATCGCGAAGCTGACCGCGGGCGGCGACAGCCACATCGACGTCGCCTTCGTCTCCGGCCAGTTCGCCCAGGCCCTCAACGCCCAGGGCCTGCTCGAGCCGATCCACGCCGATCTCGTGCCCAACCTCAAGAACCTCTACCCCGAGGCCGGGCAACTGGCCTACGACAAGGGCAACACCTTCTCCGTGCCGTACACCTGGGGCACGACCGGCCTGTGCTACCGCACCGACCTGGCCGGCTACACCCCGGACAGCTGGGAGGACCTGCTCACCCCCAAGCCGCAGGTGGCCAAGAAGGTGACCATGATGGCCACCGAGCGGTGGCTGATGCTGCCGGCGCAGAAGTCGCTCAACTTCTCCGCGAACACCACCGACACCAAGCAGCTCGAGCAGGTGAAGCAGCAGCTGCTCGCGGCGAAGAAGACCCTGCTGGCCTACGACGACACGACCTTCGGCGACCGGCTCAAGTCCGGCGAGGCCGCGCTGGTCGAGTCCTGGGACGGCTGGTGCCCCACCGACGACTCCAGGATCAAGTTCGTGGTGCCCAAGGAGGGCAGCGACCTCTGGGTGGACACCATGGTCATCCTGAAGACGTCGAAGAACAAGGAGGCCGCGCACGCCTTCATCAACTACATCCTGGACGCCGACAACCACTCCTGGGCCGCCACGAACATCCTGTACAAGGTGCCCAACGCGGCCGCCATGGCCAAGGTCGACGCCAACGTGCTGGAGAGCCACCCGCAGCTGCGGATGACCCCGGCCGAGCTGCTCAAGAACGAGGTGCCGGTCGACCTCGGCGACGCCGCGCCGACCTACACCCGCATCGCGACCGAGGTCTCGGCCGCATAGATGGCCACGGCTCGCACGTCGCCGCCGGCCGCCCGACGCGAACGCATCGTCGGGCGGCTGGCCACGCTCGGCCCAGGACTGGGCTACCTGACGGTGTTCATGCTCGTGCCGCTCGCGCTCGTCCTCAGCTACACCCTGTTCCACCGCGGTCGTTTCGGCGGGATCGTGTACGAGGCCTCGGCGGACAACTACACCCGGGTCGCCGACGGGCTGTACCTCGGCGTCATCTGGAACTCGGTGAAGCTGGCCGCAATCACCACGCTGCTTGCGCTGCTGCTGGGCTACCCGACCGCATACCTCATCGCGCGGCTTCCCCGCACCTGGCGGACCGTCGCGCTCGTGCTGGTGGTCCTGCCGTTCTGGACCAACTTCCTGATCCGCACGTACGCATGGATCATCTTGCTCAACAGCGAAGGGGTGATCAACCGGGTCCTGTCCGGGCTCGGACTCATCGCCCGGCCGCTGGAGCTGCTCTACACCCAGGGCGCCGTCGTCGGCGGCCTGCTCTACGCCTACCTGCCGCTCATGGTGCTGCCGCTGTACTCGGCGATCGAGCGCCTGGACCCGCAGCTGCGCGAGGCCTCGGCGAACCTGGGCGCGCGTCCGGCGCGGACCTTCTGGTCGGTGACCCTGCCGCTCACCCTGCCCGGTGTGCTGACCGGCTGCGTGTTCGTGTTTGTGCCCAGCCTCGGTAACTTCGTCGTCCCCGAGCTGCTCGGCGGCGGGCGCACGGTGATGGTCGGCAACCTCATTCGCGACCAGTTCCTCAAGGCGCGCGACTGGCCGTTCGGCTCGACGCTGGCGCTCATCGTCATCGCCCTGCTCGTGCTGCTACTCATGGCGCAGGCTTGGATGGCTCGCCGGCTCACCAACGGGGGAAGCCGTGCGTAGATTCAGCTGGCTGCACATCCCGGCCGCGGTGACATACCTGTTCCTGTACCTGCCGATCGCGGTCCTCGTGGTGATGTCCTTCAACGCCGCCGACACCCCGTACCGGTGGGACGGGTTCGGCACCGCCTGGTACGGCCGGCTGTTCGCCGATCAGGCGGTGCGCGAGGGGCTGGTGAACACGCTGCTGGTCGCCGCCGGCGCGACCGTAGTGTCGAGCGTCCTGGGCACCCTGCTCGCCGTCGGCCTCGCCCGCCACACCCGCTCGAAGCTGCTCGACGCGATCGCGGTGGCGCCGGCGGTACTGCCCGACATCGTGCTCGCCATCGGCCTGCTCGCCTTCTACACCGCAGTGCAGTTCACGCTCGGCCGGCACTCCATCCTGCTGGCGCACGCGGTGTTCGGCACCGCGTTCGTCGCCGCCGTGGTCCGCACCCGCCTGGCACACGTCGACGGGTCGCTGGAGGAGGCTTCACGCGATCTCGGCGCTACGTCGCTGCAGACCTTCGTGCGCATCACGCTGCCGTCGCTCGCGCCGGGCATCATCGCCGGTGCGCTGCTGGCCTTCACGCTGTCCATCGACGAGTTCGTCATCGCGTTCTTCACCGCGGGTCCGCAAAACCCGACGCTACCCATCGTCATCTATTCCATGGTGCGCTTCGGCGTCACGCCCGAGATCAACGCGCTGGCCACGATCCTGCTCGCGGTCAGCTTCACGTTCGTGATCGTCGCCCAGCGCCTGTCCCGCCTCACGGAGTCGCTGTGAACGAACCTCTGGTCCGCATCGATGCCGTCAGCCGGCGCTTCGGCGAGGTCCGGGCACTCGATCAGGTAAGCCTCGAGATCCGCCAGGGCGAGTTCTTCGCCCTGCTGGGCCCGAGCGGCTGCGGCAAGACGACCCTGCTGCGGATCCTCGCCGGCTTCGAATACCCCGACAGCGGGTCGGTGACTCTCGACGGCGCCGACCTGCTGGCCGTGCCGCCGCACCGGCGCCCGGTCAACCTGATGTTCCAGTCGTACGCGCTGTTTCCGCACATGAGCGTGGCGAAGAACATCTCGTACGGGCTGGAGCGTGAACGGCTGCCGAAGGCGGAGATCCGCGAGCGGGTGGACGCCGTGCTCACCACCGCCGGCCTCACGGGACTGGCCCGGCGCCGGCCGCACCAGCTCTCCGGCGGCCAGCGGCAGCGCGTCGCCCTGGCCCGGGCGATCGTGAAGCGGCCGCGGCTGCTGCTGCTCGACGAGCCCCTCTCCGCGCTGGACAAGAAGGTGCGCGCCGAAATGCAACTCGAGCTCAAACGGCTGCAGCACGAGGTGGGGATCACCTTCGTGGTCGTCACCCATGACCAGGAGGAGGCGATGTCACTGGCCGACCGGATCGCCGTGCTCAGCGAGGGCCGGGTGCGCCAGATCGACGCGCCGGTGCCGCTGTACGAGCGCCCCGCCGACCTGTTCGTGGCGGACTTCATCGGCGCGAACAACCTCGTCACCGGGGTGGCCGCCACGGACGGCCTGCACGTGCCCGGCGTCGGCGTGCTGCCCTGCCGGGTCCCGGCGGCCAGCGTCGGAGCGAGCGCGACCCTGGCGGTACGCCCGGAACGGGTGCGGCTGGGCTGCGGCGACGGGCTGGCCGGCGTGGTGGCCGACGTGACGTTCTTCGGCGGCACCACCCGGGTGGCGGTGCGGGTCGCGGGACTCGACCGGCCGCTGTTGGTCACGGTTGCCGGCGCCGCCCCGGTCACCCTCGGCGAGCAGACCGGGGTGGGATGGTCGGTGTCCGACGCCATGCTGCTCGGGCAAGACTGAGCCGTGCCCGAGCCTACGTTGTGGTGCGCCGGGTCCGCCGGGGCCGGGCCGGCTCTTCCTGTGCGGTCAACGGGTTCCCCGTGACCAGGCGCGCGTACGACACGATCAGCTCGACCGCCTCCGCCGCGCGCAGGGTCGGGTGGCGGGCCACGATCCGGTAGCCGTAGGCGTCCTCGAGCGCGACGAGATTGCGGGCGATCGTCTGCGAGTCCGCCGCGAGCGTGAACACGCCCTGCGCCGCGCCGAGCTCGAGGATCGTCTGGTACATGGACACCTGCCGGTCGTACAGCGTGGTGAGCAGGGCGGCGTAGACCCGGTTGCGACCGGCCGCGCCGCCGAGCTCGCACAGCAGCCGCACGTCGGCGTCGTCGGCGTCCGTGGGCAGTCCGGAGCGGATGGTCATGACCAGCTTCTGGACCGGGTCGGCGATGTCGGCGATCCTCTTCACGCGCAGCTCGTAGAAGCGCTCCATGCCGGCGTGGTGCGCATCCAGCAGCAGGTCGCGCAGGTCCGGGTAGTGGTAGAGCACCGCGCCGGAGGTGAGGCCGGCCTGCTCGGCGACCTGGTTGAGCAGGACCGTGTCAGTCCCGTGCTGGATCATCGCCCGGCGGGCGGCCTCGATGAGGTCCTGGCGGCGTTCGGAACGGGACTTGCGGGAGGTCATGCGGCACCGATCCGGGGTACGACGTCAACAGGTTGCACACCACCATAGTGCCCGCATATTGACTGCCGAGCGACGACCTTGTTGAATCTCGCTTCAACAAGAACGTTGGGAGAGGCGATGTCCCGGTTGACGGTCCTGTTCATGCCCGAGAGCGCGTACGGTCCCACGAACAACTGCATCGGCATCGGCGACGTCCTGCGCCGCCGTGGGCACCGCGTGGTGTTCGCCGCCGAGGCGTCGTGGCGGGGGAAGCTGACCGCGCTCGGGTTCGACGAAGACCTCGTCGACCTCGCCCCACCGGCGGAGCACGCCGAAGAGCAGGACGCCGGCCAGTTCTGGAAGGACTTCATCCGCGACACCGCCCCCGAGTTCCGCAAGCCGACGATCGAACAGCTCGAGACCTGGGTCAAGCCGGTGTGGGCGGAGCTCATCAACGGCGCCCGGTTCTGCCAGCCCAGGCTGCTGGAGATCATCGCCAGGGTCCGGCCGGATGTCATCGTCGAGGACAACGTCGTGGCGTTCCCGGCGCTCAACACCGCCGGCGTGCCGTTCGTCCGGATCGTGTCCTGCAACCCGCTGGAGATCAAGGGCCCGGACATCGCCCCGGCCTTCTCCGGCTACCCCGCCGCCGACCGGTCCGGCTGGGCCGCGTTCCGATCCGAGTACGACCGCGTCCACCGCCCGGTGTGGGAGGAGTTCGACGCCTGGGTCCGTGAGCAGGGCGCGCCGGGCCTGCCCGACCTCGAGTTCATCCACGAGGGCGACCTCAACCTGTACGTGTACCCGGAGATCGCCGACTACACCGACGCGCGGCCGCTCGGCCCGACCTGGCGGCGGCTCGAATCCTCGGTTCGGGAGACCGACGGCGAGTTCGCCATGCCGGAGCAGCTCGCCGGCCGCGATGGCGCACTGATCTACTTCAGCCTCGGCTCGCTCGGGTCCGCCGACGTCGAGCTGATGCGGCGGGTCATCGACGCGCTGGCCAAGACGCCGCACCGGTACATCGTCTCCAAGGGTCCCCTGCACGCCGAGTTCGAGCTCGCGGACAACATGTGGGGCGCGGAGTTCCTGCCGCAGGCGAACATCATCCCGCTGGTCGATCTGGTCATCACGCACGGCGGCAACAACACCACCACCGAGGCGCTGCACTTCGGCAAGCCGATGGTGGTGCTGCCGCTGTTCTGGGACCAGTACGACAACGCCCAGCGGGTCGACGAGCTCGGCTTCGGGGTGCGCCTGGACCCGTACCGCTTCACCGACGAGCAGTTGCACGGCGCGATCCAGCGCCTGCTGGCCGACGACGGACTGCGCGGCCGCCTCGCGGCGCACGGTGCGGCGATTCGGGCCACCGACGGCCTGCGGCACGCCGCCGACGCGATCGAGCGGCTGGCTGGCGCGACCGGGACCGCTCGATGACCGAGCGGTACGCCGCAGCGGCCCCCAACGGCTCCACGTCCGCGTCCCTGGCAAAGGCCCGGCGAGCCCTCGCCGACGCCGCGCCGGCCGTGTTCTGGACCGACCGCGCCGACGCGCCGCAGTCCCGGCCGCGGCACACCGGCGCCGGCTCCGCCGACCTCGTGGTGATCGGCGGAGGTTTCACCGGACTGTGGACGGCCATCCTGGCCAAGCAGGAAAATCCCGCCGCCGACGTGGTACTGCTGGAGGCCCGGCGGATCGCCTACGGCGCCTCCGGACGCAACGGCGGCTTCGTCTCCGACTCGCTCACCCACGGCCTGTCCCACGGCCTGTCGCGCTGGCCGGACGAGCTGACGACGCTGGTCCGGCTCGGCCGCGAGAACCTTGCCGCGATCGCCGACACCGTGCGGCAACACCATATCGACGCCGGTCTCAGATTGTGCGGCAAGACGACCGTCGCAGTCGCGCCGTACCAGCTCACCGAGCTCACCGCCCTGGCCGAACTGCACCGGTCGTACGGTGACGACGCCACGCTGCTCGACGGCGAGCGGATGCGCGCGGACGTGGCGTCGCCGACCTACCTCGGCGGCGTCCGCGTGCGCGGCACCGGCGGGCTGGTCGACCCCGCCCGGCTGACCTGGGGGCTGGCGCGGGCCGCCGAGGCACTCGGGGTGAGGATCCATGAGGACACCAGGGTCACCGGCTTCGACCGGGGCCGCGGTGGCGTGACGGTGCGCACGGCCGACGGCCGGATATCCGGCCACCGGGTGGTCATCGGGACCAACGCCTACCCGCCGCCGCTGCGGCGGCTGCGCCACTGGATCCTGCCGGTCTACGACTACGTGCTCGTCACCGAGCGACTCAGCGACGCGCAGCGGGCGGAGCTGCGGTGGCCGCAGGCGCAGGGACTCACCGACGCCGGCAACCAGTTCCACTACTACCGCCTCACCGACGACAACCGCGTGCTGTTCGGCGGGTACGACGCCGTCTACTGGTTCGGCAACCGCGTCGACGAGGCGCTCGAGCAGCGCGACGCCACCCACCGCCTGCTCGCCCAGCACTTCGCGCAGACCTTCCCGCAGCTCGACGGGGTGCGGTTCACCCACCGCTGGGGTGGCGTGATCGACTCAACCACCCGCTTCACCCCGATGTTCGGCACCACCCGCGACCGCCGCATTGCCTACGCCGTCGGCTACACCGGGCTCGGCGTGGCCGCCTCCCGGTTCGGCGCCCAGGTGGCCCTCGACCTGCTCGCCGGGCGGGAGACGGAACGGACCCGGTTGCGGATGGTGCGCCGGCGGCCGGTTCCGTTCCCGCCGGAGCCGCTGCGCTTCCCGGTCGTGGAACTGACCCGCGGCGCACTCGCCGCCGCGGACCGGCGCGACGGGCGCCGTGGCCCGTGGCTGCGCCTACTCGATCGATTCGGCGTCGGATTCAACAGCTGAGGAGCTGACGTGGCAGTACTGACGAACCCGGCGACCGGTGCCGTCATCGACGAGATCCCGGATACCCCCACGGCGGACGTCGCCGCACGGGTGGCGACGGCGCGGGCCGCCTTCGCGCAATGGCGCGAGGCCACCCCGGCGGAACGGGCCCGGGTCCTGCTGCGCCTGGCCGACCTCGTCGAACGCGACGCTGAGGAACTGGCCCGCCTCGAGGTCGAGGAGACCGGCAAGCCGGCGCCGGTCATGACCGACGGCGAGCTGCCGTTCGGCGTGGACAACCTGCGCTTCTTCGCCGGCGCCGCGCGGTCGCTGGACGGGACCGGCGCCGGCACGCTGTCCGCCGGCTACACGTCCATGCTCGTGCGCCGGCCCGTCGGGGTCGTCGGTTCCATCGCGCCGTGGAACTTCCCACTCGTCATGGCGATCTGGAAGATCGCTCCCGCTGTGGCCGCCGGCAACGCGGTGGTCATCAAGCCCGCGCCCCAGACGCCCCGCACGACCCTGGCCCTGGCCCGCCTCATCGAGGAGGCCGGGGCACCGGCTGGCCTCGTCCAGGTGGTCACCGGCGGCGCCGACGTGGGCGCGGCGTTGGTCGAGGACCCGGGCGTGGACATGGTCAGCGTCACCGGGTCGACCCGCACCGGCCGGGAGGTGATGCGCGGCGCCGCGACCCGTCTCAAACGCGTGCACCTCGAACTCGGCGGCAAGGCGCCGGCCATCGTCTTCGACGACGCCGTGCTGTCCGAGATGGCCTCCGGCGTGGCGATGGGCGCCACCTACAACACGGGCCAGGACTGCACCGCCGCCACGCGGGTCTACGTCCAGCGACCGGCCTACGCCGATGCCGTCGCGGCGCTCGAGGCCGCGATGGCGAAGATCCGTACCGGGGATCCGTGGTCGGCCGAGACCGACATCGGTCCGCTCATCTCGGCCGGCCACCGGGACCGGGTGGCGGGCTTCGTGACCCGGGCGATCGCCGACGGGGCGACCGTCGCGCTCGGCGGCTCGCCCGCCGCCGGTCCCGGGTTCTTCTTCCCGCCGACCCTGATCCTCGGCGCCGACCAGCGCAGCGAGATCGTCCAGGGAGAGGTGTTCGGACCCGCCGTCGTGGTGCTGCCCTTCGACGACGAGGACGAGGCGGTACGGCTGGCCAATGACGTCGAGTACGGCCTGGCGTCCTCGGTGTGGACCCGCGACGTCGCCCGCGCGCTACGGACCGCCCATCGGCTCGACGTCGGCGTGACGTGGATCAACGACCACCTGCCGATCGCGTCCGAGGCCCCGCACGGCGGGGTCAAGAACTCCGGGTTCGGCAAGGACCTCAGCCAGGAGTCGCTGGCCGAGTACTCCGTCACCCGGCATCTCATGATCAAGCACGCGGCGCCCGCCGCGCGCGACTCCTTCCGCCCGGCCTGATCGGTGGTCCCGATGACCGCGCGCAGGTATGGCGACGTCCGCGCAAGGTACGCAGTGACCGTGGACACCTTGCTATTCCTACCTGACCAGTGGTTATGATCCGCGCCATGCGTCCCGCGACCCTCATCCTCACGGCTGGGCTCACCTGCGTCCTGGCCGCCGCAGCCGGCTGCGCCCCCGTCGACGACACGACGGCGCCCGCCGGCTCGGCCGGCGCCTCCGGCGCGGCTGCCGCTTGCGCGCCTGCCCAGCTCAAGACCGTGACCGCGGGCAAGCTGACCGTCGGCACCGACGATCCCGTGTACCCGCCGTGGTTCGCCGACAACAAGCCGGAGAGCGGGCAGGGCTTCGAGTCCGCCGTCGCCTACGCCGTGGCCGGGAAGCTCGGCTACGGCAAGGAGCAGGTGGCGTGGACGCGGGTGACGTTCAACAACGCGATCGCGCCCGGGCCCAAGGCGTACGACTTCGACATCAACGAGTTCTCCATCACCGACGAGCGCCGGCAGGCCGTCGACTTCTCCTCGCCGTACTATGACGTCACCCAGACCGTCATCGCGCTGAAGAGCTCCAAGATCGCCGGTGCGAAGACGCTCGCTGATCTCAAGGGCGCCAAGCTCGGCGCGCAGGTCGGCACCACCAGCTACCGCTCGATCACCGAGGTCGTGAAGCCGTCGGCGCAGCCCGCGGTGTTCAACAACAACGACGACGCGAAGAAGGCGCTGCAGAACGGCCAGATCGACGGGCTCGTGGTCGACCTGCCGACGGCGTTCTACGTCACCGGCGCCGAGATCGACGGCGCCGTGATCGTCGGGCAGCTGCCTCAGACGTCCGGCACCCCGGAGCAGTTCGGCCTGGTGCTGGACAAGGGCTCGGCGCTGACGGCCTGCGTGAGCCAGGCCGTGGACGCGCTGCGTTCCGACGGCACGCTGAAGAACCTGGAGCAACAGTGGCTGTCGGCGACGCAGGGCGCCCCGACGCTGTCCTGATGAGCACTCCGTTACCGGCCAAAAGCCCGGTCCAGCTCGAACGCGAGGCGTACCGCCGCCGGCAGACAATCCTGTCGGTGGCGGTCGCCGCCGTCTCCACCGTCGTCGTCGTGGTGGCGCTGTACTTCGGCATCACCGGCGCGCCCGGCTGGCAACGGGTCAAGGACAGCTTCTTCGACCTGCACGCCGCCCGGGACGCGCTGCCGGACGTGCTGCGCGGCCTGTGGCTCAACGTGCGACTGCTCATCTTCTGCGCCGCCGGAGCACTGCTGCTGGGGCTCGGCGCGGCGCTGCTGCGCACGCTGCGCCCCGCCGTGTTCTTCCCGCTGCGCGCGCTGTCGACCGGCTACACGTACAGCTTCCGCGGTGTGCCGCTCATCATCACGATCTACGTGCTGGCCTTCGGCGTGCCCGGGCTGCGCCTCTCCGGCACGCCGACGGTGCTGGTTCTCGGCGGCATCGCGATCATGCTGACCTACGGCGCGTACATCGCCGAGGTCTTCCGTGCCGGGATCGAGTCGGTGCACCCGTCGCAGCGCGCGGCGGCGCGCTCGCTCGGCCTGACCTATGCGCAGACCATGCGGCACGTCGTGCTGCCGCAGGCGGTCCGCCGGGTCGCCCCGCCGCTGCTCAACGACCTCGTCGCCATGCAGAAGGACGTCGGGCTCGTCTCGCTCGCCGGGGCGATCGACGCGGTACGCGCCGCGCAGATCGCGACGGCGAAGAGCTACAACTTCACCCCGTACATCGTCGCGGGCGTGCTGTTCGTCCTGCTGGCGATTCCGCTCATCGCCGTGACCGACTGGGTCACCCTGCGGGCGGCGCGCCGCCAATCCGGAGACAACCGCCTGTGACCGCCGTCCTGTCCGTCGACAACCTGCACAAGGTGTTCGGCACCCGCCCGGTGCTGCGTGGGGTCTCCCTCGACGTCGCCGAGCACGAGGTGGTAGCGCTCATCGGCGCCAGCGGCTCGGGCAAGTCGACACTGCTGCGCTGCATCAACCTGCTCGAGCCGGTCGACGACGGCACGATCCGCCTTGACGGGGAGGACATCACCGATCCGCGGGTGAACCCGGACCGGGTCCGCCGCCGCATCGGCATCGTGTTCCAGGCGTTCAACCTGTTCCCGCACATGTCGGTCCTGGACAACGTGACCCTCGCCCCGCGCCGGGTGCACCGCCTGCCGGCCGCGCAGGCGCGCGAGCAGGCGATGGCGCTGCTGGCGCGGATCGGCCTCGCCGAGCTCGCCGGCGCGTACCCGGACCGGCTCTCCGGCGGCCAGCAGCAGCGGGTCGCCATCGTGCGGGCGCTGATCAACAAGCCCCGGCTGCTGCTGCTCGACGAGGTGACGTCGGCGCTGGACCCGGAGCTCGTCGGCGAGGTGCTGGCCCTCATCCGCGACCTCAAGGCCGACGGCATGACGATGCTGCTGGCCACGCACGAGATGGGCTTCGCCCGCCAGGTGGCCGACCGGGTGTGCTTCCTCGACGGCGGGACGCTGGTCGAGGACGGGCCGCCCGAACAGGTCCTCGGCGAGCCCCGCGAGGCCCGCACCCGGCAGTTCCTGCGCCGCGTCATCGAGGCCGGCCGCCTCTGAGACCGTCCCCGTCCCGGACCGACCCGTCCGGGCAGACGCAATTGCGCCGCCGGCGGCCGGGGTACGACGCATACCCGGGCCGCCGGCGGGATCGAACTTCTCGTTATCCGAGGCCGCTGCGCATCGCGGTGATCAGCTCGCCGTTGCTGGTGTCGCCGGACATCTCCCAGAAGAAGGAGCCGGCGAGGCCCTGGCTCTTGGCGTAGCTCATCTTGCCGGCGATGGTGCTCGGCGTGTCGTAGCTCCACCAGTTGCTGCCGCAGTACGCGTAGGCGGTGCCGGCCACGGTGCCGTTCGCCGGGCAACTGGACTTGAGGACCTTGTAGTCCTCGATGCCCTGCTCGTACGTGCCGGGCGCCGGGCCGGTCGCGCTACCGCCGGGGGCGCTCTGCGTGACGCCGGTCCAGCCGCGGCCGTAGAAGCCGATGCCGAGTAGCAGCTTGCTCGCCGCAATCCCCTTGCTCTTGAGCTTCTGGATCGCCGCGTCGGAGTAGAACCCGGGCGTCGGGATCCCGCTGTAGGACGTCAAGGGAGAGTGGGGCGCCGTCGGGCCCTGCGGCGCGAAGGCCCCGAAGTAGTCGTACGTCATGACGTTGTACCAGTCGACGTACTGCGCCGCGCCGCCGTAGTCGGCCGCGTCGATCTTGCCGCCGCTGGTCCCGTCCGCGGTGATCGCGGCGGTGACCAGGCTGCCGGAGCCGAAGCGGGACCGCACCGCCGACATCAGGGTCCGGAAGCTGGCCGCCCCGCTGCTGTCGCAGGTGAGGCCGCAGGCGTTCGGGTACTCCCAGTCGATGTCGATGCCGTCGAACACGTCAGCCCACCGCGGGTCCTTGACCAGGTTGTAGCACGAGTTGGCGAACGCGGTCGGGTTCGCGGCCGCCTGACCGAAGCCGCCGGACCAGGACCAGCCGCCGAACGACCAGACCACCTTGAGGTTCGGGTACTTCCGCTTGAGCTTGCGCAGCTGGTTGAAGCTGCCGCGCAGCGCGCCCGCGTCCCACGTGTCCGCGACACCGTCCACACTGGACGCCGCGTCGTAGAACCGGTCGTAGTCGGCGTAGCTGTCGCCGATCGCGCACTGGCCGTTCGTCACGTTGCCGAAGGCGTAGTTGATGACGTTCAGCTTCGCGGCGGTACCGCTGGTGTCGATGTTCTTGACGTGGTAGTTGCGGGCGTAGACACCCCAGTCGACGAAGTAGCCGACGACCCGGTTGCCGCCTCCGCCACCGCCGCCGGACTGCGTCGTGGCCGAGACCTGGTTGCTGGCCGCGGAGAGGTTCCCGGCTGCGTCGCGGGCCTTGACGGTGTAGGTGTACGTGGTGCTGGCGGCGAGTCCGGTGTTGGTGTACGAGGTGCCGGTGACGGTTGCGATGGTCGTGCCGCCGCGCAGGATGTCGTAGCCGGTGACGCCGACGTTGTCGGTGGAGGCGTTCCACGACAGCGAGACGCTCGACGAGGTAGTGCCGGTGACGGTCAGGCTCCCGGGCGTGCTCGGCGGCGTCGTGTCGCCCCCGCCGGTGCCCTGCGTGGTCGCCGAGACCTGGTTGCTGGCCGCGGAGAGGTTCCCGGCCGCGTCGCGGGCCTTGACGGTGTAGGTGTACGTGGTGCTGGCGGCGAGTCCGGTGTTGGTGTACGAGGTGCCGGTGACGGTTGCGATGGTCGTGCCGCCGCGCAGGATGTCGTAGCCGGTGACGCCGACGTTGTCGGTGGAGGCGTTCCACGACAGCGAGACGCTCGACGAGGTAGTGCCGGTGACGGTCAGGCTCCCGGGCGTGCTCGGCGGCGTCGTGTCACCGCCGCCGCCACCGGTCACCGCGATGGCGGAGACGGTCGCGTAGTTGGCGCCGCCGTTCATGTTGAACTGTACGTTGAGCTGACCGTCGCTGACGGTCGTGCTGAAGGTGCGGTCGCACGCGGTGAGCGAGCCGCAGGACGCGAAGATGTCGAACGCGCTCAGCACCGTCACGCCCTCGATGCGCACGTCGAACTTGCGCTGGCCGGCCGCGTTGGCCCAGTCCTCCACCATCTTCAGTGTGACCTGGTAGGTGCCGTTGGGAACGTCGAACTTGTAGCCGGCCCAGTTGCTGAAAAGGTTGTACGTCTGGTACAGCGCGTCGTCGGTTGTGCCGGCAATCGGCGAGGCCGTCGACGAGCCGCCGTACAGCGTGTCGTAGCCCCAGTTGCCGGAGCTGTACGCGTGATCCGCCGACCAGGTCGCCGCGGCGCTGTCGGTGAACGCCGGTCCGCCGGCGTTGACGCGAATGGGCGCGGTCGCCGCCGCGGCCGCGTTCGGAAGGGCCACCAGGCTGGCGGCGACGGGCAGTAACAACGCGGCGGCCGCCACGGCGGCCGTGCGCCTGAACGAGGCTCGATTCCTCATGCCGTGCTCCGTAAGGGGGTGTGGGAGGGGTCGGGTCGGCAGAGCACTACCGGAAACAAAGTTACTTAATTGAAGAACGGTACTCACGCCCAGCCGCTCGTCAATACACCGCGGGTCGAGCCGGCAGGGTCGGGGTGGGGGCAGCCCGTCTGCGGTGACGCGGCGGCACGGGGCGGATCGCGCTGCCGCTGGCGGCGCGCGGCGTCGCCGTGCACGGCATCGACCTGCCGCGGGCCATGGTCGCCAGGACGCGGGTAGCCACGGCCGCGATCCTGCCACGTCTACGCCGGCGCACTGATCTGCCCCATGCGGGCGCGATGCAGCGTTCGAGGCGGGCGACACTGGGCCGTGCCGTTGATCGCGGGTTGGGTGTTCGAGGACAACGTGGTCCAGTTCCTGAGGCACGCCAGAAGGTACATCGGGTATGGGTATGACGACCTCGACGAGGTGGCGCTGACCGGTGCCCTCGAGGACACCGACGACGAGTCGACCAACGGCTGGTTCAGCTACCCGTTGGCAGGAACGCCGTCGCTTGTGGTGCATCTCGCCCAGGCCGTCGGCGGAAGTGTGGTCAGCATTCGACTGGAGGGCGACGTCGACGCGATCCTGGCGGCCCGGTTCGAAACACTCTTCGATCTGCTGTAGCCGGACCGACGACGATGTCCGCAATGCAGGTGCCGTCCTCGGCCCAGGCGACCCCGCTTCCCCGCCGCTCGATGTCTGCGAGGCGGTCGCCCTCATGCTCGACGTCTTCATCGACCAGGCGCCCGTCGCGGAACATCCGCAGTCGGCCAGACCATTCCCGGAAATCTGCAGGGTGAGTGCTCAAATCGACAGGTGTCTGGACCGTAGCCGCCACCAGGGCCGCCTTCTCCGACGTGTCGAGGCGTGCCATCCACGCCAGGAGCAGCGATTGATGATATTCAACGCAATTTCTCAGCGTTCGCTGGCGGCGAGCGCGGTCGCCAGCCAAGTACCGCCAGTAAGGCGCCAGGTATTAACACCCCGGAACGGCGCCTCCGAAATTGTTGCACCGGTGCCGATCTTGAAACCTACGCTATAGGCCTTGATCAACAGACTGCAGGCCTGCAGTCCGGCGGCGGACGTTCGGCCGCCAGATTCTCCGCTAGTGGCTCTAACGCTGTTGGCCCGCACCTGCCTGAGCTCCTCCTCGGACAGGATTCCTCTGCCGGTCTTGTCGACCGTGACGTTGGCAGCGCTGCTCGTCGTTGGCATTGCGGTCGGGGTCGACGCGATGCCGCCAGTCGTGGGACTGGGTTTGGGCGCCGCGTTCACGGTCGCTGCGGAGACCAAGATGCTCGTCAGGCCGAGCAGCGCGGCCGTAGTTATACGGCCAATAGAAACTCTTCTGACTTGATGTAGCACTGCTACCCCCGTGTAGATGAGATACCGAAATGCACCAGCACACTACGACCAAACCACGCAATTAATAGATGCTCGTCACATAGATAACCTACGTAGCCGACGCAAGATGAGGCAGCCGCAGGCCGCACTGCCGAAACACCAATGAAGTGGTAAACTTCACTGACTGCATAGATGGTTGCGAGCCTAGTGGGCCGTGTTGGTTGTGAACTTCACCTCGTAAAAGTCGGTTTCGTAGTGGTACCAGTAGACCACCAGATTGCCGTCCGACTGGACCGCCATAACCACCTCGTAGGCGTAAGGCGTACAACAGGTGTTCGTCGCGCCGAGCACCGCGCCATTTTCGCTGTACTGCACGAAATTGCCATCCAACCCTTGGAGGTAGCTGTAAGAACGGTTCGTCTCCACGTAGTATGGAGAGCCCATGCTCCATCTTGGGACGCCGTTTTCGTCGTACAGTACGATGCTCTGTGAGTGTGAACTAACTACCAGGTTCGACTTGCCAATTCGGCAGGAGTCCCCTGCCGCGAAGTAGCCGTCCAAAATGAAGAAGGCACGGACGCCGTAGAAGTTGTTCACAAACCGTATGTTGTTGCGGTTATTGGTGTGAAGCTGACAATATTCATTATTATTGTTGGGGTTGAAAATTTTTGACCAGAGCTGATATCCAGATGGGTAGCCGGCGTGTGCGGTTGCGGCCTGACCAATTGCGGCCACGGTCGCCGCCATTAAGGCGGCGACCATAATGCGAAACCAGCGCATCTCAAATCCCTTCGGTGAGGCGACGGAAGGTCGCTCGCATCAGCCTGAATCAATGGACTAGCAGGCGCGGCGAACTCTAGTTGCCCGCCCTATATTCTGGCTATCTTCGGCCTATCGTTCGGCTCTGCTCGCGCGCAAACACTACGGGGCGGCCGTGCGACAAAGCTGGTGCGGGGTTGGGGAAGTATCTGTCACCGCTAAAGCGGAAACCCTAAAAGCATTCTTTCTACTCGGGTTCGTCGGGGGCGCGACCGTCGCTCCCGCCAGGAATCCCGGCCTCCGCGTGTGGTCACGGTCTTTGCCTCCGGCGGCTCCTCCGGAGGGGAACCTCGGTGTCCCGGTGGCAGCCGCCAGGCAAGCCCAACAGGACACCGCCCGGGGATGCGGACCGGGGTGGCGCCAGGGTAGTACGCCTTGTGGTCGTCGGCCGTGGTGGCGACGGTGACGGGGTCGTATCCGGCGGCGCGGGCGGTGTGGTCGCGCAGGCCGGTGCCGGCCACGACGCGGTCGAAGACTTTGACGGCCTGGGTGCCGAGTGACCCGGCGAAGGTCGCGTTGCCGCCGGTGGCGTTGGTGCCGGCGACGCGGCCCTGTTTGTGCGCGGTGCTGCCCAACGGCAGATACACATGCTGGTCGAGGAGCCGGTGATATGTGTGCACGCAGTCGCCGGCGGCGTAGACGTCAGGCAGGCTGGTGCGCATGCCACGGTCGACGGCGATCGCGCCGCGCACGCCGAGCGTTACCCCGGCGCGGGCGGCGAGGCCGGTGTCGGGACGGACGCCGGTCACGACGAGGACGACGTCGCTCTGGTGGTCGCCGGCGTCGGTGCCGACGACGAGGCCGCCGCGGGTGCGATCGATGGTGTGGACCTTGGTGCCGGTGTGTACGGCGACGCCGCGCTCGCGCAGGTGCTCGGCGAGGGGTTCGGCGAGTTCCGCGTCGACGGTTGGTATGACCTGGTCGACCTGTTCGAGGAGCGTGACGGTCAGGCCGCGGGTGGTCAACGCCTCGGCCATCTCAAGGCCGATGTACCCGGCGCCGACGATGACCGCCCGGGTGGCCCCGCGGTCGGTGATGGTGCGCAGGATGGCGAAGGTGTCGTCCATGGTGTGCAGGACGTGGACGCCGTCGGCGGGGCCGAGCCGGTCCAGGCCGTCGATCGGCGGGATGACCGGGACAGCACCAATACCGATGACGAGCCGGTCGTAGCCGACCACCGCGGTCGCGCCGTGCGGTGTGGTGGCGGTGACGGTGACGGTGTGCGCATCGGCGTCGATGGCGGTGGCGCGGTGTTCCAGGCGCAGCTGGAGACCGGCGGCTTCGAGGTCGCCGGTGCTGCGGTGGGCGAGGTTGCGCCACTCGGGGACGTCGCCGGAAACGTGGTAGGGGATCCCGCAGACGGAGAAGTTCGGGTACCGGTCGGCAACCAGGAGGGTGACGTCGGCGGTCGGGTCGAGTTCGCGGGCGCGCAGCCCGGCGCTGATGCCGGCATCGCTGCCGCCGATGACGAGCAGGCGCATGTGATCGGCCCTTTCGGGAAGGCAGGCAAGAACCGCCGCCGGGGAGGACCTAGCCCGGCGGCGGAGCGCGTGAACGGGTCGTCAGCCGGTGGTGACGGGCAGCTCGGTCATGAGCTGCTCGACGCGGCGGCGGATCTCGTCGCGGATCGGGCGGACAGCCTCGATGCCCTGGCCGGCGGGGTCGTCGAGTTTCCAGTCGAGGTAGCGCTTGCCGGGGAAGACGGGGCAGACGTCGCCGCAGCCCATGGTGATGAGCACGTCGGAGGACTCGGCGGTGTCCCAGTCGAGCTTGCGCGGGGTGTTGGCGGTGATGTCGATGCCGACCTCACGCATGGCCTCGACCGCGACCGGGTTGATCCGATCGGCCGGTTCGGAGCCGGCGGAACGAACCTCGACGGTGTCGCCGGCGAGGTGGCGCAGCCAGCCGGCGGCCATCTGGGAGCGGCCGGCGTTGTGCACGCACACGAACAGGACAGAAGGCTTGGTGCTCATGCGGTGGTTCCTCCGAAGATGGCAGTGCGGTCGGTGGTTCAGGAACGTACGGACTCGCCGTCGGGGTGGACGACGACGTCACCGGCGGCGCTGCCGACGGACGGATAGAGCGCGAGGAGCAGCCCGACCCCGACGGCCAGGCCGACGAGCTGCGCGACGATGAACCCCGGCACCGAGGACGGCGCGATCCCGGCGAAGGTGTCGGTGAACGCCCGGCCGATCGTCACGGCCGGGTTCGCGAAGCTCGTGCTGCTGGTGAACCAGTAGGCGGCGCCGATGTACGCGCCGACCGCCGCGGGTGCGACCGAGGCCCGGCCGGACCGCGCCAGGGCGAAGATCAACAGGAGCAGGCCCGTGGTGGCGACGACCTCACCGAGCCACAGATCGGTGCCGGTGCGGTGCTTGGCGGCGATGTCGACCGCGGGCAGCTTGAACATCAGGTCCGCCAGGACGGCGCCGCCGATCGCCCCGGCCGTCTGGGCGCCGATGTAGCCGCCGAGATCCTGGGCTGACAGGCCGGTGCCGGTGCGGCGGCCGAGGAACCAGTCCACGGCCGACACGACCGGGTTGAAGTGCGCGCCGGACACCGGGCCAAAGGTCAGGATGAGCGCGCCGAGCGCGAACGCGGTGGCGACGGAGTTTTCCAGGAGTTGCAGGCCGATGTCGTCGCTGAGCCGGGTGGCCATGATGCCGGAGCCGACGACGGCGGTGACGAGCAGGGCGGTGCCGACGAACTCGGCGAGCAGCCGGCGCCACAAGGTGGGGTTCACGTGCGTAGCAGTCCCGTCTGGGTGATTAGTTGGCGGGGATTTCGAGCTGGGCGAGCAGCATGCGGACACGGCGTTCGAGCTCGTCGCGGATCGGTCGGACGGTGGTGACGTCCAGCCCGGCCGGGTCGTCGACGTCCCAGTTCTCGTAGCGGGTGCCGGGGAAGACCGGGCAGGCGTCGCCGCAGCCCATGGTGACCACGACGGTGGCGGCGCGGACGATCTCGTCGGTCCACGGCTTCGGGTACTCGTCGGTGATGTCGATCCCTCGCTCTGCCATCGCGGCGACCGCGGCCGGGTTGATCTCCCGGCCGGGCTCGGACCCGCCGGACCAGGCAACGGCACGGTCGCCGGCGAGGTGGGTGAAGAACCCCAGCGCCATCTGCGACCGGCCCGCGTTGTGCGTACACAGGAACAACACGACCGGCTTGCCGTCGTGGTGGTGGCCTTCGACGCGGGCCAGGGCGTGCAGCCGCTGCCGGGCGAAGCGCTCGGCCAGCAGCGGCAGGAAGTTCGGCACGCTCGATAGGCTGGCGAACTGCTCGTAGCTGGTGTGCAGGAACCGTTCGATGGTCTCGGCGCCGTAGGTGCCGTCGAACTCCCGCGCCAGCCGCTGGGCCGCGGTGCGCAGCGCGAGCTGCTGATCGACGGACAGGTCCGGGTGGTAGAAGTACGCAAGCGACTCGGTCATGACGAAGACTCCAAAGGTCATTCGGGGCAGCGCTGGGCGGGGGCGACGGCGGGCGCCAGGCGGGTGATCCGGTCGGCGAGATCGCTGTAGGCGGCCTCGAACGCCGCGTCGGTGTCGACCCGGACCGGGTCCGGCACAGACCAGTGCAACCGCGGATGCACGGGCGCGGCCGGGCCGGCGAGGTCCTCGTGGGCGTTGTCGCAGACCGCGATGACGAGGTCCCCGTCGTGCACCACGTCGGTGACGTACGCGGTCCCGGCCGCGTCCAGGGCCAGGCCGTGGCGGTGCGCGACCTTCACTGCCCGCGGGTGGACCCGTTGCGCCGGGCGCCCGGCGGAGGCGACCGGGCCGCCGACCCGGTCACGCCACAGCGCGGCGGCCAGCTGCGAGCGGGCCGAGTTGTGGGTGCACACGAAGACCACACGCTCGGCGGCGCCGAGTGCGGGCGGGGCGAGGGAGGCGAGGACCTCCGGGACGAGACGGAGGTAGGTGCGGCGGCGGTCGCCCTCGGACCGGGTCCGGGTGACGAGGCCGGCGCCCTGCAGCACCTTGATGTGGTGCGCGACGAGGTTGGTCGGCAGGCCGAGGGCGTGGCCGATCTCGCCCGGCGAGGCGTCACCGAGGACGAGGGTGTCGACGATGGCGAGGCGGGCAGGATCGCCGAGCGCGGCGCGCGCCCGGGCCCGCACCTCCACTGACGAAAACTCAGCGTTCATTGACTCAATGAGTGCTGAACTATTGACCGATCGTCAAGGAGCGTAGCGTGGCGATATGTAGCCATGCTAGCTATGTGGAGGTCGTGATGCGCGTCTTCGGGCTCGAGGTGCCGGATGCCGGTCCGGTGTTCGTCGTCGCGCTGGCGGTGCATGTCGGTGCCGGGCTGACGTGCGTGGTGTGCGGCACCGTGGCGTGCGTGGCCCGCAAGGGTGCGGGCCGACATCCGCGGTGGGGGCGGGTGTACCTGTGGGGGCTCGGCACGGTGGCGCTGACCGCGGTCGTGCTGGCGGCGGTGCGCTGGCCGGCTGACAACCACCTGCTGGCGACGGCGGTGGTGGCGGCCGGGTTGGGGGCGGTCGGATGGGCGGCACGACGCCGGCACCGGCCGGGCTGGCCGCTGCGGCACGCGGCCGGGATGGCCGGGTCGTTCGCGGCGCTGCTGACCGGCTTCTACGTGGACAATGGCCGGCAGCTGCCGGTGTGGGACCGGCTGCCGCCGCTCGCCTCCTGGCTGCTGCCCGGGGCGGTCGCGGCGGTGCTGACCTGGCGGGCGCTGCGCCGGTTCACCGCGCTCAGCGGCTCGCCGCGGCCAGCCGGGCCACCTGCCGGCCCGCCAGCGCCGCCGCGCTGAGCCGCAGCCCGCTGCCGGCCGCGGCGAGCAGTGCTAACCCGCCGGGCACGCCCGCGACCAGGACCGTACCGAGCAGCAGCACGTCGCCGGCGACACAGGCCAGGACCGCCGCCTGCACGGCTGGCGCGGCGAGCCGCTCCACCCGCGAACCGGCACGACGGCGGCCCGCGGCGAGCGCGAGCACGGCGGCCGGGACCGCAACCGCGAGGAGGACCGGGTACGCGGGCACGGCCGCGAGCGCCGCACCGACCCGGCCGGCCCAGCCCGCACCGGACCCGACCGGCGCCGCACCCACCCACAGCATCCCGACCAGCGGGCCGACGCACAGCAGCCCGAGCGCGACCCGGTGCGCGGACTCGGCTAGCAGCTGCCGGGCGAACGCCGCCGCGACCACGCCCGGCGGCCCGGACTCGCCGATCGCCACTGTGGCGGCCGCGGCCGGGTCGGCGC
>NZ_BAAARV010000031.1:26067-68583 GCF_039532525.1 Dactylosporangium salmoneum
CGTGCGCGCCTCGACCGCGCACGCGAGCCCGTCGGCCAGCTCGGCCCGGATAGCGGCCCGCGTGCGCCGCCCGGCGGGCAGCGCGGCGAGCACCGCGTCGAGATACGCGGCGACCAGGCGGTCGGCGGCGGGCCCGTCCATATGTAGCGATGCTACGTTCGACGGTCAGAGTCGGCGAGCGCCTCAGCTAGTTATTTAACCTGCGGCCGGTCGGTGGTGACCCCGGCTGATCATGGGACAGCCCTTGGTTGATCCTTCTTCTTGTCGAGGGAAGAAGATCTATGACCAAGGGCTGTCTGGATGATCAGTGTGCCTGATGCTGCCGTGGCGGGCGCGTTCGGGGAGTTGGGCAGGTTCCGGCGGGAGTTCTACCGGTGTGTGACCGCTCGGGCTGACGCGTTGTTCGAGCTGACCGATGCGCTGCTGTGTACCGACGGGCCGGTCAAGACGTTGGTGGACCTGACGTTGGCGCCGGAGCACCGGCGTGGGCACGGCGCGATGTACGACGGACTCAACGCCGGCCGTATCGATGTGCAGCGGCTGCGCACGGCGGTGGCGGGCCTGCCGTTACCCCGCTCGGGCGAGGGACGGCTCATGCTTGCCGTGGATGTCAGTCCGTGGCTGCGCCCGGACGCGGCGAGCAGCCCTGACCGGCTGTTCTGCCACGTCCACGGCCGGGGCCGGAACCAGGATCAGCAGATCCCGGGGTGGCCGTACCGCGCGCCGGCACGGCCGCCGCCGGATCTGGCTGGCCGCCACGGTGGCCGTCGCGGCCCTCATCGCCGTCGCGGTGGTGGTGCTGGCTTGGCAGCGGCCCACACCCACTGTCGCCCTGCCGCTGCGCCCCGCCGGCGAGATCTCCCTACCCGGCGACAGCTCCCGATTCGACTACGCCAGCCTGGACGCCGACCGCGGGCTGCTGTTCATCGCGCACCTCGGCGCCAGCCAGGTCATCGAGGTCGACGTCCACGCCAACCGGGTGGTACGGGTCATCGACGGCGTCGACCAGGTCCACGGCGTCCTCGTCGTACCGCAACAGCATCGTGTCTACGCCACCGCCACCGCCGCCAACCAACTCGTCATCCTCGACGAGGACACCGGCGCCCGGCTCGGCCAGGCCCCCACCAGCGACTACCCGGACGGGCTCGCCTACGACCCGCAACACCACACGATCTGGACCACCAACGAGACCGGCGGCTCCGAAACCGTCATCGACGCCGACAACGGACACATCCGCGGCACCGTCGACCTCGCCAGCGAGGCCGGCAACGTCGCCTACGACCCGGCCACCGCCCGGATGCTCGTCGACGTGCAGACCCGCGACGTCCTCGCCGTCATCGACCCCGCCACCCTGACCATTACCCGACGCCTGCCACTGCCCGGCTGCGACCACAACCACGGACTCACCCTTGACCCCGCGCACCGCATGGCGTTCGTCGCCTGCGACGGCAACGCCACCCTGCTCACCATCGACCTCAACCGTTGGAAGGTCCTCGGCACGCAACGCGTCGGCGACGATCCGGACGTCCTCGCCTACGACCCGTCCGCCGGCCGCCTCTACGTCGCCGCCGAAAGCGGCCGGCTCACCACCCTCGACCAGCACGACCGCCGCCTCACCGTCGCCGGCCGCGCGCATCTCGCCGACGGCGCACACGTCGTCGCCATCGACCCCACCACCCACCGCAGCTACTACCCCGTCCCACACGGAACGACCGGCCAACCCGCCCTGCTGAGCTTCGACTCGACGCGCTAACCGATCGTCCGTGCACAGGGGTACCGGTGCCATGCACCGGCCACCCGGCATCGAAGTCGGCGACGATGCCACCCTCCGCAGTCTTCAGCACCGAGCGCGGGTCACCCGGACTCGGCTCGAGGTCACCATCGTCCAACCCGGGCTGTCCGCTGCCCGCGCCAGCGCAGCTCAACTGCAACTGCTGGCCTGCGCCGAGACGTACCTCTACGAGACCGCCAACGCACCACTCGAGGTGCTCTGCAGCAGTTAGCAACTCGACGCCAGCACCCCGGACTCCTCGGCCGCCCAATGCGGAATGCGGCAGGCTGCTCCAGCTCAGCCGTTCGCAGGCAATCTTCGGTTCTCCGAGCCGTCTGCCCAGATCGGCCGAGTCACTCTTCAGATGGCTGCCACCATGCCGGTTGAAGCCGTACGCTGAGCTGGCTACGCTATCGGCATGTGCACACGCTTCCGGCGTGTGTGCTGGCTTTCTGTGTCGAGATCCCCCCTTCGACACCAACCCATAGCATCCCTGCGTCGTCTGACGCACCCGTGTTCGAGCGTGTTCGAACACTCCAAACAAGCATCTGTGCTGGGCGAAGTTGGACGGTGGTGTCGTCCATGACCAGTACCGTGCCCGCAGTCGTGCCGAGCTCTTTCGCAACCGCTGCGAGCGGTCAGGCAGCGACGAGACGGCCTGCCAGTGGTCCGCTGCCACTGCCGGCCTTCACCGATCGACGGACCCGCCGGACGGTCTACGCGCTGCCGGCGATCGATTGCAACGGCAGGCTCGCCGATCAGGCCATCGTCCGGGTGATGGGCTGGAAGCCCGGCACCCGGTACGCCATCCAGGAGCAGAGCGGGCTGCTGCTCGTCGACGCCAACCCACGAGGGGTGTTCGCGGTCACCCGGCAGGGCCACCTGTACATTCCAGCCGTCGTCCGGCGCCGCTGCGCGATCTCGCCAGCCGATCGGCTGCTCATCGCCGCAGAGCCAGGCGAACGGCGGCTGGTGATTCATCCACCGGCCGCCATTGACGCCATGATCGCCGATCGTCACCGCCACGTGCTGGACGGTGACGCCACATGAGCGCCGCACAAGCGGACATCGACGCTGCCCTGCTGTTGCTGGACCGTCTCGGCGTATCCCCCGCCGATCTGCACCGGGCCGCACGCGACCGTCGACAGACACCCACATTCGCCGAGTACGTACCTGTGGTAGCCGACGCTGTGGGGAACGGCAGCCGCCGCGCCTACAGCTCCTACTGGAAGCGGCTGGCGGAGACCTGGGGAGACCGACGGCTCGACGAGGTGACCCCGTCCGAGATCGAACGCCTGGCTCAGCAAATCAAGGCGAACGTCGTGTCACGGCGCAACGCGCGCGGAGGCCGCAGTGCCGCAGAGCTGTTCATCGCCGCCTTGCGCTGCCTCTACAAGCGAGCCGTCGCGGACGGGTACCTGACCGCCGCGGATGATCCAGCCCAGAAAGTGGAGAAACCTCGCCGGCTGCCCAGCACCCGCCGAGCGATCGCCGATGCACGGCTGGCAGAGATCAACCAGGTCGCGAGCACCACGGGCGACGATCCGGACCTGGACACTCTGCTGCTGCGCCTGCACACCGAGACCGCGTGCCGCCGAGGCGGCGCGCTTGCCCTGTTGCCGACGGACCTTGACTCGGAGCAGTGCCTCATCCTGTTGAAGGAGAAGGGCGAGACAGTTCGATGGCAACCGGTCTCCCCCACGCTGATGCGTCACCTTCTGCGACACATCGGGGAACGCCAGGCTTCACCAAGCACTCCCGTTCTCCGCTACCGCGACGGACGGCCGATCTCCCGGCGCCGATACGACCACCTCTGGGAACGCGTCGGACGCGTACTCCCCTGGGTGACCACACAGCAGATCAGCACCCACTGGCTGCGGCACACGACGCTGACATGGGTCGAACGCCAATTCGGCTACGCGGTCGCGCAGGCGTACGCCGGTCACATGGGCGGCGACGTCAGCGTCACCGCGACGTACGTCAGGGCGACACTCCACGAAGTCGCCGCGGCGCTCGCAGCGCTCACCGGCGAGGCTCACCCCCTTGCCCCGTCAACGACATCAGGCCCGGTCGCGGTAGGCCAGGCCGTCCCCGTCCGGGAACGGTGCTAACCATGACGCTCGCCGATCAAGGCACAGCTTCACCGGCCGAACCCGCAGCCTTCCGATTACAAGGTGTCGCCTCGGCGAGGATCTGGCAGGCCAAAGCAGCTCACAGCAGGTGCATTGAGCTACAGTGATTACCCCTGTGACCTCGCGAGACCCGGTGGATCCGGGCGTGGTTTCGCTACCGATCTTGCTACCGGTTTCGCGCTATGAACGCTGTCCACGGCGGTCCAGAGCCTCCGCGGCGGTCGTTGCGTCGTGCTGCGGATGCGAATCGCCCCCTTGCTGGCGTGGGCAGGCAAGGGGGCGACGGTCAGCGGCAGGATGTCCGACTGAGGCGACGAGGCTACGCAGCGGCGTGGGAATCGCCATCCTCGAAGCCGCGGATTTAGCCGGCCAGGTAGGTGGCGCTGGGCCGAGACGGATCATTCCGGCGGTCAGGTGTCGAGGGACTGAGGCGATCACGTTTCGTGAGATGTCGTGCCAGTGCGAGTCCGGCACCGAGACCTATGAGTGCCGCGGCTCCGCAGGCCGTCATGGTCCGAGCCGTGCTGTCCATCGGCCTGTCCCCCGTCAGCGTGTCCGGAACGTCGCCTACACGATGCCGTGTCAGCGCTACCTGCGGTAGTTGGCCAGCCTTGCCGGGCACCACGTGCGCGGCTTCCGGGCCGGCATCGGCGCTAGTTGATCAAGGTGGCCTCAGCGGGTTGCCGCCCACTGAGGCCGTTCCACCCCTCTTTGGACTTGGAGTGCAAGAGAGATGGCAAGGAGCAGCGTACGTGCGCGCCCCGGACCTGACGTCGATCAGGATGGTCGAGATCCGGGTTGGCGTGAGCGTCGGGTTCGCCGGCTGGAGCGCGATGTCACTGTTGTGGAGCGGACCGGCGGGTGGATCAACCGCGCCGTGTGGGGCATTGCGTTCGGCGTGATGGTCTATGGAGCGGTCAATGTCACGCCGCTGCTGATCGAGCATGGTGTGCTGCGGTGGACGGCTCCGGGTCTGCCGTTGATGGTGGACCTTGCGATGTGTATCGGGCTCTGGGGCGACCGGATCATGCACCAGTACGGCCGCACGGCCGGGTGGGTGACCGCGCTGCGGTGGATCACGGCAACGATGACGCTCGCGCTCAACATCGCTGGCCCGATGTTGGGCCTGGACTGGGTCGGGCTGGGCATTCACGCCTGCGGGCCGCTGCTGATCCTGGTGGTCGCCGAGGCGGCCGGGTCGTTCCAGCGGCTCTTCGCCGAGATCGTCGCGGAGTTGCAGACGGATATCGACCGGCAGCGCGGCGCTCTGGCCATGGACACCACAGCGGACGCCAGCACCGTCGTAGTCGGCTCGGCCCAGCCCGGGCCACTCGCCGGAGACGAGACTGCAGAACCGCGGCCGGTGCACGATGCGCGAGACCAGGGCTGTGGCGGGCTTGTCTCGGAGCCGACCCTTCTCGGAGCGGTTGCGAGGTCGACCGCGACGCCCGCGACAGGAATCGGTCGGCTCGACCGAGACCAGACACCCGGCCGCGACCCGGTGCCCGCCGCAGGTGTCGAGGAGACTCGCCAGACCTGGCGGGACGAGACTCCGGCCGGAACACTCGCTGGCCAGCTCAGTGCGGCGGGCGCTAACGCCGACTTGAGCGAGACGGTTTCACGAGACGAGACGGCGTTGCTGGCGCGATCGGAGTCAAGACGAGACGAGAGCCGAGACCACGAGACGGGCCCCGCGCATGAGAGACGAGACGAGACGGCACGGAGTCGCGGCCGGTTGCGAGACGCGACAAGACACGGCGAGAGCCCAAGGGGCCAGAACACTCCGGACCGCGCGGTTACGCCGCTGGCAGCCGGTTCGCGTCCAGCTGACGGCGACATCCAGGGCAAGATGTGGTCCCACTTCCAGCAGTGCCGCGCTACCGGGATTCCGGTCACCGGGGCAGACCTGGATCGGGCGGCCGGAACGAACAACTATGCAAGCCGCGTCCTGCGGAGCTGGATCGAGACGGGCTTGATCACCGAGCAGGACCGCGACGACGCGCGTGCAGGCCGTGGCACGGCTGCCGCTTCGGACGTTGAGCCGGCAGCGTCCGAACGGGGCGAAAAGGACAAACGGGACGAATCGCCATTGCTGGTATCAATCTCTTCGATGGCGGGGTAGGCGGCGAGGGATGAACAACAACGACATGACCGCCCGTGGAGGCAGCGCGGGCGCTGGTGGCGCCAGCTCGGCCCGCTCGGCGACCTATCGCTGCCCGCGTGCTCCTGAGCATCACGCGGTGGCGGTCCCGATGCTGTATGAGTCCGGCCGGACGCACATCGACGGCACTGCAGCACGGCCCAGGTGGCGTACACGGCCGGTCGACGGGTCAGGCGCGAGCCGAGACGGGGCTGTCTGCGGCGCTGGCGCCGCCGGCCCAGCTGCCGTCATGGCAGCGGCCTGTTCGCGTGGCGGTCGGCGCGGTCGCGTTGTTCGCGTTCTTGGCGTTCGGTACCGCCGCTTCGCCATCTGAGCAGAACGTTGCCGCGTTCAAGTTGTTCGGCACGGTCGCGGTGATCGTGGCTGTGGTGTCCGGGCTGAAGGCGCTGGTCCGGCGTCGGGCCCACGAGCAGTTCGGCGGAGCCCACACGGCGGCGGCAGCGGCGTGGCGCCGGGCGATGTTCTGCACGCAATGTGCCGCATCGTGGGTGCCTGGCGACCGGCGCATGATCGGGCACGACCGTGTGCTCGGTCGGGTGCTCCTCCACCGGGCCAAGGCCGATCTGACGCAAGCACAGGGCTGAACGCGGCTGCACGAGGAGATGCGACGTCGACGCCTCGCGGACGACAGCACCACCGCGGCCGATGACAGAACTGATTAGCATCATGGTCCCGCTCGGGCTTACCGAGTCGCACGTCCGGCTATTGCTCTGCACGATCGTCGCCGAGTTTCCCGACTGAGAGGCCCTGACACCGTCGCGGAAGCGCGTCGGTGTCAGGTGCCAGGATGGGCGCATGGCTGTACAGGAATGTGCCTGGCCGGGCTGCGCTCTGCAGGCCGCCTACAAAACGAGATCGAAACCGGCATGGTGCGACGGGCACATAACGGCCATCCTTCGCGAAGGCGGCCTAGCACCACTGGGACCGTTCACCGGGCCGAACGCGTGGCGGCTGACTCGCTGCCTCAAGTGCGGATGCGAGGCGCACTACCGATTCGCCTACACACTCGACCGGAACACGGCCGGGGAGCCGACTTGCCGAGCGTGCTGCTGGCGCGGCCGGGCGGCCGGGCAACGCGCCTTGCTGGCCGGCTTCGATACTGGGCGAAGCGAGACCGTCGAGAGCGTCCGGGCACATGCCGAAGCCCACGGGTACGACTACCTGGGACCGCTCACCGGCCCCGTGTGCGAGGGCGACCCGCACCGGGTCCGGTGCCGCTACTGCGGCAGGATCAGCGCCGCCCGGGGCGGTGACATCGGTTTCGGGTGCAGTTGCCAGACCAACCCGCGGCGGGCCCACATGACCAAGCCCGCCGCTGAGCTGCTCCGCGACTCCGATTCTCAGGCGCGTGAATGGTGGGACCACGATCGCAACCCCGCGGATCTCTGGGCGACGGCGACCGAGCGGACCCGGCGCGCGGCGTGGTGGCGCTGCCCCGAGTGCGGGCTGAGATTCGAGGCAAAGGTCGCGGACATGTTCGCTGATCCGACGTGTCCCGACTGCGCCGAGCGTCGCCGTGCCGCGTGGGACGCGGAGTACCAACGGGCGAAGGTAACGCCGGTTACCGCCTACCCCGAGCTGCTCGCGGCTTGGGCCGACGACGCGGACCCGGCGACCGTCATGCTCGCTGGTCACTGGCTGCGCCGGTTCCGCTGCTCGAGCGGGCACTATCCGAGGGTTACACCTGGGACGTACCTCCAAAGCGGGTGCCCGACGTGCCGTGGGCAGGACACCCGGGCGGCCAACGTCGCGGCACGGGCGGAAGCGTTCACCGAGGGCCGGCACGTCGACGGGCTCACGATGAACCCCGAGATCGCCGAACAATGGCACCCGACCCGCAACGGCACCCGCCGCGCGGCTGACGTGTCTCCGGGGTCCCGAAGAGCCGCGTGGTGGCTGGAGCCGAGTTGCGGCCATGAATGGCACGCGTCGCCAGCCGAGCGGGAGAAAGGGCAACGACTGCGCTGCCCGGTATGCCGGACGATCCTCGATTCGCTCTCCTACCACTACCCAGACCTAGCCGCCGAGTGGTCGCCGGACAACCCGCGGACCCCGTGGGAGGTACGCCCCAGCGCCTCCCTGCCGTTCGTTCCGGAGTGGGTCTGCCCGACCAATCCCGCCCATCGGTGGCGTGTGGCGACCGCGGTCCGGGTCCACGGTTCCGACTGTCCGATGTGCCGGGAGACTGGCAAGTCGCGGATCGAGCTGCTCCACTTCGAGGCCGTTCGTGCCGCCTTCCGGGAAGCGTTCTCAGGGCTCGCCATGCGTCACCCGGCTTTCACCCGACGATCTGTGTGGGTGCCCGACGTGACCGTGAACCTCGCCGACGGGCGGACGCTGCTCGTCGAGTACGACGGGGCCTACTGGCACGCCGACAAGGGCGACGTCGACCGCGACAAGTCGCGCGATCTACTCGCCGCGGGCTCGCTCGTCGTCCGTCTCCGCGAGACCCCGCTGCCGACGCTCGGCCTCAGCCACCCGGACTACCTCGAGCTGACGGTCTACCCGACCCTGCCGGAACCCGAGCGCGTGGTCGAGGCGATCCGCGCATGGCTCGCAGCCCCGTCCCCCGTCACCTCGAGCCCGGTAGCGGCCGAACTTCCCGACTAGTGTCGCGTGACCCCTGTTTCCGCTATCTACTCATGACCGTTGATGGGCGTGATTCGACCTTGGCGGTCCATCATGGTCTTGCGGTGCGGACGGACGAGCAGGCGGCTGAGCTGCGAGCGGTGGTCAACAGCCGTGACGTGCCAGCGGTGATGGCGACCTGGGCTCGGACCGTGTTGTGGACGGCCGAGGGCCGGCTGCGCAAGGACGCCCGTGAGCTGCCCGGAGTGTCACTGCCCGCTGCGGACCGTTGGAGGATCGGTACGAGCGGTTCGGGCTGGCCGGTTTGGAGGAGCGCAAGCAGGGTGGCGGCCGGGAGCAGGTCCGGGCGGAGGTACGGCCTGATCCTGGTGTTGACCCACATGACGCCGCCGGTCAAGAGGGGGTTGTCGCACTGGTCGAGCCGGGAGATGGCCCGCTAGGTCTCGCGCACTGAGGAGGTGTCAGTGTCCTGGCACTACGTGGCGAAACTGTGGCGGGACGACGACCTGCAGCCGCACCGTCCGGGCGTGTTCTAGCGCAGGGACGAGCCTCGCTGGCAAACGGCACGTATCGAGGTCCCGCAGTACACATCCTGACATCGGTCACTCACTGCATTCCGGGGCGGACACGGAAACTGGCTAACCCTGGCCAACTATCGCCGGATCGGCGGGACCGGCAAGGTCGAGACGTGCCTCCCAGCTCCAGACGGCCCTCGGGTCCGGGAGCTGGGGTGCGTGTCTGACTGCTGCGCGTGTGCGCGTTGATGCCAACGGGGGCCGATCGATGACGAGTCACCATGTGAGGGGGGCCGCTGGCCGGCACCGGTCGGCTGCGGGCTGGATGGCGACGTTCACGTCGCGCTATCGGGGCCGGCACCGGCCGAAGGGCTGGACGGCGGTGCGTGGGTTGCGGGACCGCATCCGGTGACCGCGCCGACATCTGGGGCGTCCGGAACGCCGCCGGCCGTACCGCCGGCGGGGGCGGTGCTCGGCGCGGCGCGGGTGGCCGCTCATCTGCGTGGTGAGGTGGAGCGGCGTGTGCTCGAGCCGGCCGGGGTGAGTTGGACCGCGTTCGCGGCGCTCGCCGCGATCGTCGACGGCCAGGACGCCGTCCGGATGCATGTGGTGGCTGCCGCGACGGGGATGGCGCAGGGGACGACACGCAGCGCCGTGGCCCGGTTGGAACGGCTGGGGCTGGTCAGCCGGAGCACCCCGAGCCGCGATCACCGCCAGGTCGAGCTGGTGGCCACCGAGCCCGGGCGGCAGCAGGCTGCACAGCTGCGTGCGGCGGTCGCGTCCGTCGAGGCGAAACTCATCCCGGATCCGCGGACGCGGCATGTGCTGTTCGCCATGGCCGAGCGGGTCCGGCCGTATCCGCGGCGTGGTCTCCGTCAGGGCCGGGGGGCTTGACGGTGACCACGCCGCATCACGCCCAGCCCCGCCCCGCAGCCGGCGTGGCGCTGCGCTTCGATCACACGGCGGCGTTCCGGCACCCGGCCCCAGCAGAGCTGGTGCGACGTGCGCCGGGCGAGGGGTCTGTCGGCTTCGACGAGCGGTCCGGCCTGTGGCTGATCACGGGTGACGCCGTCGTTGGCCAGGCGTGTTGTGATCCAGTGACGTTCGGCGAGGTACCGGTGCCGGTCGCGCTGCCCGAGGACGCACACGGTTGGCGCGGTGCGCTGGCCCGATCACCGATCCGAGCGCCGACGGTACCGCTGGATGTGCGAGCGCGGGCGGTGCTGCGGATCGTCTGGCCAGCGTCGACGATGCAGGCCGGCCTCGTGTGGGACCGCCGCGTCCGGGTCCACGCCGGGCAGGCCGCCGCAGCGCTCGCCGGCCTGCCCGGCGGCGCCGCATCCTGGCCGGCCGGTGGCGGCGCGCCGGTCGAGCGGCTGGCGTGCGCGGTGGTCGGTTCGGCGTTCGGCGTCTGCGGCGCCACGATCGACAAGGTCGGCGCGCTTCGTGAGCAGCTCGCGGATGCGTGCACCACGCCGGTGACGGAGGCAGTGCTGCCGCTCGCGGTGCTGCGCGAGATCGTGGGCCGGATCGTACGCGACCGCGCGGCAGCACCGATGGGCGTATTGCATCCGGACCGGCCCGACACCATTGTCGACGACCTGCTCGCCTGCCGGGGTATGGGTGCCGACCGGGTGCCGTTGGACGACATCGCCGCCCTGTGCAGCGCGCTGTTCGCCGCGGCCTGGGACGCCACCGCCGAGCTGCTGCCCCGCGTCGTCGACGCCCTGGGCGTCACCATTGCGAACGACCCGGCCGCGGTCGCCGGCCTGGCCACCGACGCTGGGCAGCGGGCCGACCTCATCGCCGCCGCCATGCCACCCGCGCCGCTGGCGGCCGCGTGGCTACGAGTCACCACACAGCCGGTCCTGCTGCACGAGGTCCGCATCCCGGCCGACGTGCCATGCCTGCTCCTGGTCCACGCCGCGCCGAAAGCCGACCGGCAGCCGCCACAGCTTGCCGCGCTGCGCTGGCTGGCACCGGCCAACCCGGACGGCGCCGGCATGACCCTGGCCCGGCTGGCCGGCGATCGACTGCTCGCCGCGGCCACCCAGCGTCTCACCGGCCGCCTGACCCCTTGACCACCGCGGCGCACGTCCCGAGGTGATCGCACCTCCCCTTTGGTTGAAGGAGCATCATGCCCACCGTTGCCCCCCACGAACGCGACCGGATGAGCCTGCTGCAGCTGCAGCTGCAGGACACCATTGCCGACCCGACCGGTTTCTATGACCGGCTTCTGGACGCCGGCACGGTGCTCGATCCGGTCCTCGGGGTGTGGCTGGTGCCGCGGCACGCCGACGTCCGGGCGGTACTGGCGCACCCGGCCGCGTCAGTCGCGATGGACCACGCTGGCGCGCTCGCTCGTCTCCCAGGCGCCGGTCTGGAGCAGGCATTCGAGGCGCTGGACCTGCACGTGTCGTTCGTCGACGGCGACGGGCATCGCCGGCTGCGCCGCGTGCTGGCCGAGCCCGTCCAGGTCCGGCACGTCCGCACCCGCCTCGCCGACCTGATCACGGACGCGGTCACCGGCGCCCTCGACGACCTCACCGGCCAGCCCATGCCTGACCTGGTCACCGGGTTCGCCGCCCGGATTCCGATCGACGTCACCCGCCAGTTGCTCGCCATCCCGGCCGACGTCAGCACCGCCACCATCCGCCGCTGGTCCCTGGCCTGGGGCGACGTGGTCGCCGCCCCCGGACACGTGCCGACCACCGACCGGACCGCGACCATCGCCACGGCCGCGGAACTCGCAGTGTTTCTGCGCCAGCACGTCACCGACCGCGAGGAGGCGCCCGGCACCGCGATGATCGACGCGCTCGTCGCGGCGATGCGCCAGGAAGCGATCAGCCGTGACGCGCTGATCGCCAACCTCATGATGCTGATCACGGCCGGGAACGAGACCACCACGAACCTGCTCTCCGCGGTCCTCATGGCTCTGGCCGACGAACCCCGTCTCTGGGCCGTCCTGCGCGAGGACCCGCAGCAGATCCCCGATGCCGTCACCGAGCTCGGCCGGCTGCACCCGCCGACGCAATACACCGCGCGGCGCATGCTGGAGCCGGTGACCCTGTCCACCGGCCAGACGCTGCCGGCCGGGGCGAGCGTGGTCCTGATGCTCGCCGCCGCCAACCGCGACCCGCAGGTCTTCCCCGAGCCAGACCAGATCCGGCTCGACCGGCCGAGCCGCCCGGTGACGTTCGGCCACGGCCCGCACGCCTGCTTCGGCGCGCCCTTGGCCCGGCTCGAGGTCGAAACCGCCGTCCGCATGCTCACCGCCCGGTACGCGCGCCTGCGGCCCCGGCCGGGGCGCAGCTGGCGGCACAACGCCAACCTCCGCGGCCTCGCGCACCTGCCCGTCCAGCTCGACCGCAACAACGTGGCGGGTGCCCGGTGAGCCCGCGCAGCCGCAGCACCGTCGCTGCCGGCACCGCCGCGGACCTGATCTGGTCGTGGGCTGACCGGTCGCCGGACGCACCTGCGATCGTCGACGCCACCGGCGCGCCAGTGACCTATCGAGAGCTTGTGTATCGGGCCGACGCCGTCGCCGCCGAACTTGCCGCGGTCGCAGTCGCTGCGGACGAGGTTGTCGGGGTCTGCTGGCCGCGATCCGTCGACGGGCTTATCCAGATGCTCGGGATCTGGCGGGCCGGCGGTGCCGTGCTCTACCTCGACCCCGACTGGCCGGCCCGGCGCCTGCAGTATATGGCCGCCGCCTGCGCCGTCCGCCACGTCCGCGCCGCCGATCCGGCCTCGGACCTTTCGCCGCTGCGGCCTGCAGCCGCCTCCGCCGGTGTCGGGCTGGAGCCTGTGCACGGCCCGCTGTGCTACGTGGTGTTCACGTCCGGCTCGACCGGTACCCCGAACGGCGTCCTGATCGAGCATCCCGGCGTCGTCAACATGGCCACCGCCCTCGCCGACCGGTTCGAGGTCCGGTCCGGCACGCGGGTGCTGCAGTTCGCCGCCTGGTCGTGGGACGCCGCGATGGCCGAGATCCTCATGACCCTCACCGCCGGTGCCACGCTCGTACTCGCCCCCGACAGCGCGCGAACTGGCGGACCAAACCTGGCCCGGGCGCTGCGCGAACACCGCATCGAAGTGGCCACGCTCACCCCCTCGGTCCTCGCCGCCGTCCCCTCCGACGACCTGCCCGCACTACGTGTTGTCGTCGCCGTCGGCGAGGTGTGCCCACCCCGTCTGGTCGAACGCTGGACCAGCCCGCACCGCCGCTTCTTCAACGGCTACGGGCCGACCGAGGCGACCGTGGCCGTCGCCGTCGGCGAGCTCCACCTCGGCCATGAGGTGCACATCGGCACGCCGCTGCCCGGCGTCGCCGTCCAGATCGTCGACACCAACGGCCGCCCCCAGCCGCCAGGTACGGCCGGCGAGATCGTCGTCGGCGGGATCGGCGTCGCTCGCGGCTACGCGGGCAGCCCCGCTGCCACCGCCGCCCGGTTCACCAGCGACGCGGCCGGACACCGCTGGTACCACACCGGCGACCTCGGCACCCGGCGCGCCGACGGCAACCTCACCTACATCGGGCGCACCGACGACCAGGTCAAAATCCGCGGGCACCGGCTCACGCTCGGCGAAATCGAGCGCATCATCACCGCCCACCCCGCCGTACGCGCCTGCGCTGTCGTCGCCGTCGCCGACCGGTTTACCGCGCACGTCACCGCCGACCCGGACTACAACGGCGGGCCGCCCGAGGCCGACCTAGCCGGCACACTGCACGGGCACGCTGCGGCATTCCTGCCATCCCACGCAGTGCCCGACATCCACGTGATCGCGGCGCTGCCACTCACCGCCGCCGGCAAGATCGACCGCGAGGCCCTCCGGGCACAAGCAACCGCCGAAGCTCCGGCCACGTACGACAGGGAAGATCCGTTGCCAGGAGGAGCGCTGGCCACCGTGCTCGACGTCGTGACGGCCGCGCTCGACCGGCCTGTGCACCCGGACACCGACATCATCGACGTGGGTGGGCACTCGCTGCTCGTCGCGCAGCTGTGCGTCACGCTCAGCGACGCCCTCGGCGTCGAAGTCCCGTACGTCGCGGTGGCCCTCAACCGCACCCCGGCCGGCATCGCCGCCGCCATCGATGACCTCGCCGCCACACCCAGCCCGTCCATCGCATCGAGGAGTGCCGTGTGAACGCTACCCTCGCTACCCCGAACCGCCTGGTAACCGTCGCCGCAGGCGTCGACCTCGCCGTCCACGACACCTCCGGGCCCGATGTCGCGGCCGGCCCGCCGGTCGTGCTGCTGCACGGGCTGGCCAGCACGCACCGCTGGTGGGACCTCGTCGCCGACCGGCTACCCGACCGGCGCCTGATCTGGTTCGACCACCGCGGCCACGGCCAGTCCAGCACCCCACCCAGCGGCTACACCGTCGAGTCCTTCGCCGACGACGCCGCGGTGGTGCTCGACGCTCTGGCGACCGGGCCATGCGTCATCGCCGGGCACAGCCTCGGCGCCACCGTCGCCCTCGAACTCGCCGCCCGCCGCCCAGACCTCGTCGCCGGGCTGTGCCTCATCGACGGCGGCATCTACGACCCGCACATCCTGTTCGGGGCAAGCTGGTGGGAAGCGCAGTACCGCATGCTGCTCAACCGGCGCATCGCCCCCACGCCCGCCATGCTCACCGCCTGGGCCCGGGGCCACGGTCTTCCTCCTGCCGCCGTCCCCGCACTGCTCGCCAACTACCAACCCGAGCCCACCACCGCCCCGGATCACCACCGGCCGGCAGGGCTCAGGCTCGCCGTTGAACACGAGATCCAAGCCGCCCGCAGCCTCTGGCGCCACGACCCCGCCGCGACCCTCGCAGCGACCGCTGCCCCGACCATCGCGGTCCTCGCCCGGCCCGGGGATCCTGCGGCGGCCGCCACGCATCTGCAGGCGCTCCTGCACACCCTCGACCGAGCCGGCCGCATCGTCCCTGTGCGGTGGATCGACGGCGGCCATGACCTTCCCCTCGAACAGCCGGGGCACGTCGCAGCCGCCATCACCCGTCTCGCCGACACCGTCTCGGCGCACCACGGAGCGGACGCATGAGCCGTCAGGAGCAACGCGTCGTGGACCTGCGCAGTGACACCGTCACCCGGCCCACCCAGCGGATGCGCGCCGCCATGGCCGCCGCCGAAGTGGGCGATGACGTCTACGGCGAGGACCCCACCGTCCGCGCGCTCGAGGATCGCGTCGCCGGGCTCTTGGGCCAAGAAGCCGGGCTCTTCCTGCCGACCGCGACCATGGCCAACCAAGTCGCCATCCAGTTCCTGGTGCCGCATGGTAGCGAGCTGCTCTGCGCCGACGACGCCCACGTGGTCAGCTACGAAGGCGGCGCCGCCGCCGTCCACGGCGGCATCACCACCCGCACCTGGCACAGCCCCGACGGGTTCATCGAACCAGCCACCATCGCCGGCATGATCCGGCCCGGCGGCGGGTTCGCGCTGCGCACCGACGCGATCGCCGTCGAACAGACCGCCAACCTCCCGGGCGGCATCATCCACCCGCTCGACCGGCTCACCGCCCTCCACACCGTCGCCCGTCGCGCGGGCGTCGGCCTGCACTGTGACGGCGCCCGTCTCTGGCACGCCCACATCACGACCGGCACCGCCCTCGACGTCTACGGCCGGCTGTTCGACACCGTCGCCGTTTGCCTTTCCAAAGGTCTCGGTGCTCCCGCCGGGGCGGTCCTTGCCGGCCAGCACGATCTCATCGCCGACGCCAAGCGGCTGCGACTGCGCGCGGGAGGTGCCATGCGCCAGGTCGGCATCCTCGCGGCCGCCGGCCTCTACGCGCTCGACCACCATCTCCAGCGGCTCGCCGACGACCACGACCACGCACGCAGCCTCGCCAATGCCCTGTCCAACGCCGGTGTCGTCGACCCCGGCCGAGTGCACACCAACATCGTCCTGCTCAACCTCACCCGAACCCGGTGGAGCGGCCCGGCATTCGCCGCGGCCGCCGCCAAGCACGGCATCCTGCTCATCGCCATCGACCATTACCACGTCCGGGCCGTCACGCATCGGGACGTCACCATCGAGCAGATCGTGCACGCTGGCGGTGTGCTGCAACGCCTGCTGACGCCATAACCGGACCGGTTCGCAGAAGGATTTGACCGGTCATTGAGAGCCCCGTGACACGCCTGGGTGCGGGATGCATATCGGTCGCATGGTGATCATGCGTAGGTAGTTATGGCCTACCCCGGATTGGCTGTCAATGATGCATGCATCCAGGGCATCGATCTTAGTCACCGCAGCTGGCGTCGTCTCGATGCCAATCGTGAATTCGGCGCTGGACGACCTTTTTTGGGGGAATGCATGTCAGTCCTTACCGGTGTCGCGACCGCGGTGTCGCATGCGGTGCGGATGCGCTCGTCGGCACCCGCTGGCGCGGGCGGCGACGGGTTCGCCGTCCGTATCGACTGGCCGGCCTGCGGCGGCGATGGCATCAAGCATGACTTCACACAGTTCACTCCTAAGGTGGACACCGCGCGGCGGCGAGCTGCGCGTGCTGCGGCCTTTTGGCGACGGGGTCCGCTCCTGCCGCTGGCGGTGACGGTCGTGCCGATCAGCCGGGCCGCGTTCTGGGTGCATCCGCGCGACTGCACCTTGCGGGAGTGTCCGACGGCGGCGCCGCTGTACGGCATGCGCGCGGACGGCCACGGATGACCGGCGGAGCAGGCCGACCCGGCCAGCAGCGACGCATCGCGGACGAACCGCGTGCGGAGCGGCAGTACACGGGCCGGGCCGATGCAGCCGGGGCAGACGCAGACCGGGCGGATCGCTGGCTGGACGCGGTCCAGCAGGAGTTGCACCTTCTCGCGGAAGCCGGGGAAGGCCGTGCAGGTTCGGCCGCGGCTCCTGCCGCCGGGTTGCCCCCAGCGGTGGCTGCGCGGCTGGCGCAGCATGCTGCCGCGGCGAGCACGGCTGCGTGGCATGTGCGGCTGACGGCCCGGGCCGACGTGGTGTCGTGCGGGGTGAGCGTGCATGCCTCGCGGTAGCCGCCGGGCGGTTTCGGCAGGACCAGGTGGGCGGTGGCTGGCGAACGCGCCAGTGGCCCGCAAGGTGTGGATGCTGCTGGTAGCGCCGCTGGTGGCGGTGCTGCTGGCGAGCGCTCCGGCGGCGTGGTCGGCGAGCACCGCGGTCGGGCAGGCCGGGCAGCTGCATGCGACCGCCGCGTTGGATACCGCGTCGTCGGTGCTGGCGACGCAGTTGCACGTGGTGCGGGTGCGGCTGGCGGCCGCGTCGTTGGCTGGGGCGGATGCGGCATCGCGCGGGGTGGTTCTGGCGGCGCTGGACCGGGCGGCGGCGCTGCGGGCCGAGTTCGACGCCGCCGGGTCGGCGGTGTCGGCGCCGTCGGCGGCGCTGCGGCGGGCCATGCCCGAAGCGTTGCGGGCGCTGGATGCGGTGGATCAGGCGGCACTGCAGGTGCGGGCGAATGCGCCGATGGCGTTGTCGCCCACGCTGCTGCTGTTTCGGGAAGCGATCGTCGACTTGATCGCGGTGCGGGACGCCTCGGCGCAGAGCAGCCCGGATCCGGTGTTGGCCGATGCGATGCACGCGGCTGCTGCGTTGTCGCGGGCGCGGGAGGCGGTGGGTCGCGAGCAGCTGGTGGTGTTGCAGGCGGTTGCGGCGGGGCGGATGTCGGCGGTTTCGGCGCAGGCGGTGATCACCGCTCGGGCGGACGCGGCGACGGCGCTGGAGGACTTTGGCCGGCTTGGGCGCCCACAGTGGCGGGAGCGGCTCGCGGATGCTCAGGATGATCCGGGCGTGGAGGCCGCGACGCGGCTGTCCGGGGTGGTTCCGCTGTCGGCCGGTCCGCTGCCGGTCCTGCCGGGCGGTGCGGCGGGGTGGAACGCGGCGATGCAGGGCTGGGCGGATCGGCTGGGTCAGCTTGAGGCCGGTGTCGATGCCGATATTGCCGCGGCGGCGGATGCGATGCGTGCCCAGGCGTCGTGGTCGGTGGTCGTGGTCGGCGGCGGGGTGCTGCTGGCCGTCCTGGCCGCGCTGGGGCTGACGGTGGTGGTGGCGCGGTCGTTGACCGGGCGGCTGCAGCGGCTGCAGGCTGCGGCGCGGCGGGTCGCGGATCAGGAACTGCCCACGCTGATTAGCCGGATCATCACGGCGGAGGACCGGGACAAGGCGGCTCGGCTGGCGGCGGAGGCGTTGCGGGCCTCCGCGATGCCGCACACCGACCGCGATGAGATCGGGGTGCTGGCCCAAGTGGTGGACCGGCTGGTGCGGGCTGCGGCGTACGCGGCGGTCAGCCAGGTCGACTACCGGCTGGTGATGCTGGCGCTGGTCCACACGATCGGCGGGCGGGTCGACAGCGGTACGAAGCGAATGTTCAAGGTCCTCGACCAGATCGAGGGCCAGGAGACCGACCCGGCCCGGCTGGACAGTTTCTTCGAGCTGGACCTGGCGGTGGCGGAGCAGAGCCGGTTCGCGATGAACCTGGCGGTGCTGGCGGGTGGCGCGCCGATGACGCAGGCGGGGCCGGCGCCGCTGGCCGAGGTGGTCGGTGGCGCGGTGTCGAAGGTCCGCGACTACCGGCGGGTCGATGTGGGGCAGCTGCCGCTGGTCCGGGTGACGCCGGGCGCGGTGCTGGCGGTGCTGCACATCGTGGTCGAACTGCTGGACAACGCGGCCCGGTACTCGATGCCCGACACCAGGGTCCGGGTGGCCGCGGAGATGACCGACGGCCATGTGCGGGTCAGCGTCGACGACCTTGGCCTGGAGGTGTCCGATGCCCGGCTGGGCGAGCTCAACGCGACGCTGCTGCGCCCGCCGGTCGATGTCGGCAACGCCGGGCGGATCGGACTGCTTGTCGTGGCCCGGCTCGCCCGGACCCACGGCATCGGCGTGGCCTTGAACCGCAACGAGGATCGCGGGCTGACCGCTGTCGTCGACCTGCCGCCCGCGATCCTGCTGCCGGCCGGCCCGGACCGCTACCCCGCGATCACCAAGGTGCCGCAGCCGGCAGCGTCCGTCAGTGCGGGGCCGGCCGGCACGGCGGCGGCGTGGGACTTCCAGCCAGCGCCGAGGCCCGCGCTCACAGCGGTAGCCGGCCGGGTGGCCAGCGGTGAACCGGCCGTGCTCAGCACGGCGGCCCGCAGCGGCGGCCCGCCGCCGACAGGTGTCGCCGCCGAAGGGCCAGCTCCGCCCCCCCGGTTCGCCGCAAGCGCCGGGGGCTGGGGATGACGGGTTGCCGCGGCGGCGCAAACAGCGGCATGCCAGCGCGATGCCGCCGGTCGGGTCCGCGGCGGTCAGCAGACGGGATGTGCAAGCGGTCGCGGCCCAGATCACGGCCGTGACAGCAGCGATGCGGGCGACCAGGCCCGCACGGCGGACGCAGTGAGACGGGGAGACCGACCATGACCAGTACCACGCCCACCGTGGGCACCACCGGGTTGTTCGGCGACGCGAGCCTGGACACGTCCCGGTTCAGCTACGCCCTGGACGAGTTGTGCCAGCGGGTCCCAGGTGTGCTGGCCGCGGTCGTCGTGTCCGGCGACGGACTGCTGCTGGCCGCGAACACCACGTTGGAGAAAGACGACGGCGATCAGATCGCGGCCCTCGTCTCCGGGGCGATCGGGCTCAGCCGCGGCTTCGGCCAGCTAATCCAGGCCGGCAACATCGGTGTTCATCTGCGCCAGGACGACACGGTCGAGCTGGACTACCTGCTGGTGGCGTTCACCCACGCGAACTGGCTGGTCATGACTGCCGGGGACACGCTCCTGCTCGCCGCTGCGGTCCTCTTCGACAGCAACACCGCAGCCGTGGCCAACGAGCTGGACACGCTCGGGAAACGGTTCGTCGGCCACCTCACCCAAGCCCGAAGCGGTGCCTCCGGGACGTGAACCCACGCACCGGCCATGACGGCAACGACGAGCACCCCTGCCCGGCCCGTGGGTCCGGCGAGGCCCTCCGAGAGCAGATGAGAAGGTATCCATGACCGTTCTTCCAGGTTCTCCACCTACACACGCCCGCCCGGCACCGGCGACAGCAGCGCCGGTGCTAGAACGCCGCCAACTTGGCGCGCCGACGCTGTTCGTGCTCGCGATCAGTGCCTCGTCACCGTTGACCGTCCTCGGGGGTGGTATCCCGGCGACGCTCGCCGCGACCGGCGTGATCGCGGTCGCGGTGTCGTTCCCGCTCCTGTCGGTCATGCTGGCCGCGCTCGCCGTCGGCTACACCGCGGCGGTGAAGGCGATGGCGCACGCACCGGCTGGGCGGCGGTCCCCGGCGATCTCCGCGCCCGGGTACGCGTTGTGGACGACCGGGTTCGGCCGGGTCTTCGGCCCCGCCGGTGGCCTGCTCGGCGTGGTCGGCTACAGCGCCATCGGGATCAGCCTCTACGGGCTGTTCGGCTGGTACATGGCCCTGTTCCACGTCGGCGGCTGGCAGCTGTGGTCGTGGGTGGCCCTCGCTGTGGTGACGGTGTACGGGTTCCTCCCCGCCCGCGCGACGACGGTGACGGTGGCGGCGGTGTTCATCGGCCAGGTCGCGGTGATCGTGGTGTACCTGGTGGCCGCGTTCACCCATCCCGCCGCCGGTGCCGTCAGCTCCGCCGCTGTGGACTTCGGTCAGGTCTTCGCCGGCGGCTTCCTGGTCGTGTTCCCGCTGAGCCTGGCCGCATTCATCGGGTGGGAGGGTGTAGCCGCCTACAGCGCCGAGGCCCGCACTCCACGTAGCGTCGGCCGGGCCATCCATCTGGGGGTGTGGTTCCTCGCCGGGCTGTTCCTGCTGCTGGCCTGGGCGGTCGTCACCGGCTACGGCGAGGACACGGTCGTCGACGCGGCCCGTAACCCCAACGGTGGGGTGCCGTTCGGGCTGCTCGCCCGCGCCGTCGGGCCGGCGGCCGAGGTCATCGCCGGGCTCGTCGTCGTCCTGGCCGTGTTCACCGCGATGCTGGCCTTCCACCAGACGGCGACCCGGCACTGGTTCGCGATGAGCCAGGAACACCTGCTGCCCGCAGCACTGCGGGCGGTCACCACCCGGGCGCACCGCACCATCCCGACCGGCGGCGCCCTCACCCAGACCGTGCTCACCGCCGCCGTCCTCGCCGGGTTCCAGCTGGCCGGCGCCGACCCGATCGCCACCATGTTCACCTGGCTGTCCGCCATCGGCGCGTTGACCGTGCTGGTCCTGCTCATCGGCGCGGCTCTGGCCGCGGTCGGCTACTTCCACCGCGGCGGGGGCACCAACGAAACCCTATGGACCCGCACCATCGCCCCCGTCGCCGGCGCCGGCACCGTCGTGACCGGGCTGCTGCTGTGGCGGCTCCCGGTCCAGCTCAACACCACCGGCGACGACCACCACTGGCTGCTCGTCCCGGCCGTCACCGCCACCTGCCTCATCGGCGGCACCGTCTGGGGAGCCCTGGTCCGCCGGCTGCGGCCCGCCACCTTCCAGCAGCTCGGCCAGGCCCAGCCCGGCGCGCTCGAGGTCCCCGAAGAGCGATTGGCGAAGTACCTTGCAAAGTAACCCGCCCACACACCTCGCTACCGGGACGGCCGCCGGAAACTGGCCGGTCACGACGGCGATGGACGCCGCCGCCTGGGACGCCTGGTACGACCTGTGCGCACAGGTCGTACGGCAGCAGGCTGCCTGGAGCGAAGACCACGCCGGGATCGTGTGGCAGCAGCGCCGCGCCGACCCGATCTGCCCGCACGCCGTCGTACTGCTCTACCGCGACCCCGAGACGTTGCATCCGCCCCGATACCGGCTGCGTACCGCGACCCGGATCATGCACGACGAGCCCACCACCGCGGATCTGCTCGCCGTGCTCAGCGAGCTCGCCGCCGTCACCCGCCGCCGCCGGCACGAACCCGGCTACGACCCGCGCCCGGCCTTGACCCAGGTCCAGGAGCGGATGAGCCCGCACGCCGAGTACATCGGGGTGGCCGTCTCCACGCTCAACACCCCGGCCGGCGCCTGGACCGACCTGCGCGACCGAGTCCGGTCCGAGGACGACCTGCCCGGCATGTGCTACATCGTGCTCGCCGACCGCACCTACCTGAGGCTGCACCGCGACGCCCGCAGCCGCGGCGCCGCGCAGGAGCTGGCCGCCACGATCACCGTGCCGCTCGCCACGCAATCGTTGATGAGCCAGCACCTGCTCGACCAGGACGGCCCGGACCGGCTCGTCTGGCAGCAGCTGTGGCACCTGCATGAACAGATCGGCGGCCACCCATGACCGGTTCCGCGACCACCGCCGACGCCATCGGCCCGCCACCGGTCCTGCCGTGGGAGTCCGCTCCGGCGTTGAACCGGATCTGGCACATCGACCCGACCGCGTACAGCTGGCATTTCCTGGCCGAGCTGGCCCGGGCGATCTGCTGGGGGTGGCAGGCATGGCGGTGAGCATCGACGGGCCGCTGACGTTGCCCGTGGATGGGCCGCTGACGGCGGCTTGGTTGCGGCAGCGGCGCCAGCGGTGGGTGGAGCGGTCCGAGTTCGACATCGGCTATCCCAACGCGGTCGACTACCCCGACGGGGACGACTTCGACCTGTCGATATCGGAGATCCTGGCCGGCGTGTCGTTGAACAATGTCGGGCACCCGTTCACCCCGACCAGTGGCTTTTCCGGTCACAGCCTGCCGCTGGAGCAGCAGCTGATCCGAGAACTTGGCGCGATGTTCCGCTGCCCGCCGGGCTCGGTGACCGGGTTCGTCACGTCTGGCAGCACCGAGTCCGTGCGGGCCGCGTTGCTGGCCGCGCGGCGCCGGTTCCGCCGCCGCGCCGTGGTCTACGCCTCCACGGCCGCGCACACCTGCGTGGCGAAAGTCACCGAAGAGCTGTGTCTGCCGTTGCAGCTGGTCCCGGCTGGCGCCGGCGGCGGCATGGACTATGCCGCGCTCACGACGCTGGTCGCGCAGCGGCGGCGTGGTCTGGCGGTGGTCGTGGTGGCCACGATCGGCACCACCATGGTCGAGGCCGTCGACGACGTCCCGGCCGTGCACGCCGCGCTGGACGCCGCAGGTGTCCCCGCCGGCCGGCGGTGGGTCCACGCCGACGCGGCCCTGGCCGGGATCCCCCTGGCCATGCTCGACCCGGCCGACCGGCCCGGGTTCGACTTCGGCGACGGCGCCGACAGCCTCAACATCTCCGGCCACAAATACCTTGCCGTCAACACCTCGTGCAGCGCGCTCGTGCTGCGCGAGGATCGGTGTGCCCCACTGAACCCCACCCCGACCTACACCGGGGCGCCGGACCTGACCCCGGCCGGGTCCCGCTCCGGACACACCCCGGTGCTGATGCTCGCCGCGCTGCACGGCTTCGGCACCGACGGACTACGCTCCCGGGCCGAGACCTGCCGGTCGCACGCGGCGGCCCTGGTGGAACTCCTCACAGCCGCGGACGTCCCCGCGTGGCGGCACAAGGACGCCTTCACCGTCGTCTTCCCCGCCCCGTCCGACCGGCTCCGCGCCCGCTGGCCGCTGCCGGTGCAGGACGGCTGGGGCCACGTCATCTGCATGCCCGGCAAACCCTTCACCAGGTACGAACGCTTCGCCGCCGAGTACCTCGCCGACCGCCGCGACCACGGCGGCCACCCCCTGCCCGGCCGGCCAACGGCCGTGGCAGCCGACCTCGAGGACGCGATCGCATGCTGACCCTGCACACCCCGCTGCGGCTGCTGCAGCACATCCCGGCCTTGTGCACACCCGCGGCAGCGGCCGGCACCACCCTGTATGTGCTGCGCGCCGCGCAACTCGTCCACATCGGCGCCGTGCCGGGCAGGGACGGCCGCTGGGCCGGCTGGCCGCTGGGCCGCGGACACGGGCCGGACTGCCGGGTCGACCTCGACGACGCCGACCTGGCAACAGCCGTCCCGCCGGCCTGGCTGACCCTCGCTGGACACCCCGACCCGCAGCGACACCCGGCCGGATACCGGGTCGCCTGGTGCTCCAGCATCTGGCAGCAGCACGGAGCCCGCCGCGGCCAGGCCGCCCGTCAGCTTGCCGCCGCCGCATACCCGAGCAGGCCGCCAACCGGCCGCCCCGCACCGTGGTTCGAGGTCCAGGACGTCCTGCGCGGCTATGCACTTGCCGACCACGGCAGCATCCGCCGCTACGCCCTGGCCGCACACCTGCACCCCGTCGGGTTCGGCCGCCATGTGGCGGTGCTGCTGGAGGCCGGATGGTTGCTGCAGGCGTCGGTTGCCGGCGCGGCGGTGTTTCGGCTGACGTTTCCGCGCGCGGCCGACGGCCCTGTAGCGGCCGCGCACATGCCAGCCCTGATTGGCCGCGCATGAGCGCGCCGCCGACCGATGCCACGGCCGGGGCCATCGACGGCTGCCCGGGATGCACGGATCTCTTCGACCCGCCGTCGTACGTGCGGGACTGGCGGCCGGTCCAGCCGGGACGGCCGCGGTGAGCACCGACAGCAGCGAGCAGTTGCGCCGGCTGCGGGCGGCGGTGCTGGATCTGCTCCCGGCTCCGGGTCAGGAGCCGGTGTCGACCAGCGACCTGCGCACCGCGCTGCACCTGTCCGCCTACGAGCACAGCACTCAACTGTGGCCGATCCTCAACGAGCTCGCCAACGACGGCGTCGCCGAGCGCATCGCCCGGCCCGGACAGACCATGCGGTATTGGCGGTGCACTCCCGCGCCGGCGCCGGACGCCGCTGGGCAGCCGTCAGGGCAGCCGCAGGAGCCGCGATGAGCGGCCTGTCGTCCGCGGCCGGTGCCCGTAGCCCATGGACTGCACCGCCGGCGCGTGGGGTCGCTGCTACGCGCGCCGGCCGATCCAGCGCGCTGCGGCCTGTGGGCGGCTGCCGCGGCGTGCTCGCCGGGACGGCCGCGGGGAAAACGGTGCCCCCGCGGCCGTCCCCGCCACCACCTGGACGCCGGGTGCCGGCCGCCGCCCCGGCCAACGGCGGGGTGTCGACGTGTTGAGCGGGCGGGCCCGGCGGGTCGTGCGGCAGGGCTGGCCGGCCGAACGCGCCCTGCGCGAGGCGGAGCGGCAGTTCGATGCCGGCCGTCCGGGCGCTGCTGTCCGGTTGCTGGCCGCTACGGTGTTGTCGGGCCGGGACCCGGACACGGCACCGCCGGACGAGGATCTGGTGCGGGCTGCCGTGTTGTTGGTGCGGGCTGTTGAGGCCGTCCCGGAGGGTGAGCGGGACACCGCCGGGCAGGTGTCGCTGGCGTGGGCCGGCTATGCGCACCGGGCGGCGCATGCGCTGCACTCGGCCAGCCCTTCGCTGCACCTGGTGCAGATCGCCGCGGGCGCGCTCGCGCTGGCGTTGCAGGGCGTGGGCCGGTGGGAGGACGCGATCGCCGCCCGCCGGGAGTCGGCCGAGGCCGCGGCGGAGCTGGGCGACGTTCACGCCGCGGTCCTGGGGTGGCTGGGGCTGGCGTTCACGCTGCACACCGCCGGCCGCTGCCACGACGCGCGAACGGCGGCGGCCGCGCACGCCCGCGCGCATCACGACGGTGCCGTGTGTGCCGACCGGTGCTGGAGCCGGGTCCTGGCGGCTGCGGCCGACCGGGTGCATCAGGAGGTGCTGGGGACGCTGCTGCCGCTGCATGAACAGGACCGGTCCTCGGAGGTCCTGCCGGTCCTTGCCGCGTATCTGGCTGGCCTCGACCCGGCGGGCAGCCCGCCGGGGGTCGGTCCGGCCGGTCTCGCCGTCATGTACGCGCTGCACGCGGTGACCCACCCGGTCTCGCACCCGGCGGAGACCGTCCTGGGATGGGCGTCCCACGCCTGCCGGGCCGCCGAGACGTTGGCCGAGGAGGCGGCGTTCTGGGCTCTCGCCCAGACCGCGTTGCAGCAGGCGGCCGGCGTCTATCAGGCGCGCGACCTGGCCGTGGACACCGCCCGGACCCTGCTGGCCTATCACACCCGCAGAGGAGCCGGCGACGCCGCGGCGGCGGTCAACGCCCGGCTGGTGCTCGGTGAGGCCCTCCACACGGCCGGTTACTGCACCGACGCGGCCGAGCAGGCTCTGGCCGGCTGGACGCAGGCCATGCGCCAGCTGAACCCGGACGACCCCGCCCAACGGCAAGCCGGACTGGACGCCGGGACCGCCACCGCGACCCTGCTCAGCGACTGCCACCGCCACAGCGACGCCGTCACCGTGCTCGCCGACACCGTCCGCCGCTTCCACACACCCGCCGGCGACGCCGATGACAGCGACGGTGCGTGCCGGGACGCGGCCGCCGGCGTGCGCGGCCGCAGCGGCCGGCACAGCGCCGAGTTTCACCCCGACGACCCCTGCAGCGGTGACGAGCATGCCGGCCAGCTGACCGCCGCGACCGCTGTCCTCAACCCAGCCACGGCGGGACCCTGTTCGGGAGTTGCCCGATGAGCGCAGCCACACCCTCCGGCGACGCGTCGGGCCTGCCCATGCCCGACGCGGACTTGCTGGCCCGGATCGACACGACGGTGGCGCACCCGGCCCGCCGCTACAACTACTGGCTCGGCGGGAAGGACAACTTCGCGGTCGACCGCGCCTCCGGCGACCTGATCGCAGGGCGGTTCCCCGCGGCCCCTGCCGCGGCCCGGGCCAACCGGGCGTTCGCCGGCCGGGCGGTGCAGTACCTGGCCCGCCGGGGCATCCGCCAGTTCCTGGACATCGGCACCGGCCTGCCCGGCCCGGGCAACACCCACGAGATCGCGCAGCGTATCGACCCGCTCAGCCGGGTCGTCTACGTCGACAACGACCCGATCGTGCTCGCCCACGCCCGGGCGCTGCTCACCGCCGCCGCCCCGGACACGGTCGCCTACCTGGACCGCGACCTGCGCGACCCGGACAGCATCCTGCACGACCAGGTCCTGACTGCCACGCTCGATCTGACCCGGCCGGTCGCGGTGCTGCTGGTCGCGGTGCTGCACTTCATCGACCACCCCGACCCGCACCACATCGTCGCCCGGCTGCGGCAGGCCCTCGCCCCCGGCAGCTACGTCGTGATCAGCCACGGCACCGCCGACTTCCTCGACATCCAAGCCAAAGCAGCGCTACCGGGTCTGACCGCCCGGGACGCCGCAGGCTTCTACCCGCGCAGCCGCGACGACCTCCTCGCCCTGCTCGACGGGCTCGGCCTCGTCGAACCGGGGCTCGTCTCGGTCATCGACTGGCACAACCCGGTCGAGCCCGGGCCGTTTACCGCGGAGCAGATCGGCGTCTACGGCGCCGTTGCCCGCGTCCCATAACACCCGCCACCGGTGCATCAGCCCGGCGTAACCCAAGCCTGGCGCCGCCGGTGACCGGGCGTCCCCCATCAAACCATTACCACTGCAGGGAGTGTCAGGAGTGCGGATCCGAGTGGTACATGACTTGCGGTTGCGGGCCGGTGCCGTCGTGGCGGCGTGGCGGGCGATTGCCGCCGTGCAGCGGCTGCCGGAGCATCGGCAGCCGCGGGTACCGCCCCGGGCGACCTGGACACCACCAGCACCCAACACCACGCCGGCGGCGTTGACCGTGACCGACCTGCTGGCTCGCCTGCTGCTGCTGCACTGGCGGGGCTGGGGCAGCAGCCCGGTCGACGGCTTCGGCTGGATCGCTGAGGACCATCCCGCCCCCGCTGAACAGCGCCGCGCCGCCGCGGAGGTCTTCGACCGGTACGACGCGGCCGTGACCGGCGTGGACATCAGCGGCGCCGGCGACTCGTGGGTCGGTCTGCACGTCTGGTACCTCGCCCCGCAGCCCGCCCCACCGACAGAACCCACCACCGAGCAGCCCACCGCGCCTGCAGCGGCCACCCCAGTCTGGACCTCGGCCCGGCGGCCGGTGGGTCGTCGAGCCCGGGCCGTTGCCGTAGTCGTCGCAGGGCTGGTCGCAGCCGGGACCGCACTGCCACCGCCAGCCGTGCTGCCGGCCACCGGCGTTGCGGGGCTACGCCGAACGCACCGGGAACACGCAACCGCCACGGTCGCTGCGGGAAGGCGGCGTGAACCTGCACGTGTTCCTGTCCAGGCTCCACACCGACCATCACGCGGGCCGCTTGACCGAGGCTCAAATCGCCGCCGCCGAGGCCATCGGCGTGCGGTGGACGACCGTCAGCGCAGGCCCAGACCCCAAGGACCCGATGTGAGCCTTGGCCCCCATGCCAACGACGGTGGGCGTCGAGCCTGGGGACATCACCAGACCCATCCCGACGGCCCGCGCCGACACGCTTGGACACCCCGGCCCGGGCGCGCCGCACGGCGTCGCGACGAGTCCCGGCCAGCAACCCCAGTTCCTTCCCGATCGTGGCAAGCCCAGAGGCAGGAGATCCACCGATGACGCTGCACCCCAACCAAGCCCCTACCGGGGCGCAGCGACTGCCGAGGCCACCCCTGCCGGTCGGGCAGGATCACGGCGGACGTCCACCACGCCGGCCCGGCCCGGTACGGCGGGCGGTGGACCAGCACACCACCCTTGCGCACCTGGGGGAGCAGGCGTCGCGCCGAGCAGACCGCCGCGGTGGTCAAGCGCTACGTCGACGACCGGCTGCCGATCCGGGCGGTCGCCGCCGAGCTCGGCCTGTCATACGGCAAGGTCCACGCGCTGCTCGTCGAATCCGCAACGCCGCGGCGGCCTGTCGGCGGCCGCCGCACCCGCAGCCAACCGGCGCCGGACGCAGCCTCGTCAGCCCAGCCGACCGCCACCCGGCCGACGGTGTCCGCGGCGGCGGGGCCTGCGGGCGCGGTCCGCGGGGTGTCGGCGTGCTGACCGGCTGCGCCCGCCGGGTGGTGCCGCCGCCCTGCCGACAGTCACCGCCGCCGGCAACCGCATCAATCGGAGGTAACGAATTCCCACAGGTTATCCACAGGAGTTGTCCACGGTATGTGGACAACGCGTGACCGCTTCGCCGGGTCGCACTTAGCCATCGGGCTGTGACTGAGTGCGTTAGATGGCGAAGTTGAGCGCGATAGTTGGCGAGTGGCTACGCCGGACGAATCGAGCTCCATCGCGAAGTCGCAAGCAGCCCACCCCCGAGCGGACCGCAAGGTCGTCAGGGTGACGATGTGTGAGGAGCCCAGTCTTCTGCAGCTGGTGCCCGGACGTCGCACGTAGCCGATGTGTACGTGATGCCGATGCTGAGCGGGTCGAGGGGCCGCCGCGACGTGTGGGCGCACGTCGAATGCCTGCAGGTACACGATGCAGAAATCGAGCACCCGTGCCGGTCCACCGGCCGGGTCCGTTCGGCCGGTCCCAAGGGAGTGTTACTGAGGGTGGGGACAGCTCGGGCGAAAACCCACCGTGTCCGAGCCTGCGGTCACCTTGCGCGGCGGGTGCACCGCGTTTACTAGCAGCGCCCCGACGACGTCGTGATCAGTGGGCGGCAAGTGGAGCTGCTACGCGGGTGCGGCTATTCGTCTGCCCCGCCTCACGTCGATGTGCACGCCGGTGCTACGCCAAAGCATCGCCCGACGGACCGGACCGCCGCCGAGGCAGATCGCCGATGATCGTAAGATATTAAACAAAGATCGTTTTCGCGTCTATTCTTCGCTCGGCGAAACATCTTCTCCCAGTGACCGTCGCAGGCGGAAATTCAGCGCCTGCACCGCTGCTACTTGATCAGAGACCTCTTCGGAGTGGGCCAGTTCATACCTAACAAGGTCGCGCCGGAGGCGTTGAAGCAGCGCGTCCACGAGATTGGACGGATCCATATCCGGCAGAAATGCCGCCTCGACATGAGATATGATGCTAATCAATATATGCAGATCGCCGTCGCTAACGGTATTACGACCGTCGTCCGCCTCGACGGCACTCATTTTCTAACAAGTTCGTTGTCGGCAGTGAGGTCGCGCGGGGTGATCGCAAACCCCTGACTGTGCTGGTTCATGATCGGTTGGTCCTCGTCTCTGGGTAGATGATGGTATGAGATCTGTACCCAGACTACCGGATGAGTGAGGCGTTGTCCGCTAACGAAGGCGTCAACGGCTGCGGCGCACGGCGGGTGCCGGTTATCCGAAGCCAATACCTCGCACGGAGAATATTCTGTGAAGTAGACGTCGTGGTCTGTAAAGCTATGCGCAGGGCCGCCGAAATACCTTGTCGCACTTGCGAGGTGCAGGTCATATGACGCTGTATGGTGATCGGAGTTAACTAGGCTCGTGCTTGACACGCGCCATGACCGGTTATCGGCGCGATCCTCAGCAAGCTCCTGATCGACGCGCTGCGACGTTGTTTGATGCTGCGCGTCGACGATTTTGGTATCAATCTGTTCTATCCGGTTTCCGTCGAGATCGAACTGAAGGCGCCAGAAGACGTTATGATAGTGGGACATGGCGAAGGCCGTCTGCCCTGGACCTACCGGTTGACCGTTTCTGTCATCCCCAAAATAGTGCGGCGCGAGTGTACCGCCAGCGTCGACTGACGGCAGTATCGAGCCGTCATCACACAACTGCCATTTCACGGCATACGTGTACCACGATGCCGGCGTGACCGAATACACTAGAAGGCACTCACCTGCTGACGAATGATTGCCAGAACCGAAGTCGTAGTCGGACCACTCATATCGCAAAGGCTCCTGCCGGACCATTGCGCAAAGGACATCGGGAAATCCCTGGATGGAGAAGCGCTGACCACCCACGCAATCCTCGGCTCGAAGCTGACTAGTCAGCAGCCCGAAGCCCGGGAGATCGACCTGTTCATGCTGGCCGTCGTCGTACGGGACGTCGATCTGAGCCAGGGCAGCACTCTCGAGAACGGGGATCGAGTGGCCGCGAGGTGTCGTGTACTGTACATCCGAAAGACGCAACCCGACTTCATGATCAATTTCCCAGCAGAATTTCCAACGGCTGGTGGCGTCGAAAATAACGCTCAACGACTGCCGATGCGTCTCGGTGCAATTGGTCCATGGCTCGGTATGGATAGCGCTTGAATGGGATGGTGCAGCAGAGCTTGGAGGCAGCACTAGAAACGTAACAGCCGCCCCCAAAGCTACGCTCCCTGCGATAGCGAGCGCTAGTATTGCTGTAGCGCGGCGCTCATGGTTCACCGGAGGTTGGCGATCTAGGCGCACACCTGTTGACTGCTCCAGTCGGAACCGTCATTGTACTCCGCGTATGCCACCGCACAAACGATCGTACTGCCCTGAAGCTTTGGGTAGAAGAAGTAATTCGGGTTTGCGGAACCGTTGGAGAAGCTGCCCGGGTGCGCTGCCAGCGTCACCCCGAGGGCCGGAGCGATGAGTGAACACGTCCAGTTCACCCTTACAGATGCCCAGCCAGCGTAGGCGCACTTAAACTTGTAACCGCCGTTGGCCACATCGTAAAATACGTAGTTGACGACCGACGAGCCAGCGGTGTATTGAATTTTGCCCGGGCTAGCCTGAGCCTCGTTCGATCCGACCAGGCCCGCCAGTGCGACGACGAGCGCTACGCCCGTCGCGACAATCCTGTTTCGAATCCCCACGCGCTTCCTCCTGTACTCAGATGCATTGGACGCTGAAAGCATCAACACTCTTCTACCAAACAGGGCCGGTCTAGCTCAAGACACCGGGCGCCTTCGTGCAAATCCTGCGAAGCCCGGCGGCCTGTGTTCATACTCAACCCGGGACGTAGTGAGCCTGCGAGACCGACACGGTCAAGTGATGCGGGAAAGCGCGGCGCCGAGGTTGTGCCGGAAAACGATCAAGGAGTTTCCTATCGACACTCGCGGCCGCGTGCTGTGGTGGCCGCGGTCCGATGTGGAACTGTTCAACATCGTGGTCCACGTCCTCGGCGACACTACCCTGGCACGCCGGACATACCGACATGCTGCGGCAGCAGCCTGACGGCCGGACCTGGGCGGCAGCCCGGCACGAGGAGCGGATCGACGCGGCGGCCCGAGAGGGCATCGGGCGAAGATCGAGCAGATCGCCAAGGCAGCGGCCGACAGGTCGGATCATGCTGGCCTATCCGACGCGCACGGCGCGACCGGGACTACGCCCTGATCAATCAGGACTCGGGAAATCAAGATGGGTCTTGCTGCCCGATCGGATCGGTACGACGTGCCGTCCGTCCTCCTATGCGAGCGTTGGTGGTTCGCAGTCCCGTCAACAATTGGTGTTCTGGTGGTCGTTGTCGGGTTTCTCCGGGCTCAACGGCGCGGCGCGGCATCGCATCGACACTGGTGATGTTCTATGAATGGGTGCGTGGGACATCGTCCGAGCCGTCCGTGAGCGGTTCGGCCACCGGGCTGTGGTCGGGATCGTGCACGGTGACCGATTTGTGTGTTGCGTTGCCGCTGCTGGAAAACGAGAGCACGGCCGCCGTGACGACCGTCGACTGGCTGCGGCGGTGGACGGTGTCGTGGCGCACGGCGGGGGGTGTGCTGGTGGCGCCGGTTCGGGACGTCGTGGTGGATCTCGCCGCGGGCTTGCAGCCGGTGCGGCGGTTCGCGTGGTCGAGGAGCCAACGGCATCGGCCAGGATTGCAGTTCATGGTGTCGACCGGGCGGCATCACGGCTTCGAGAGCTTGGCCGAGCAGCAGCTGTTGCTCGCGCTCGACTTCGCTGGCGCGGTTCGTGAGGTGCTGAGTCAGCCGTTTCGGCTGTGGTTCGGCACACCGGCCGCCCACCGTGATCATGTCCCGGACGTGCTGGTCGTGACCGGCAGCGAGATCTGGGTGTTCGACGTGCGCCCGGCTGGGCGGGTCAGGGACGAAGATATGGCCGCGTTCGCGGCGACGGCACGGTTGGCGGCGTTCGCCGGTTGGCGGTACCTGGTGGTGACCGGCTGGCGGTCGGCGCCGGCGCGGACGATCGAGGTCCTGGCCGCGCAGCGGCGCCCGCTGGAGGATCGCCATGGCCTGCAGGATCGACTGCCGGAGACGGTGTCGGCTCGACCGGTGCCGTTCGGTGAGCTCGCCGGCAGGCCCAGGGTGTCGGTGATGATGCCTCGCTTGCGCCCCACCACTTTCTTGCCCGCGTCGGTGCCCTGTGTGGACAGTGGAACGTTGGTGGAGGTCTTCACGCTCTGGGTGTCCATTATGGACGCGGTGGGGGTGGCCTGCTTGCCGGTGTGGTCACGGACCAGGCCGGTGAGGTCGTAGTTCAGTTCGACGAAGATGCCTTCTTTGGTCCAGGCGGCGAAGTAGCCGTAGACGGTGCGGTAGGGCGGGAAGTCGTGGGGCAGGTAGCGCCAGGGGATGCCGGTGCGGTTGATGTACAGGATCGCGTTGAAGATCTCGCGTAGGTCGTGCGTCGGTGTGCGGCCGCCGACGCCGGCGTCGGTGCGGGTCTGGCGCCACGCGGTGAGTCGGGGGGCGATGAGGGCCCAGCGGGCGTCAGACAGGTCGGAGGGGTACGCGCTGCGTTCAGCCATGCCAGTGTGCGTACGGTGGCGGTGGGCCGGTGTGACGGACACCGGGTCCGTTGTTTCCGTGACGAAAGTGAATCAGACACGATCCGCTCCTGAAACGTCCCGTATGCGGCAGACTCGAATCGGCTGTAATGATGATGTTCTTGGCCACTTCAGGCACACGTGGGCAGTGACTGTCGATGGGCGGACCGGACGTTATCCATCCCAACCAGAATCAAACGTCCAGTAAGACCGCGTCTCATTTGGGGCTGACAACCGATCCAGGTTGATGTTGAATCTTCGGCGTGTCCGATGTGGAGCGTTGGTGTCCTGATGCTCTGTGGGAGATCGCGGCGCCGTTGATCCCGCCGGCGCCGGTGCGGCCGCAGGGTGGTGGCCGGCGGCGGGTGGACGACCGGGCGGTGCTGGCTGCGATCTGCTATCTGACCCAGGCCGGGTGCTCGTGGTGGAAGCTGCCGGAGGCGATGTTCGGCGTCACCCGCGCCACGGCGCACCGCCGCTTCGCTGAGTGGACGGAGGCCGGGTTGTGGCCGGCGCTGCACCTGGCGGTGCTGCAGCGGCTGCAGGCCCTTGAGGTGCTGGACTGGTCGAGGGCGGTGATCGACTCGATCCAGGTGCGGGCTGAAAAGGGGGATCTGACCGGGCCGAGCCCGGTCGACCGCGGCAAGCCCGGCAGCAAGATCCATGCCATGGTCGACCGTGGCGGCCTGCCGCTGACCACGGCCATCTCCGCAGCGAACACCCCGGACGCGGCGGTGCTGCTGCCACTGCTGGACGGCATGCCCGCAGTCTCCGGCCGGGTCGGCCGCCCTCGCCGCCGACCCGACAAGCTACACGCCGACAAAGCCTACGACCACAAAGCACTGCGGGCTGAGGTCCGCCGGCGCGGCGTCATCGTGCGGATCGCCCGCAAGAAGGTCGAGTCCTCACAACGGCACGGCCGTCACCGCTGGGTCATCGAGCGCACCATGCGCTACCGGCGCCTGGTACGCCGCTACGACCGCTACGCCGACCACTTCGCCGTGTTCACCAACATCGCCTGCGCCCTCATCTGCTACCGCAAACTGGTCAAACACCCCAAATGAGACACGATCTTAGTGCGTCGGCAAACAGCGCATCAGCACACCCAGCGTCGACGACATTGGCCGCCGGAACGAAGACTTTGGCACCGACTCCGGTCGACTCAACCGTCTCCTTCGTGATCGGCGCCCAGTAGGACGTCCGCGTGCCGAGATCATGCAAAACGATGAAGTGGCGCAGGCGATGGGCAAGCCACCAATCGAAATGATCACGATCGGGCTCCCGAAACCACCAGCCCACGACCGCCCCATCGTGGTCTCGTTTCGGTTCACGGAAGAAGGACGGGCCAGCCTTCACCTGAGCACCGACGACGACGCCGAGATCGACGAGCCGATGATCCCGCACCATGAGGAACAGGTCCGCGCCAAGGTCATGTTCGGAGTTACGAGCGACTCCCCATCCGATGCGCTCGAAGTTCGCGGCAACCTCGTTCGCCCCGGCAGTTCCGGTCTGCTCCTGCTTCGACGCCCGCACATGTGCATTCAAGCACCGACAGTCGAGCAAACGATCGCGGCGCCGGTACCGGTTCAAATCGACCCCCATGTCGAGCCCTTTCGCTGCTGGCCAGACAGCCACCCCAGGACTTTGCACGGCCGGATCAGGCCCGGTTCGCTCGCGTTGCAGCCGACGCGCCGACGCTGTACTACCCCTGGCCGCTCGTCCGCCAAGGCCCCCCGAACGGGTGATTCTTTGCGTCCGAGGCGTCGCGTCACGCCACATCGATCGTTGAAGGTTTCGCCCTTCGGCTGGCGAGCCGCACGCGTCAGCGACACGATCACGCGCAGGAGGCATCGCTCGATGCTCAAGAAGATCGTCATCAAGAACTACAAGGTGTTCCAGGACTTCGCCCTCGACCTCGCCCCTGGCATGAACGTCATCGTCGGCAACAACGCCGTCGGCAAGTCGACCCTGCTCGAGGCGGTCAATCTTGCGCTGACCAGCCGGCTCAACGGTGTCGCCATCGCAGCAGAGCTTTCACCCTTCCTGTTCAACCTCCAGACGACCCGGACGTACATCGAGGCACTGCACGCCGGGGCGCGGCCGACGCCACCGGAGATCCTGATCGAGGTCCATTTCGACGACGTCGAAGAACACGCACGGCTGAAGGGGACGAACAACTCGCTGCGGGAGGACGTCCCGGGCGTCCGCATCCGGGTGGCGTTCAATGACGACTTCCGCGACGAGTACGAAGCCTATATCGCCCACCCGGCGCAGATCTCGACCGTGCCGGCCGAGTACTACAAGATTGACTGGCTGGGCTTCGACGGCAACGGCGTCACGGCACGCAGCGTGCCCGCGACGGCCTCGCTGATCGACGCGACCGCGATCCGGTTGCAACACGGCGCCGACGCCTACCTGCAGACGATCATCGGCAGCAACCTCGAACCGAACGAACGGGTTGAACTGTCACGCTCGTACCGCAGCCTGCGCGAGACGTTCTCCGGCATCGACGCCGTCGCCGCGGTCAACGAGAAACTGGCCGGGGACCGCGGTGACATCAGCGACCGGCGGCTGACGCTGTCGATCGACCTGTCGCAGCGGTCCGGATGGGAACGTAGCCTGGTACCGCACCTGGACGACCTGCCCTTCCCGTACGTCGGCAAAGGCGAGCAGAGCACGCTGAAGATCCTGCTCGCGCTGAATCGCAAGAAGGTCAAGGACACGCACGTCGTGCTGATCGAGGAACCCGAGAACCACGTCTCGTTCTCCACCCTCAACCAGCTGATCGACAAAGTCATCCAGAAGTGCGCGGGCAAGCAGGTCCTGGTGACCACGCACAGCGCGTACATCCTCAACAAGCTCGGCCTCGACGAGCTCGTCCTGCTGTCCCCGGAGGGCGGTCACCGGATCACCGACCTACCGCCTTCCACGGTCGACTACTTCAAGAAGCTCTCCGGCTATGACACGCTGCGGCTCGTCCTGGCCAGTCGGGTGATTCTCGTCGAAGGACCCTCCGACGAGCTGATCGTCCAGCGGGCCTACTCCGACGTCCACGGCAAACTGCCGATAGCGGACGGAGTCGACGTCATCAACGTGCGGGGGTTGTCGGCAAAACGGTTCCTCGACCTCGCCGTCCCGCTCCGCCGCCGCGTCGCGGTCGTCAACGACAACGATGGGGACCTGCAGAAGATGGCCGCGAAGTACGCCGACTACATCGCGCACCAGTTCATCACCATCCACATCGGCAAGGGCGACCCGACCACGTTGGAGCCTCAGGTCATCGCGGTCAACGGGCTGCAGCGGATGAACAAGGTGCTCGGCACGAACCATCCGACCGAAGCGGCCCTGCTGGACTACATGCTGGCCAACAAGACCACCTGGGCGCTGGCGGTCGCGGAGTCCACGGAGACGATCGTCATGCCGGAGTACATCGTCGATGCCATCTCCTTCTAACCGCGTCATCCTTGCCGCCGCCGGATCCCGCAAGACGCAGCTCATCATTGACGGCGCGGCTGAGCAGCCAGACCGGCGGACACTTATCACCACCTACACCACCGAGAACCTCGCCCAGATCACCCGCCGGCTGCAGGAGCAGACCGGGATCGTGCCCGGCAACATCACGCTGCTGGGCTGGTTCTCATTCCTGGTGAACCAAGCCGCCCGCCCCTACCAGGCGGCGCTGCTCGACCAGCCGGACTTCATCCACTCGCTCAACTTCACCGGTCAGCGGCCGCGCTACACCCCTCGCGACCAGTTGCGGAAGTTCTACTTCGACCGGGGTGCCAACCTGTACAGGGACGGCGTTGCCGACTTCGCCTGCCGCGTCGACGAAGCAAGCGGCGGCGCGGCCGTCCGCCGCCTCGCCGCCATGTACGACCGGATTTACGTCGACGAACTCCAGGACCTCGTCGGCTACGACCTCGACTTCCTCGACCGGCTGTTCCGGTCCGGCATCGAAATCATCGCCGTCGGCGATCCCCGCCAGCACACCTTCGCCACGAACAACTCCCCACGCAACAAGAAGTATCGCGGCGCCGGACTGCTGAATTGGCTTCAGACACGAAACGATCGGTGCACCGTCGAAACCCGCGCCGAAAGCTGGCGATGCAATCAGCAGATCTGCGATTGGGCCGACGCGCTCTACCCGACCATGCCACCGACCAAATCCCGCAACGACGAACGGACCGGCCATGACGGCATCTTCGCGATCGCCCACACCGACGTGCCCGCCTACATTGCAAAATACGGACCGACCGTCCTGCGTAACAGCCGAGCCGTGCCAACCATGGGCCTTCCCGCACTAAACATCGGTCTGTCCAAAGGCAGCACCTACGACCGGGTCCTCATCTTCCCAACCAAGCCGATGCTCGCCTACCTGCGGACCGCTGACCCGAACCCGCTCAAGGCGCCCGACCGCCTATACGTCGCGGTCACCCGAGCCCGGCACAGCGTCGCGTTCGTCGTCGACCAACGCGATGCAACGTTCGTCCCGTAGCGGTTACCAGGGGCAGCTGGGATCTTCGGCGACCTCGAAGGGTACGTTCGAAGCTACCGAGCCCGACATATTTGCGACGGTGATGCGGGTGAGCCCGCGGCGACACATTTGAGTTCGTACCGCGAAATGCCTAAGATTCTCGTATGGGCACCTGCATCGTGCGGGTTGCCTCAATGTGTGGGGTGGGGTCCCCTCTTCGACACAAAAACCCAGCACACATGCTGTATCTGAGGGCCGCGTGTTCGAGTGCAATCGAGCACGCGGCTTCGGCGTATCCGCCGCATGTTCCTGGCCGTCGCGACGTGGCATGGGTCGGGTGGTTGCGATGAGCGCCGGTCCGATCCCCGCTGTCGTCCCCTCTGTCCTGCCGCAGTCACGTTCCCCGCTCACGACCGGCTCGATGCGCCCGCGCGGACCACTCCCCCTCGCCCGGCTCACCCAGCGCCCGGCCGGCACGCTGCGGTTCGGGCTGGCGACGGTCGACACGAACGGGCGGGTCGCGGACGCCGCACTGATACGGGCGCTTGGCTGGACGGACGCCACCCGGCTGCACCTGCAGGCGTACGCGGGCCTGATCATGGTCGCCGCGGACGAGCACGGCATCTTCCGGCTCAGCAGCCTCGGCCACGTCCGGCTGCCGGCGGTGGCACGGCACTGGTGCCGGCTCGGCGCCGGCGACCGGGTGCTGCTGGCTGCCGACCCGGTCAACAGCCTACTCATCGTGCACCCACCGGTGGTGCTCGAGGAACTCGTCGCCGGACTGCACGCGACGCACTTCGGGGACGGTGCCGCATGACGGCCGTGCCCATGTCCGGTCGCGACGCCGACCTGGACGCCGCACGGCTGCTGCTGTCCAGGCTGGGGGTGTCACCGGAGGAGCTTCTGCAGTCGCCCGCGGTCCGGCCGGCGGTGCCGACATTCCGGGAGTATCTGCCGGTGGTCCGTGCCGCGGTCGGGGCAGGGACGCTACGGGCGTACAGCAGCTATTGGAACCGCATCGAAGAGCAGTGGGGCGAGCGGCGGATGGACGACGTGAAAGCCTCCGACATCAGCGGCCTCGTCGAGTTCGTGAAGGCCAACCGTGTGTTGCGGCGCAACGCCCGCTCCGGCCGCGGAACGGCGGAGAACCTGATCGCGGCGCTGCGATGCGCCTACAACCATGCGGTCGCCGACGGCTACCTCACCAAGGACGAGAACCCGGCCCTGAAGGTCCCGAAACCGCGGCGGCTACCCAGCACCCGCGGTGCGCTCGCAGACGCGAAACTCGCCGAGCTCAACGCGGCCGCGGCGTCCAGCGGCAACGACCCGGAACTTGACGCTCTGCTGCTACGGCTGCACACGGAGACGGCGTGCCGCCGAGGCGGGGCGCTGGCGTTGCGGCCCGTCGATCTGGATGAGGAGCAGTGTCTGGTCCGATTGCGGGAGAAGGGCGAGACGGAGCGCTGGCAGCCGGTCTCCCCCACCCTGATGCAGTACCTGCAGCAACATGCGCACGAGCGAGGTGCCTCCGGACGTCGCGACGCGCCTACCTCACCTACTGGCGGCGGATCAGGCACAACTGGGGGCAGCGCCGCATCGACGAGCCGACCGCGTCGGAGATCAAGCAGCTGGCCGAGTCCGCTCGAACAGCCGCGGTGGTCCGCAGCAACTCCCGCGGCGGCCGCAGCGCGGGTGAACACATGATCGCGGCGCTGCGCTGCATCTACCAGCACGCGATCGCCGACGGATTCCTGCCCGAGTCGGCGAATCCCGCCATCCGCGTGCCAAAGCCCCGGCGCCTGGCCAGCACCCGCCGCGCACTCACCGACGCGCAGCTGTCCCAGGTCTCCGCCATCGCCTCCACGACCGGGAACGACCCCGAGCTCGACACGCTGCTGCTACGGCTGCACGTCGAGACGGCCTGCCGCCGTGGCGGTGCCCTCGCGCTGCGCCCCATCGACCTCGACGTGGAGCAATGCCTGATCCGGCTCCGCGAAAAGGGCGAGACCGTCCGCTGGCAGCCCGTCTCGCCGACACTCATGCAAAACCTGGTCGAGCACGGTCAGCAGCGGGGCGGCGAGGATCGGCGCGGGCAACTCTTGCGGTACCGCACCGGCAAGCCGATCACCCGCAGACGGTACGACTATCTGTGGGAACGCGTCGGCAAACACCTCCCCTGGGTCGCGATTCAAGGAATCAGCACGCATTGGCTGCGTCACACAACGTTGACCTGGGTCGAGCGCAACTTCGGATATGCCATCGCCCGCGCATTCGCCGGCCACACAGGACGCAACGACGCCGGCTCAACCTCCACCTATGTCCGCGCCGACATCCACGAGGTTGCCACGGCAACAGCAGCCCTCACCGGAGAGAACCACCCACTCGTCGAAACATCACACTGAGCAACGGCCAGCGGAGCCTTTAAGCACCAAAGAGTGGCCAAGGTTGAGGGGACTCGAACCCCTAAGAGCGTGTTTGAGAAGTGGTCCTATTTGTCGTCGGGCCAGGACCAACGTGGCTGGCGAGTGGCGGGCTGACCTCGGGTGATGCGACCGGTCATGGTGTTAATCGCGGCCCAGCGGATCATGGCTTCGGAGGTGGAGGGGTCGCGTTCGTAGTCGCGGGCCAGGCGTCGGTGGGCGGTGAGCCAGGCCAGGGTGCGTTCGACGCACCAGCGGCGTGGTATGACGGCGAAGCCATGCTGGCCTGCGGGTTTGCGCACGACGTGCAGCGTGGTGCGCAGGATGGCGGTGGCCCAGTCGACGAGCTTGCCGGCGAATCCGGCGTCGGCGAAGACGAACCGGGTCGGCGTGGTCAGGTAGAGCGACAGCAGGGTGGTCTTGGCCCCGTCACGGTCCTGGACGTTGGCGGCGAGTACAACCACGACGATGAGCAGGCCCAACGTGTCAGTGACGATGAATCGCTTCCGGCCATTGATGCGCTTGCCAGCGTCGTACCCCCGGCTGCCACGCCCCACAGTGTCAGCGCCCTTGACACTCTGTGAGTCGATGATTCCCGCGGTGGGCTGCGGGTGACGACCCTGCTGCACTCGCGTCTGTTCCCGCAGTGCGGCGAGCATCGCCTCAGTGGCCTTGGCCTCTTCCCACCGCTTGAAGTACCAGTAGACCGTTTGCCACGGCGGAAAGTCGACAGGCAGATACCGCCAGGCACAGCCGGTCCGGACCACATACAAGATACTGTCCACAATGGACCGCCGTGGATGTTTCTCCGGCCGGCCGCCCAGCTTCACAGCAGGTAACAATGACTCGACCAGCGCCCACTGCTCGTCAGTCAGGTCCGATGGGTAGCGCCGCTGCCGGGACATCCGGCTACCCTGGCCGCATCAACATCGATAGTCACGCAGACACGCCGACCGCTACGGGTAGTCCGGGTGCAACGCCGCCCCACACCTGCTGGACCCGGTCGTCGAGTCGCGCTGACGCCGGCTACCTGGCGGTGCGTTTCCAGATGTCGCGCTCCGCGTCGGGCGGGATCCAGGGGCTCGGCTCGGTGGCCCAGTTGGCGTCGTAGCGTTGCACCGCTTCGACGAACTCCGCTGGCGGCCGGTAGTCGTGCGCGGTGACGTAATGCCAGATCAGCGCTGGCGCCGCGAACATCACGCCGGGCCCGGCCGGCACCCTGATCTCGTAGTACGCCAGCCAGTTCCGGCGCGGCCGCGGATAGGCGATGCTGCCCGTGCCCGGCGGGCAGAACTCGCAGCCGTGCAGGCCTCGAGTTTCGTTGACGGGTGGGCCGTCGATGATGTCGAGTAGCGCGCCGGCGAACCAGGCCGGAACCGGGCCCCTGTCAAATGGGTGCGACGCGTCCAGCCAGCCGATGTTGAGCCGCTCGTACCGCGGGCGGTAGCTCAGCTCGCCCCATTCGCGCCAGACGATGTCTTCGTCGTCTTCGTCGCTGTGGAAGTACGCGTAGGGCGTCAGGTCCGCGAAGTAGGCCACAAGGGACGGTACAGCGTCGGGTGCGGAACCGGCCGACAAGGTCGGTCGAGACCTGCTCGTCGATCAGGTCCGATGGGCAGTTCCACAGCTGAGACCTTCGGCCACTTTGGCCGCATCGATGCCGACGGTTACGCAGGCTCGGCGAGCAAACCAGGGCACTTCTCAAACACGCTCTAATACTGCAACGACAGGTTGTGACATAGGCAGGTGTCGTGGTATTTGATGTGCTGTGTTGGAGGAGATGGCTGCTGGGTGGTCGGCGGGGTTTGTGGCGTTTCTGGGTCGGTTTGCTGGTCTGTTTCCGAGGGTGGAGTCGCGGCGTCAGATGCGGGTCTATGTGCGTGGTCTGCTCGGTGAGGTGGAGCGGAAGAACGGGTGGACCCTTGCGGAGGTGGCTGGGGATGTTGGTCCTGAGCGGATGCAGCGGTTGCTGAACTTTTATGCGTGGGACACCGATGGGGTTCGTGACGAGGTCCGCGCGGCGGTGGTGGAGGCGATCGGGGATGCCCGGCGTGGGGTGTTGGTGGTGGATGAGACGGGGTTTCTGAAGAAGGGTGTGAAGTCGGCCGGGGTGGCGCGGCAGTACTCCGGGACGGCGGGCCGGATCGAGAACGCTCAGGTTGGTGTGTTCCTGGCCTATGCCTCGCCGCGGGGGCG